>NZ_JBPCEU010000012.1:0-122791 GCF_050971685.1 Leucobacter fengyongliangi | reverse complement strand
GGTCAAGTCCCGTGGAGTGGTGTAACGGTGTCGCTTCAAGAAGTGATCGAGTTACGCGCTTAACGCGAGTGGTAGCCCCGTCATCACCTCCTCGGAAATCTCTGGCACCAGGGTGAGCCGGCAACGGGCGAGAACTTCGAGACCGAGATATCGTCGCCCCTCAGCCCACTCGTCAGACTGCTCTGCAAGCACCGCCCCGACAAGCCGGGTGATCGCGGCCCGGTTCGGGAAGATCCCGACCACGTCAGTACGGCGGCGGATCTCACGGTTCAACCGTTCGTTCGGGTTGTTCGACCAGATCTGCTGCCACACGTCCTTCGGGTACTCAGCGAACGCGAGAATGTCAGCCCGGGCAGCATCGAGGTGTGCGTGCACATCGGGAAGTTTCTCGGCCACGTAATCCAGGAGCCTGTCGAACTGAGCCTCGACGCTCGGGGCATCGGGCTGATCGTAGACGGAATGCAGCATCGCTTTCACTGCCGGCCACATCGATTTCGGGCACACCGTCATCAGGTTCGCCGCGTAATGGGTGCGGCAACGCTGCCATGACGTCCCGGGGAAGTTCGCGCGCATGGCTTCCACGAGGCCCGCGTGCGCGTCAGAGGTGATGAGCTTGACCCCGGTGAGGCCGCGCGCGACGAGGTCCGCGAAGAACATGTTCCATGCCATCGCGGTCTCGCTGGTCGATACCTGCACACCGAGTACCTCGCGATGCCCGTCATGGTTGACGCCGGTCGCGACGAGCACGACGGTACTCACGACGCGACCGCCTTCGCGGACCTTCATGGTGAGAGCGTCACACGCGACGAATGTGAACGGTCCTGCCTCGCCCAACGGGCGGGTGCGGAACTCGTGTACATGCTCGTCCAGCTCGCCCGCCATGCGGGAAACCTGTGATTTCGAGAGTGAGTGAATGCCGAGGGTCTTGACGAGTTTGTCCATGCGGCGTGTAGAGACGCCGGCGAGGTAGGCATCAGCGACGACGGTGATCATCGCTGACTCTGAACGCTTGCGGCGTTCCAGGAGCCACTCGGGGAAATAGGTGCCCTGCCGCAGTTTCGGGACTCGCACATCGATCGTTCCCACTCGGGTATCGAGGTCACGGGCCCGGTAACCGTTGCGAGAGTTGGTGCGCTCGGGTGAGGGCTTGCCGTATTCGGCGCCGCAGATAGCGTCTGCTTCGGCTGAGAGGAGGGTGTTGATCATGGTTTGCAGCAGGGTGCGCATCAGATCGGGCGACGCGTCGCTCAGGGCTTGGGTGAGGACGCTGGCAGGGTCGACAATAGAGGCAGTGGTCATCGGTGCGATGCCCTTTCGAGTGAGAGTTAGAAGGCTTCTCGAAGGTGTCCCCGGTGGCCACGCTGGTCTTTCAGCGGGCCGGGGCGCGTTACACCACTCTACGGGGCACTACTTCAAACACTGAGACGTACGTGACCGAGATCCGTATTCTGCACCAGCGAATGGATCCGACGCGCCACGACGAGGGCGGACCAAGTTAGAGTGAGTTAGGTTTGAATGTGTACACAGATGCTACTATTGCCACTATGGAAACAGTTTCTCGTGAAGTTACCACTCGCGAACTCCGCAGTCAGCTTTCCGACGTGCTCGGTCGCGCAATGTATGCGGGGGAGCGCATTGGCGTAACCCGCAACGGCAAGCTCGCAGCTGTCGTGGTGAGCGTTGAAGACCTTGCAGCACTTGAGGCGTTCGAGATGAGTCAGGATGTCGCGGCCTACCGTGAAGCGAAGGCTCAGGATGATGGTGAGCGGATCAAGCTCGCAGATCTGCGTAGCGAACTCGCGTCGTGATCTACGAGGTCGAGTTCACCACGGCGGCGGCTCGGCAGGTGCGAAAGCTGCCAGCTCAGGTTCGGACTAGAGTGCTCGACGCGATTGAGTCTCTGACCGAAGACCAGCGACCTCCTGGTTCGCGGAAGATCGTCGGTGAAGACACCGCGTGGCGGATCAGAATCGGCGACTACCGAGTAATCTACGACATTCCTGATCAGGTACTCGTGGTGTCAGGCGTGCGTGTAGCTCACCGTCGAGAGGCATATCGGTAGTGTGAAGCCTGAGGTCGACTCAGAGGCTCGCGTTTGACGCACTTCGTGACTGGGGCGTGTGCTCCTGCGATTGGTTCCGTGAGTGCTGACGGAATCACCCCCGACAGCGTGTGGTTAAGCGCGCAGGGGAGAACCCACTACGGTGAACTGATTTCCACCCATCTGGCCTGTGAGTAGCGGCATGGCTTCAGCGATCGCCGCTCGAACGCTCTCGAGCTGCAACGAACCCTGGTGTGCTTGTGCCGACTCCCAGATTTCCGCGACGAACACAGTGTCTGGTTCGTCGGGGTTGATCCCGACCTCGTACAGCACGCAGCCCGCGTCGCTGAGGTCTCGATTCAACCGAGTGAGGATCGCGACAAGCTCGTCGCGTTGTCCTGGCTGAGTACCTAAAGTTCCTACATTCGCAAAGGCCATGGAAGCAATGTTACGGGCAATCCATCGCGGCCGACTAAATTCTGAGCGTCCCGAGCTCGAGTCGGGCAGTGGGATCCGCGTCGAGCCGCGGCAGCGTGATCAGCTCGCCGCCGACCTGCTCCAGGCACCACTGCACCCGCGTGGTGAACAACCCGAGGCCCTGCGCCGACAGCATTCCGTCGTGAGTCAGGTACGCGCGGCGCGGCGCGGCGGTAAGCACAAAATCCATCACCTGCGCGATGTTCGACCACGGCGATCCGATCGGCACACCCAGCACATCGGCGATGAACGGCGGCCGCGTCAGGTCGTCGCCGCCATACGCGAAGGTGCCATTCACTCGTACCCCCACGTTGTCGATCACTGGAATGCTCGAGTGCAGCACCTCGTGGCGGTGGCCGTAGAATTCCAGCTCAAACGGGCCCGCCTGGTGCGTGTCGCCTTCGCGCACAACCAGCACATTTTGGATCCCGGCCGCCTCCAGCGCGTCGGCCGTCGCCTGCGTGGTGAACACCGGGGCGTCGGGGGCGGTGGCGCGCAGCGCAGCCACGTTCTCGGGGGTCCAGTGGTCGGCATGCTCGTGTGTGATCACGATTCCCGCAATCGGTGCCGCCGCCTCGATCGCGGTGCTGAGCTCCGCTCCAGACGAGAAGCTGCCCGGGTCAACGAAGAGCGAGGCCCCATCGAGCTCGAGAACGACACCGGCATGGGAAAGGCGGAAGCACTGCATGCCCCCGATGCTAGGGCTTCGACACGCGAGCGGGCAGATCCACTGCGGATTTTGCATCGCGCCGGTGATGTGCCAAGATAGTCTAGTTGCCACGGCAGGGGATTCCCCGGCCAAGGAACACGGCCCCATCGTATAGCGGCCTAGTACGCTGCCCTCTCACGGCGGTAACGCGGGTTCGAATCCCGCTGGGGTCACCAGTGAAACCCCCTCCAATCGGAGGGGGTTTCGTCGTATTCGCTTGCTGACTCTGGGCTTCTAGCTCCGACTCTGTGCCTCGACCCTGCTCGCCGACCAGCGTCTGCCTGCCGTGGCATCCGCCCGGTCGGGCGCGTGTGGCTCCTTCGTCGCCAGGCAAGCAACCACTTGCGCCCTAGCTGAAATTGAAAGAGGTTGGTTGCGTAACCCAAGAGACCTGTGTCGGGCGCGTGAGGCTCCTTCGTTGCCAGGCAAGCGACCACTTGCGCCCTACCCCAAGCGGGGAGGTGGTTTGAAGAGCAGACCCACGCGACGTGGTTGGGGGGAACGCGCACAAGGGTGCCAGAATGGGAGCAGGCAGTTCAGCGCCCAGAAGGCAGAGCGCGCAAGACGGGAACGGTGGGGTATGGCGACGAGTGTGGCAGTAGCGGGTGCCTCCGGGTATGCGGGCGGCGAGCTTTTGCGACTCCTCGCCGAGCACCCCGAGTTCGACCTTCGCACGGTCACCGGGCACTCGAGCGCGGGCACCCCGCTCATCGAGTCCCAGCCGCACCTGCGCTCGCTCGCGCACCTCACCATTCAAGAGACCACCCCCGAGGTGCTCGACGGGCACGACATCGTGTTCTTCGCCCTGCCCCACGGTGCGTCGGGCACGCTGACCGCGCAGCTCACGAACGTGCGCCTCGTGGTCGATTGTGGGGCGGATCACCGCTTACGCGAGCGCGACGATTGGGTCACGTTCTACGGCGGCGAGCACCACGAGCCCTGGACGTACGGCGTGCCCGAGCTGCTCGTGCGCGATGCCGACGGCGGGTTCACCAAGCAGCGCGAGTCGTTGCGACGCGCCGAGCGGATCGCGGCCCCCGGCTGCAACGCGAGCACCGTGGCGCTGTCGCTCGCCCCGGGCATCGCCGCCGGCGTCATCGAACCCCTCGACATCGTGTCGGTGCTGGCAGTGGGCCCCAGCGGCGCGGGCAAGGCGGCGAAGACGCACCTGCTCGGTGCCGAGCTCATGGGCACTGCAAACCCCTACGCGGTCGGCGGATCGCACCGGCACATTCCCGAGATCCAGCAGGTGCTGCGCGATGCAGGCGCGACAGTGACGCCGACGATCAGCTTCACCCCGGTGCTCGTGCCGATGAGCCGCGGGATCCTCGCGACATCCACGGCGCGCATTGCTGAAGGCGTGACCGCGACTCAGGTGCGGACAGCCTGGGAGCAGGCCTACGCCGACGAGCCGTTCGTGCACCTGCTGCCCGCGGGACAGTTTCCCCGTACCGCCGACACCCTCGGCGCAAACACCTGCCTCATCGGCCTCGCCGTCGACGAGGCCGCGGGCCGCGTCGTGGTGGTGGCCGCCCTTGACAACCTAACCAAGGGCACGGCGGGAGCCGCAATCCAGTCGGCCAACCTCGCCCTCGGTCTCCCCGAAGCCACCGGCCTGAGCACGAATGGAGTCGCCCCGTGACCGTGACCTTCCCGAAGGGGTTCCGCTCGGCGGGCATCGCCGTGGGCCTGAAGTCGACCGGCAAGCCCGACCTGGCGCTTGTCGTGAACGATGGCCCGGCGCGCGCCGCAGCGGTCGTCTTCACGAGCAACCGGGCGCAAGCCAACCCGATTCTGTGGAGCCGCAAGGTCGCCCAGAACGGCGCGGCGCGCGCAGTGGTGCTGAACTCCGGGGGAGCCAATTGCTTCACCGGCGACTTCGGCTACGAGACCACGCGTCTGACCGCCGAGGCCGTGGCCGAAGCGCTCGGCGGCGAAACCAATGTCGATGACGGCGACAGCGCCGCAGACCACATCCTCGTCTGCTCCACCGGCCTCATTGGCGCAGGCGACCAGTCCTTCCGCGACAAGATCGTGAACAACATCCCGCAGCTCGTGCAGGCGCTCGCCGCAGACGACACGACCGCCCCCGCCGCGATCCTCACCACCGACTCGGTCGAGAAGACCGCCTCGCACGAGGGCAACGGCTGGCGCATCGGCGCGATGGCGAAGGGCGCCGGCATGCTCGCGCCCGGCCTCGCGACCATGCTCGTCGTCATCACCACCGACGCGCTCATCGACGACGAGGTGGCGGATCGCGCCCTGCGCGGTGCGACCGGCGCTAGCTTCGACCGCTTAGACTCCGACGGCTGCATGTCGACGAACGACCAGGTCACGCTGCTCGCGAGCGGCGCGAGCGGGGTCACACCCGACGAGGCCGAGTTCGCAGAGGCGCTCGCCGCGGTCTGTGACAGCCTCGCCGCACAGCTGCAGGCTGACGCCGAGGGCGCGAGCCACGACATCGACATCGAGGTGGCGGGCGCGGCGAGCGTCGAAGACGCCGTCGAGGTGGGCCGCTCGGTCGCCCGCAACAGCCTCTTCAAGGCCGCGATCTTCGGCAACGACCCCAACTGGGGCCGCGTACTCGCCGCGATCGGCACCACGGAGGCGGCGTTCGACCCGTACCAGGTCGACGTCAGCTTCAACGGGGTGCGACTGTGCCACGCAGGTGGCCCTGATCGCCCGGTCGACGAGTGCGACCTCACCCCCCGCAAGACGCACGTGCTCATCGAGCTGTATGCGGGCGAACACACTGCGACCGTGCGCACGAACGACCTCACGCACGACTACGTGCACGAGAACAGCGCGTACTCGAGCTAAGGGTGACGATGACGAACACGACGAGTCCGCTGAAGCACGAAGAGGCGGCCGCGAAGGCCGAGGTCTTGATCGAGTCGCTGCCGTGGCTGAAGAAGTTCCGCGACGCGATCGTGGTGATCAAGTTCGGCGGCAACGCGATGGTCGACGAGGCGCTCATGCAGGCCTTCGCCGAAGACGTGGTCTACCTCAGGCACACCGGCATTCGCCCGGTGGTGGTGCACGGCGGGGGCCCACAGATTACCGACATGCTCGGGCGCCTCGGCATCGCGAGCGAGTTCAAGGGCGGCTATCGGGTCACCACGCCCGAGGCGATGGACGTGGTGCGCATGGTGCTCACCGGCAAGGTGAACCCCGAGCTCGTCGATCAGATCAACGCGCACGGCCCCCTCGCCGCGGGCACCACGGGGGAAGACGCGGGCCTGTTCATCGGCCGCCGTCGCGCCCCGATCGAGGTCGACGGCGAGATGGTGGATCTCGGCCTCGTGGGCGACGTGGTGGGCGTGCGCCCCGAGCCCGTGCTGGCGCTGCTCGATGCGGGATTGATTCCGGTGGTCGCGGGCATCGCCCCCGATGAGGATCAGCCGGGCGCGTCATTGAACATCAACGCCGACGCGGCCGCCTCGGCCCTCGCCAGTGCGCTGGGTGCCGAGAAGCTCGTCATCCTCACCGACGTGGCCGGCCTCTACGCGAACTGGCCTGACCGCGACTCGCTCGTCTCGAGCATCGGCGCCAGCGAGCTCGAGGCGCTGTTGCCGAGTCTCGAATCGGGCATGATCCCGAAGATGCGCGCGTGCCTCGATGCCGTGCGCAGCGGCGTGCCCAAAGCCGCCATCATCGATGGACGCGAGCCGCATTCGGTGTTGCTCGAGATTTTCACGGCACGCGGCATCGGCACGGAGGTTACCGCGTAGCAACGCCGGGCCCGATCCACAATCGAAAAAGACAACTGCACAACCTAGGGGGATGTCATGCGTCGCATACTTGAGCACTTGGTGTTGACGGGCACGGTGCCGAAAGACACCATGACCGCGGCGATCGCCAAGGTGGGGGAGCGGCGCGCCGAGCGCGAGCTGCTCGCGACCGGCAAGCTCGACAGCGTCGACCTCGCGAAGGCGCTCGCATTCACGCAGAGCCTCCGCTTCGTTGACCTGCTCGAAACCCCGGTCGATCAGCGCGCCGTCGCGAAGCTCGCCCCCGACCTCGCGCGCCGTCACTATGTGTTGCCGATCGCGCTCGAAGGTCACGAGATGACGCTCGCGATGGTGGATCCCGACGACGTCATCGCGCTTGACGACGTGGCGGGATCCACCGGTCTCACGGTGGTGCCGGTGGTGGCGACGCGGGAGGCGATGGCGGCGGCCCTCGACCGCTACGTGCGCCTCGACGACCAGATCGCCGACCTGACGAGCGAGCTGGGTGCCAGCGCCCCGACGACCGGCGGCACCGACGCGACCGAGAGTCTCGAAGACGAAGACGGCGATGTGCCGATCGTGCGTTTCGTGAACCTCATCATTTCGCAGGCGATTCAGGATCGCGCCTCCGACATTCACATTGACCCCACCGAGAAGCGACTGCGCGTGCGGTACCGCATCGACGGCGTGCTGCACGACGTGCAGCAGGCGCCGACCTCGATCAAAGACGGGGTGATCTCGCGTCTGAAGATCATGAGCGGCATCGACATCGCCGAACGGCGCAAGCCCCAGGATGGCCGCATTTCGGTGACCCACAACGGTCGCTCGATCGACCTGCGCGTGGCGACGCTGCCCACGGTGTGGGGCGAGAAGATCGTCATGCGTATTCTCGACAACTCGGCATCGAAGATCAAGCTCTCAGACCTTCACATGTCGCCGCGCAACATGGACGTGTACTCGCAGTCGTTCAGAAAACCGCACGGCATGCTGCTCGTGACCGGGCCTACCGGCTCGGGCAAGTCGACCACGCTGTACACGACCCTCAGCGAGGTCGCCCGGCCCGAGATCAACGTGATCACCGTCGAAGACCCGGTGGAGTACCGGATGGACGGTGTGAGCCAGATGCAGGTGAACCCGCGCGCGGGCCTTACCTTCGCGAGCGCGCTGCGGTCGATTCTGCGTGGCGACCCCGACGTGGTGCTCGTGGGTGAGATCCGCGACGCGGAGACCGCGCAGATCTCGATCGAGGCGGCCCTCACCGGGCACCTCGTGCTGTCGACCCTGCACACGAACGATGCGCCGAGCGCGATCACGCGCCTCGTCGAGATGGGTATCGAACCCTTCCTTGTGGCCTCGGCGCTTGAGTCGGTCGTCGCGCAGCGGCTTGCGCGGCGGCTGTGCGACAAGTGCAAGGTGATGCGCAAGCCCGACGGGGAGCTGCTCGAGCGGTTGGGGTTCACGATTCCGGGCGGCGAGGCGCTCGTGGGCGAGCCCGTCGGCTGCTCGCGTTGCTCGAACACCGGGTACCGGGGGCGCGTCGCGTTGCACGAGGTGATGATCGTGAGCGAGGGGGTACAGCGTCTTGCGGTTGCTCACGCCTCGGGGCTTGAGGTGCGCGAGTTGGCGGTCGAGGAGGGTATGGTCCCGCTGCGAGAAGACGGGTGGCGCAAGGTGCTCGAGGGCATCACCTCGATCGAAGAAGTGCTGCGCGTCGCGTCGTGAGTTTTTCAGCGTCGGCATTGCCGGCGCATCGGTGTAGCACTGGCTACACTGTGATGAGGTTGCCGCTTGCGTGGTGCCAATAAGGGGGACGTAATGACGGGTTCGTTCGTGCTGGATGATGCGCTGGCGCATGTGGCGAGTGTGCAAGCTTCTGACTTGCATTTGGCGGTCGGATCACCGCCGGTGATTCGCGTCGATGGGCAGCTGCAGCATTTGCCGGGCGGCTTTGAACGTTTCACGCCCGACACACTTCGCGAGGTGTTGCTGTCGATCGTCACCCCCGATCAGCGAGAAAAGCTCGAGACCGAGCTCGAGCTCGATCTCGCTTATTCGGCCGTGGGCGTTGGCCGGTTTCGCGTGAACATGTACTGGCAGCGCAACTCGTTGGGTGCAGCATTTCGCTTCATCGACAACAAGATTCGCTCGCTTGATGAGCTAGGCATGCCCCCGCAGGTGCGTGACTTCGCCTACCTGCCGCGCGGCCTGGTACTCGTCACCGGGCCCACCGGCTCGGGCAAGTCGACCACCTTGGCATCGCTCATTGACGTCGTGAACACCGATCTGGCGAGCCACGTGATGACGGTGGAAGACCCGATTGAGTTCTTGCATAAGCACAAGAAGTCGATTGTGAATCAGCGCGAGGTCGGCACTGACACGCACACCTTCGCGGCGGCGCTGAAGCATGTGCTGCGGCAGGATCCCGACGTGATTCTGGTGGGCGAGCTGCGCGATCTCGAGTCGATCTCGGTGGCGCTCACCGCGGCCGAGACCGGGCACCTCGTGTTTGCGACCTTGCACACGGTCGACGCGGCGCAGTCGATCGACCGCATCATCGATGTCTTCCCGTCACACCAGCAGGGCCAGATTCGTACGCAGCTCTCGGCCAGCCTGCAGGGCGTGATCTCACAGACACTGCTGCGCAAGATCGGGGGTGGCCGCGTGGTCGCAACTGAGGTGATGAAGATGACCCCCGCGATCGGGCACCTCGTGCGCGAGGCGAAGTCGCACCAGATCTATTCGAGCTTGCAGTCTGGAGCCGAGCACGGCATGCACACGATGGATCAGTCACTCGCCGACCTCGTGCGGCAGGGCATCGTGACCTACGACCACGCTCGCGAGAAGGCGAGCGATCTGAAGAGTTTCGAGTCGCTCGCGACGCGCGGTGCCGGCGATCGTGACGCTGCCGCAGACGCGATGGCGGTGGCCGGGCTTGGCTTTGACGACGAGTTCGCCGTCACCGACCTGCCGCGACGCAAGAGGTTCTAAGACATGGCCGAGTCGACGACCCTCTACGTCTACCGAGCGCGCAACAGTGCCGGCAAGACTGTCAAGGGACGCCTGCACGCCGCGAGCGAGGCCGCGGCCGTGAATGCGGTCGAGGCGCAGGGCCTCATTCCGGTCTGGGTCAAAGACAACGATTCACTCGGACTTAACAAAGACCTCAACATTGCGTTTCTGGAGAAGAAGCCGAGCCTGAAAGACCTCGCGATTGCCTCGCAGCAACTCTCGGTGATGGTGGGCTCGGGCGTCACAATCTTGCGTGCCCTCGAAATCGTGAGCCAACAGACGGAGAACCAGATTCTCGCGAAGGGCTTTGCTGATGCCCGTCGCGAGGTCGGGCAGGGTTCGTCACTGTCTGCCGCGATGGAGCGCCGCCCGAAGGTGTTCCCGCTGATCATGGTCAACCTGGTCCGTGTAGGCGAGGCGGGCGGCTTTCTCGACGAGGCGCTGGAATCGGTGGCGAAGAACTTCGAGACCGAGCTGAAGCTACAGCAGAAGGTCAAAGGCGCGATGGCGTACCCCGTCGTCGTGTTGTTCGTCGCGATTCTCTCGGTGATCGCGATGCTGGTGTTCGTGGTGCCCACCTTCGAGAGCCTCTTTGCCGGGTTCGGCGATGAGCTTCCCGTGCCCACGCAGATTCTGGTCGCGATGTCGCGCTCGGCGGTGGTGTGGGTGCCGCTGCTCGCGATCATCTCGATCGCGGTGGCGTTCTGGTACTCACGCAATAAGAATGAAGAGAAGGTTCGGAAGGTCGTCGACACCGCGAAGGTGAACATGCCGATCTTCGGGCAGCTCTTTCGCAAGGTAGCGATCGCGCGCTTCAGCCGCAACCTCGCGGTGATGCTGAACGCGGGCGTACCCATGCTGCAGGCGATCGGCCTCGTGGCGAAAGTCTCGAGCAACTGGGTGATTGAGCAGGCGCTGCTCGAGGCCGAGAACTCGGTGCGGCACGGGCGCCCGTTTGCCCTGCCCCTGGCGCAACACGACGTGTTTCCGCCGATGGTCACCCAAATGGTCGCGGTAGGCGAAGACTCGGGCGCGCTCGACAAGATGCTGAAGAGCATCGCAGAATTCTACGACCGCGAGGTTGAGACCGCGGCGGATCAGCTGACCTCGCTCATCGAACCACTACTCATCGTGCTCGTTGGCGTGGTGATCGGTGGCATGGTCGTTGCGCTTTACCTCCCGATCTTCGGCCTCGTCGGCGCCATTCAGGGCTGAGATTCGCCGCTCCAAACACAGTGGCACTTGGTGCCAAATGAAATGTGCGGAACGGCAACGCTACGCAAAGTTGTACTGAATCCCAGTAGACTGAGGGTGTTCCCGGATCAGCACCGTTCGGGAGCCATAACATCCCGGTGCATTGACCTATGGAGTCACACATGCTTGAGCGTATGAAGAACGTTCTGAAGAACCGCAAGGCCGACGGAGACAAGGGCTTCTCGCTCGTTGAGCTTGCGGTGGTTATCGTGATTATCGGCATTCTTGTTGCCATTGCAATTCCGGTGTTTGGGAACCTTCAGACCTCTGCGGAGCGGTCGCAGCTCCAGGCTGGGGCAGCGAATGGCGCCTCGATCATGGCATCGAATATTGCCAGTGATGCTGCTTCGGTTACGGCTGGGTTGTCTAACTTGGCGCAGGACGGCGTCACGATTACATACACAGGAACTACCTTGAGTACTTATTGTGTTCGTGCGGCTAAGGGTACTGCCTGGTCTCAGAAAGGTCCAGTCACTGGTTGCTCGGGCAACAGCTGGGATACCACGCCTCCAACAGTGTCTGCTACAACAGCTATCTAGGGCCACTTAGCAGAGCGCTCTATCTTAAAGGGCAGGGAACCAGCCTCCGGGGTTCCCTGCTCTCAAGTTCTCTATGATGAAGATCTCAGCGTATTTGAGTTGTAGAGCTTCTCGAAGTTCTCAATTTTGAGTTCTGGTCAGTAAAGGTCTGAGTGTCTTGTCTAATGATCGAAAGGCTCAGAAGCGATCCGATGCGGGTATCGGCATGACCGAACTCGCGGTCGCGATCCTAGTGCTCGGCATTGTGCTCGTGGGTCTCTTCCCGCTGGTCATCGATTCCGTGCGTCTCGCAGTTCAAAACGCTGACGTAGCCCAGGCCAACCGCATCGTCGCAACTCAACTCGACCAGAGCCGCGACGAACTCTCGATCAAGGTCTGCGATTCGGCGGCTGTGGAGACACAGAAACCGCTGACACTCGCCGCGCCAGCCAACGAGAAGTTTCAGGCAGATCGCACGGTCACCTGCGGCTCCGATCGCTTGGCTACTGTCACCATCCGGGTGCAGGCGCTTTCCGCCGAATCCAACACCATCGCCGAAGCCACGACCCAGGTAGTCACCGCTGAAAGTACACCATGAACCGCGACCGCAGGGCAGATGACGCAGGCTTCAGCCTGGTCGAGCTCGCGGTCTACATCGTGGTGCTCGGTCTAATCTCCACCATCATCGCGACCACCATGGTCAGCCTGTTCCGCTCGGAGTCGACGGTATCGGGCCTCACCACCTCGGCGAGCGACGGTCAGAACGCCGCTACCCTCCTCCGCGCAGACATCCGCAATGCCCGTGAGTTCCGCGTCACCGACGGCGGCGCGACGCTTACGGCGTCGGTTGCGGGGCGATCCGCCTCGATCACATGGCGCTGCGTGCGCTGGCAGGTCACAGGCACCGGTGATGAACGCACCCTCACTCGCGATGAGAAACCTGATGCTGCTGGCCAGCCCTGGAATACGGTCGGAAGTCTCCCTACATTCTTGACCGAGGTCGGGCCTCGCACCGACGGCGCCACGACCTTTCCCTTCTTCGCGGGTGGGGCCGCCTCCGGGGTGGAGGGAACCCTGACCTACTCCTGGCGGGTGGGTACCTCCGACGGGGGCACGATTAACATCGTCGGCGACACCCGCAACCACACTCAGGGGCAAGTGGCCAACCCTGCCACGACGTGCTTCTGAGAACAAAGCCTGACTGAGAGGATGAACGCATGACCCACCGTGGCACGCTTCCTCACCACCCACTCCGACTGCCCCTGCGCAACGACCACGGCATCGCACTGCCGATGGTGCTCATGGTCTTCATCGTTGGGGTCGCGCTGATCTCTGCATTTCTCGTCGCTATTGTCGGCTCCTCACAGGTCACGGCAACTAACAAGAACATCGTGCAGGCTCAGGCCGCCGCAGAGGCCGGTATTGCCGCTGCTGAGGCCACAATGCGCTCAGCTACCATCGACCCGTGCCTCACCGATTTGAGCGCACTCGCCTCTACCGGCACTCTGACATACAGCTTTTCGACCGCCGTGCCCACCTGTGAGGGTGTCGCTCCCGATCGCCGTGTCGTAATCCGCGCTACCGGCACTGCAAGCGGAGCGAGCGCGACGGTTGAGACCGTCTACCGCTGGGTGCCTGGCGGAGGCACCTCCGGTGGTGCCGGTGATTACTTCATGTACGTCGCGGGTACGAGTGACCTGCAAAACAATTCAATTGCTTTTCTGGGTGGAACCAGCCCGAACCCAGTAATCGCAATGGCAGAATCCGGTCTTGCCTGCAAAGGTCAAATTATGCCTGGATCTTTGCTTATCAAGGGCAATTTCACCGTAGATTCCGGTGGCACGGTCACAGACTCAGCCGGAAAAGCCTTCAACTGCATCGTCAAAGGTTCAGCACATTTCGGAAGCAACCTCAACATCAATGCAACATTGAAGGTCGAGGGTGACCTTCGCTCAGCTGGCACCGGGGAAGTTCCCATCAAGGGCGACGTAACGGGCAGTGTCTTTGCCAATGGCGCGGTAACACTTTCGAACGGGGGGTTGGTCGGCGGGAATATCTCTACCAGCAGTAACGTCTCCGTCGGTGATAACGCTCGAGTGGGTGTTTCAGGAACTCCGGAAAACGACGGAAACATTAATGCAGACGGAAACGTGACTCTCGGATCAGGCTCGGTCGTCGAAGGCAGCGTCACCGCGCGTGGCACCGTCACTCTCACTGGTACGGCTCGGGTAAAAGGCAGCATCACTGCGATTGGAGATGTGAGCCTCGCCGCAACCTCAAACGTCGAGGGTGACGTTACCAGTGGCGGTAAGATCGACGCGAACGGGCAGGTCGGGATCATTCGCTCCACCACCGATCACACAGCCGGCAACCTCACCACCTCGGGAGGGGTATCGGTCGCTAACGGTCGTGAGGTTCCCGGCCGTATCCGCGCCGGATCAAACGTCGACCTTAATGGCGGCAACTGGGTCGGCCGCACCCTCAGCGGATGTGTGGTTCAAGCTCCAGCAGTGAACTGGAATTCCCCGCCTGCGGGCCTTGATATCGATGCGCGGAAGTGCACCTCGACCGCAGGGGCACCGGCTACCCCAACGGTGAGCCTGGTGGGTGCGGTGCCTGCCCCGCCGTTTGCGCCATGGCGCGAATACACGCACACCCCCGAACAAGCCGCGCTCTGGGCAGGCTTCGAAGTGAAGACATACACGGGTTCGAGCCAGTGCGACCCCTGGAACAAGGCTCAATTCAACGGTTGGAAGCAGCTCGGCAGTTCCAGCGGGCCGGTGCTTTACGATTTGCGCAACTGCGGGCTTCTCGACCCCCAGAACGTCGCCGTTGAGGTTCGTTCTGACGCAGTCCTGCTGGTCGATCGGGTGGACTTTAAGAACGTAACCGTGACCTCCCAAGGCGGCGTTGCTCGCAAACTTTGGATCGTAGACCCCGGAACACGAACCGCCTGCACTGTCGGATCTGACTCAGTCACCATTGATGGTACTGACTTCAACTCACCCATCACGACGATGGTGTACACGCCGTGTGGCGTGCACATGCAGAACTCGTCGGTAGTCGGATCGATATACGCCGGCGGCTACTTCACTCAAGGAAGCGCTATCCAGAATTCGCTGACCTTTAGTCCGATAGGGCTTCCGGGTTGGAGTTCTGGGGGCACCACTGGTGGCGGTGGTGGCACGACCTCAGGCACACCTCGGCTTGGCGAGGACATATTGCTCCAACGCAACGTCGACTGATGCAGGCGTGGGGTCCGACCGCGGCCGGGGTGTTTGGGCTGCTCATTGGGTCGTTCCTTAACGTCGTGATTTGGCGAGTGCCGCGAGGGGAGTCGCTCCTTCCCGACAGCCATTGCCCCAAGTGCGACGCGAAGATCCGTCCGTGGCACAATGTGCCGGTGATTTCCTGGATTGCGCTGCGCGGGAGATGTGCGAATTGCGGTACCCGAATCAGCGCGCGCTACCCGCTCGTTGAGATTGCGACGGGTGCAGCGTTCGCCCTCGTGGCGGGGTGGGTGTTCAGTGTGGTCGGCGCGACAACGCCCTTTGGGGCTGCTGGCGCGTTGTCTGCCATTGCCGCGTGGCTCGTGCTCGCTGCATACCTGTGGCTTGCTGCGATCAGCATCGCCCTCACGCTGATCGATCTCGAGCACAAACGACTTCCTGACGCTATCGTCGTGCCGAGTATCGCGGTCGTGACCGCCCTGCTCGGTGTCGCGGCAGCCCTCAGCGGAAACTGGTCGCAATTCGTGTCGGCTCTGGCGGGTGCGGCGATCCTCTTCGTTGCCTACTTCCTGATCGTGCTTGTCTACCCGCGAGGTCTCGGCGGAGGTGACGTGAAGCTCGCGCCGGTGCTGGGCGCGGCACTCGGCTTCGTCGGCTGGGATGCCCTCGCGGTCGGTGCCTTCGCCGGTTTCGTGCTCGGTGCTGTCTACGGCCTGGCCCTCATCGCAATGAGGCGCGGAGGGCGAAAGACTGAGATCCCATTCGGCCCATTCATGCTCGCGGGCGCCTGGGTCGGCGTGTGGGCTGGACCAGCCGTCATGCACGCCTACCTGTCACTCTGGGCACTAGGCTAAGGGAAAGTGAACAATGTGCACTGACCGACCGGCAAAGGGGAGCTGAATGGCCACACGCACCATTGGCCTGGACATTTCTGCCCGGCGCCTTCTTGCCGCGGAAGTGAGTGGGAGTATTGGCCGTCACCCGACGCTGCACCGTGTGCACGCGGTCGAACTGCCCGAGGGAGCGGCAAGAGACTCTGAGGTCATCGACGTACCGGCCGTCTCGAACGCATTGAAGCAGCTGTGGCGCGAAGGCGGCTTTAAGAGCAAGCGTGTGGTGCTCGGAGTGGGGAACCAGCGTGTGCTTGTGCGCGACCACACGGTGCCCCTGATGCCGCTGCCGCAGCTGCAGCAGGCGCTGCCATACCAGGTGGCTGATCTACTTCCCGTGCCCGTGACCGAGACGATTCTCGATTTCTATCCCGTCGCCGAAGTCGAGGGCAGTGACCCGCCGCAGGTGCAAGGGCTGCTTGTCGCCGCCATCAAAGACAGCGTCGAAACCAATGTGGCCACGCTTGAAGACGCAGGGCTGCGGGCCGCGGGCGTAGACCTCTCACCATTCGGGATGCTTCGGGCGCTGATGCCCGGCGGGCAGCTCAACGGGTGTCACACCGTGGTCTACCTCGGCGCGCGCACCACCTTCATCGTGGTCGCGGTAGACGGCACCCCACGCTTCGTGCGCATCGTTCCGGCGGGTGGCGAAACGGTCACCGACGCGGTGGAGGATCTCACCGGGCTGGAGCGTGAAGAGGCTGAAGCCCTGAAGATGACCATTGGCATTGACCAGGGCGCCGATCCGCAATATCGCGAGACAGCCGACGCGATGCTTGCAGCCCTCCGCAGCATTTTCGGGTCTATCCGCAGCACGAACAGCTATTACCTCAGCAACCTCGGGGGGCAACCCATCGAAAGCCTGATCGTGATGGGTGCCGAGACGCTCGTGCCTGGCTTTGTGCGCGCGGTCGGCGAATACGTCGATCTGCCGGTCACAGTCGGCACGCCCCGGGTGGGCGTGCGCGTCGACAAGAGCCTCGACCCCGAGACCTTCGCCAAGTACGAACAAGAACTCGCGATTCCCATCGGTCTGGGTTTGAGGAAGGGGTAGCTCATGGCAATGAAACGAAGCCCCATCGAGTTTGGTCGCAGCCCCAGAGTCAACCTCCTGCCCGAAAAGCAGCGCGCCGAACAACGGCACGAACAGACCCTGCCCAAGCTCCTCCTCGCGCTCGTAGCCAGCGGGGCCGTCGCCGCACTCATTTTCGCCGCGGGCATGATTCCCGTGACCCTCGCGAATCAGGAACTTGCCGCAGTGGAAGCTGAATCGCAGTCGCTGAATGTTGAGATCGCGAGCTTCGGTGAGGCGCAGGAGATGCTGGCCGCAGTGGGCGGCCGGTCATCCGATCGCCTGGTGATCACCGAAACCGAGGTGCTCTTCATGTCACTCCGCGATCAGCTACTCGCCATCGTGCCCGAAGGCTCGACCATTGTTCGGTTCGCGGCTGCCCTGCCCGGCGGCGAGGCAGACGCAGCAGCCGAACCCGCGGTTGCTGAGGCCTGCGCAGCAACGGGATCCTCTCTCGATCTCACGCTGGCGACCCCCGGCGAGGGCGGCCTGACCGCCGCCGCGGCGTTCCTTGAGCGAGCCGGCATGCTTGACGGCCTCGTCTGCGGGCTCGTCATAGATAACAGGCTGCTCAGTGCGGGGGATGTGGCCGCCTCGGAAACTCAGCTTCGCCTCATCTTTGATGAAACGGTGCGAGCCGGTCGCTTCGTTGAGGAGGAAGCTCAGTGAGTGCAAAAACCCGACTTTGGGTGCTGATCACCGGCGTGCTGTGCGCATTCGTGCTGCTGTATGGCGTGGTCGCCGGCCTGTTGCCGCAGTTGACCGCGGCATCGGGCACGAGATCCCTCGCCGACAACACCGCACTCACCGTCGAGACACAGCGAGCGCAGCTCGCGATCCTGCAGCAGGCCGACGCGGACTCCGAAGAGCTTCTCGCCGAACTGGCGGAGCTCGAGATCGCGATTCCTGTGTCCACGGATTGGCCGGTGTTCCTTCGGGAGCTCGCGAGTATCCAAGGTCAGTCCGGGGCGCTCCTGTCGGAGTTCGTGGTGGGCGAATCGATTCTTCCCGAACCCGCTGCGGCCCAAGCAACGCCCGCAGACCCCGCAGCGACAGCGGAGGCCGCTCCGGCGGATCCGGCAGTTGCTGAAGGCGCCGCGGGAGCCGCCGTCGCCGCGACCGGACTCGTCGAGATCCCCATCACCGTCACGGTCACCGGCACGGCAGATCAGGTCGCACAGTTCTTCCGTTTGCTTCAGACGGGGGATCGCCTGGTGTTCGCACAATCTGTCGACATTGACAGCACGGGTGAGACGACGAACGGTACGCTGCTCGGGTCAGTCTTCGTGGTGCCCGAGTGATCCGTGCCGTGCCCCTCGCAGCTGAGCGAGTTGCCTCTATAGACTGAACTGCATGGCCGACACTCAGCTAGACCACCGGCTCACGCCCTTTCGGGCATTTCTCTTCGACCTCGACGGGGTGGTGACCCCGACCGTCACGCTGCACATGCAGGCGTGGCGCGAGACGTTCAACCAGTATTTCGCCGGGCGCGGGCTTGAACCCTTTCGCGACGAAGAGTATTACGTGTCACTCGACGGCCGGCCGCGCTTCGACGGCGTCGCCACGGTGCTCTTCTCCCGGGGACTTGAGCTCGCCGCGGGCACACCCGCGGACGACGACTTCTTCAGCATCTGGGGCATCGGCAACCGCAAGAACCTGGTCTTCGCCGACCTGCTCGCGAGTGACGGGATTGACCCCTACCCGGGCACGATCCGCCTGCTCGATGAGCTGGCGCAGTTCGACGTGCAAATCGGCCTCGTGTCGAGCTCACGCAACGCCGAGGCGGTGCTCGCCGCTGCCGGCGTGCGCGATCGCTTCGAAGTGGTGGTCGACGGGCTCGTGGCCGCCGCCGACGGGCTGCCCGGTAAGCCGAACCCAGACACATACGTCGCCGCAGCCGAGCGGCTCGGTGCTGCACCCGCCGAATCCGTCGTCTTTGAAGATGCCGAGTCGGGCGTCGCCGCCGGCCGCGCCGGGGGCTTCGGTCTCGTCGTAGGTGTCGACCGGGGAGCTGGCGCAGACGCGCTGCGCGCCGCGGGCGCAGACCTCGTGGTCGCAGATCTTGATGAGTTGGTGCGATGAGCCTCCGGCCCGACCCCTTCGGTGCGCGAGTCGAAGAGCTTCGTCGCGACTTTGGCGACGACCCCTGGCGGCTCACCGTTCACGGCACGAGTCGGGAAAGCGCCGCGGTCGATGAGACCCTCTTCGCGCTCGGCAACGGCTACCTCGGCATGCGCGGTAACCACGAAGAGGGCACCCCGCTGGGCAGCCACGGCACCTTCATCAACGGCCTGCACGAGACCTGGCAGATCCAGCATGCCGAGGGCGCGTACGGCTTTGCCGAGCAGGGCCAGACCATCGTGAACGTGCCCGACGCGAAGACGATCCGCATCTATGTCGACGACGAGCGACTCAATCTCGACACCTCCGAGATACTCGACACCCACCGCACCCTCGACCTGCGGGCCGGTACCCTCACCCGCACGCTGCTCTGGCGCAGCCCCACAGGCAAGCGCGTGCGCGTCGAAACGCGCCGACTCGTGTCGCTCGCCTCGCGTCACCTGGCGACGCTCGAGATGCGCGTCACCGTGCTCGATGCTGATGCCGACGTGTCGGTGAGTAGCTTGATCCTCAACCGCCAAGACCTGGGCCGCGTGCGCACCGAGGAGGCCGACGGGGTCGGTGGCGAGCTGCCCGCGGGGGATCCGCGCCAAGCCGAGGTCATGCGCGAGCGAGTGCTCGATCCCGGCCCGATGGTGCGCGACGGACAGCGCAGCATGCTCAGCTACCGGGTGCACAACTCAGGCATGGCGGTCGCGGTGGGGGTGGATCACGACTTCGACCCCGGTCTCGGCGATCTGGCCGAGATCGGGTGGAGCTTCCAAGTCGACGGCACGGCCGACCGGCTGCGGCACGTCTACCAGGGCGTGGCGCGTGCCGGGCGCACGATCCGCCTGCAAAAAACCATCGTGTACCACGCCTCCGCGAAGGCGACCCAGAGTGAGCTCATCGACCGCTGCGTGCAGTCGCTCGATCGCCTGAGGGCGGAGCCACCCGAGCGCCGGTGGTCGGAGCAACGCCGCGTGCTCACCGAATTCTGGAACCGCGCCGACGTCGAGGTCGACGCAGAGCCCGGGGTGCAGCAGGCGATTCGCTGGAACCTGTTTCAACTCGCGCAGGCCACCGCGCGCGCCGACGGCCTTGGGATTCCCGCGAAGGGGGTCACCGGCTCGGGATACAGCGGCCACTACTTCTGGGATTCCGAGATCTACGTGCTGCCGTTCCTCACGTACACGAGCCCGGAGTGGGCGAGAAACGCGATCCGCTCACGTCACCGCATGCTGCCGAAAGCCAGGCACCGCGCAGCGACGATGAACGAAGAAGGCGCGCTGTTTCCCTGGCGCACCATCAATGGCGAGGAGGCCAGCGCCTACTACGCCGCTGGCACCGCGCAGTACCACATCAACGCAGACATCACCTATGCGCTGGCGCGGTACGTGAGCGCGACGAGCGACCTCGAGGTGATGCTGCTCGGGGGCAGCGACATCGCGGTCGAGACCGCCCGCATGTGGGCGAGCCTTGGCTTCTGGCGCACCGACCTCGACGGCACGCACAACTTCCATATTCACGGCGTCACCGGGCCCGACGAATACACGACGGTGGTCAACGACAACCTCTTCACCAACGTGATGGCGCGCTTCAACCTGCGGTTCGCCGCTGAGGTGGTGCGCACCCTCGCCGAGGAAGCGCCGCGCGAACACGCCCAGCTGGTGGATCGGCTGCAGCTGCAGCCCGAGGAGGTACGCGCATGGGAACGCGCCGCCGACGGCATGTGCGTGCCGTACTCGGACGAGTTGCGGGTGCACCCGCAAGACGCTCACTTCCTCGAGCGCGAGGTGTGGGATCTCGAGGCCACCCCGCCCGAGCAGAAGCCGCTGCTGTTGCACTTTCACCCGCTCGTGATCTACCGCTTCCAGGTGCTGAAACAGGCCGACGTGGTGCTGGCCATGCTGCTCGCGAGCGACGAGTTCACCACCGATGAGAAGCGTCGCAACTTCGAGTACTACGACGCGCTCACCACGGGCGATTCAACCCTCTCTGCGGTCGTGCAGTCGATCATCGCCGCCGAGGTGGGGTATCAAGACCTCGCATACTCCTACTTCGATCAGGCGCTTCGCGTCGATCTCGACGACCTACACGGCAACGCCGGCGACGGGGTGCATATTGCCTCTACCGGCGGCGTATGGATGGCGCTCGTGCACGGCTTCGCCGGCATGCGAGACGTGGGCCGCAGGCTCGAATTCGATCCGCGACTGCCCGACCACTGGGGCGGCCTGCGCTTCAAGCTCGCCTGGCGCGGGCAGGTGCTCGGGGTCGAGCTCGCCCCCGCGCGCATCAGCTTCACGCTGCTCGACGGAGACCAACCCCTGCGGGTGCAGGTGCGAGGCGAAGAAGTGGTCGTCGAGCCGGGGGAGCCGCGCCACGTGCGGTTGGATAGCCAGGGCCCGATTCTCGGGCGGTTCCCGGGGCTCTCCGCGGCCATGCTTCCCCGCGAGTCGGAGCCCGGCGCCGTCGCAAACCTCACCTCGGAGATCCCCACTGTGACCTCCGAAATCCCGACTCGCCCGCCGCAGCCGTAAGCTTCCGGCCTGCACGATGGGCCTAGGATAGAGGGTATTCTCGGCCATTCTCGAGCTCTCGAAAGGCAGACGACATGACCTATGTGATCGCGCTTCCCTGCGTTGATGTGAAAGATCGCGCCTGCGTCGACGAGTGCCCGGTCGACTGCATCTACGAGGGTGAGCGTTCGCTCTACATTCACCCCGATGAGTGCGTCGACTGCGGTGCCTGCGAACCGGTGTGTCCGGTTGAGGCCATCTATTACGAAGACGATCTGCCGAGCGAGTGGTCTGACTACTACAAGGCCAATGTCGAGTTCTTCGACGAGATTGGCTCGCCCGGCGGCGCGGCAAAAGTCGGCATCTACAACTTCGACCACCCCATCATCGCGGCGCTCCCGCCGCAGGGGGAGTAGCGTGCGCGGGCCCCTGCCCGACTACCCCTGGGATGCGATGGCGCCCTACGCCGAGCGGGCCGCGGCCCATTCCGGCGGGGCACTGAATCTGTCGATTGGCTCCCCAGTGGATCCGTCGCCCGTCTCCGTGCGGGAGGCGCTGGCCGCTGCAACCGACGCCCACGCCTACCCGGCGACCGCCGGCACCCCGCGCCTGCGCGAGGCGATCGCCGAGTGGTACCTGCGTCGACGGGGCGTCACGGTCGCCCCGAGCGCAGTGTTGCCGACGGTGGGTTCGAAAGAGCTCGTGGCGCTGCTGCCGTTTCTGCTTGGCCTCGGTGCGGGCGAGGCCGTCGCGTTTCCTCGCATCGCGTATCCCTCATACGCGATGGGTGCGGCGCTCGTGGGCGCTGATGCGGTCGCGGCTGACGATCCGGCCGAATGGCCTGAGCACACCCGCCTGGTCTGGCTGAACTCCCCGAGCAATCCCGACGGTCGGGTGCTGAGCATTGAGGCCCTGCGCTCCGCCGTCGTCCGTGCCCGCGAGCTCGGTGCCGTCATCGTCGGCGACGAGTGCTACGCCGAGTTTGGGTGGGATGCGCCCTGGACGAGTGAGCCCATTCCGTCGCTGCTCGATCCGCGCGTCGTGGGCGACGACCACCGCGGAGTGCTCGCCATCTACTCGCTCAGCAAGCAGTCAAACCTCGCTGGGTATCGCGCTGCGTTCTTGGCGGGCGATCAGCAACTGGTGGATCAGCTCCTCACCGTGCGCAAGCACGCCGGCCTCATGCTGCCCGCCCCCGTGCAGGCCGCGATGGTCGCGGCGCTCGGCGACGAGACGCACGTCGACACCCAGCGCGAGCTGTACCGTGCGCGCCGAGCCGTGTTGCGCCCGGCGCTCGAGTCCGCGGGCTACGCGGTCGAGGGCAGCGAAGCCGGGCTCTACCTCTGGGTGACCCGTGGGGTCGATGCGTGGCAGAGCGTGGCCGAGTTCGCCGAACTCGGAATCATCGTGGGGCCGGGCCCGTTCTACGGAGACCACTCTCCGAACCACGTCCGCCTCGCGCTCACCGCGAGTGATGCCGACATTGCCGAGGCCGCGCGTCGCGTCGCCGCGGGGCGCTAGGCGTTTAACCGCCCCAAGACCGCGCGATCCGCTGTTGCGCGAAACGCACAGAAATTGCGCATTTGTTTCGATATCGAGATAGTCTGGGGGTCGAGAAACCTAAAAACTCGCCGAAAGATTGCCGTGAAACGGCTAAGCTTGGAGAGTGCTGTGCTCCATATCAGGCGCACTGCACCCACACCGACCCCACGAGGAGACGACGTGACTGAATCGACTCAGGGCCAAAGCCTTGGTACCGCGAAGCTCACTGTGAATGGCCGTGAGGCGGAGTTCCCGGTGCTCACCGCGGCCGATGGCAACTCTGCCATTGACGTCAGCACGCTGACCAAGCAGACCGGTCTCACCGCACTCGACTACGGGTTCGTAAATACGGCATCTACCAAGTCGGCTATCACCTTCATCGATGGCGAAGAAGGCATCCTGCGCTACCGTGGGTACCCGATCGAGCAGTTGGCCTCCGGGTCCACCTTCCTCGAGGTTGCCTACCTGCTGATCTACGGCGAGCTACCCACGGCAGACGAGCTGGCCGCGTTCGATGGTGAGATCCGCCGCCACACCCTGCTGCACGAAGACATGCGCTACTACTTCGAGGGCGTGCCGCACACCGCGCACCCGATGGCCGTGCTGTCTGGTGGGTTGCAGACTATGTCGACGTACTACGAGAACTCGCTCGACACCGCGGTGCCCGAGTTCGTCGAAGTGAACACGATTCGCCTCCTCGCGAAGCTGCCCGTGCTGGCGGCCTACGCGCACAAGAAGTCGATCGGGCAGGCATTCCTGTACCCCGACAACAACCTGAGCTTTGTCGAGAACTTCCTGCGCCTGAACTTTGGCAACCGTGCCGAGAAGTACGAGATGAATCCGGTGCTCGTCGATGCGCTCGACAAGCTCCTCATTCTGCACGCCGACCACGAGCAGAACGCGTCGACGTCGACCGTGCGCCTCGTCGGCTCGACCGGGGCGAACATGTTCTCCTCGATCTCGGCCGGCATTAACGCGCTGTCGGGCCCGCTGCACGGCGGCGCCAACGAAGCGGTGCTTGACATGCTCGCGCAGATCCGCGACTCGGGTCAGAGCGTGCAGTCGTTCGTTGAGCGCGTGAAGAACAAGGAAGCCGGCGTGAAGCTCATGGGCTTCGGTCACCGCGTGTACAAGAACTACGATCCGCGTGCGCGCATCGTGAAGGAGAGCGCCGGAAAGGTACTCGCCGAACTCGGAGTGAATGATCCGCTGCTGGCGCTCGCGCAGGAGCTCGAGCAGATCGCTCTCGAAGACGACTACTTCAAGGAGCGCAAGCTCTACCCGAACGTCGACTTCTACACCGGCGTGATCTACAAGGCGATGGGCTTCCCGACCCGCATGTTCACGGTGCTGTTCGCGATCGGTCGTCTCCCCGGGTGGATCGCGCAGTGGCGCGAGGCGCACGAAGACGCGCAGACGAAGATCGGCCGCCCGCAGCAGCTGTACATCGGCAGCCGCGAGCGCAACCTCGACCGCTAGACGCTCCGGGGGCCGCGGCCAGCTGTGCTGCCCACGGCCACCTGCGCCATGAGCTATTGGGTTTTGGTCACCACCAAATCCCCCCAGGCACCACCTGATCTCCCAGACCCGGCAGAATGACCTTCAACCGGTGGATCGCGCTCCAAACAGCCGGTTGAAGGTCATTCTGCAGGATGGGGGGGGTGGGGCGGAGTGCCCCGCCTACGCGTGCAGCGCGGCGTTGAGCACGATCCCGTGGCCGGTGCGCGGCAGGGCCTCAACGGCCCCCGTCATCGAGTTGCGGCGGAACAGCAGGTTCGGCACACCCGAAAGCTCGTTCGCCTTCGTGTCCACCGGCTCGCCAGCAGACTCGACGGTGCCGTGCGGCAGTCGCACCTTGGTGCCCGCCGTTACGTACAGCCCGGCCTCCACCACGGTGTCGTCACCGATCGAGATGCCGATGCCCGAGTTCGCCCCGAGCAGCGCGCGCTCGCCCACGCGCACGCGCTCGGTTCCGCCACCCGAGAGGGTTCCCATGATCGAGGCACCGCCACCGATGTCCGAGCCGTCGCCCACAATCACGCCCTGTGAGATGCGACCCTCCACCATCGAGGCACCGAGCGTGCCCGCGTTGAAGTTCACGAACCCCTCGTGCATCACGGTGGTGCCGGGGGCGAGGTGTGCGCCGAGGCGCACGCGAGACGTGTCGGCGATCCGCACACCCTTCGGCACGAGGTAATCGGTGAGCCTGGGGAACTTGTCGAGCCCCACCGCGGTGATACCGGCCCGCTTCAGCACTGGCAGTCGCCGCGCATAGTCGGCCGGCAGCATGGGCCCGGCCGTCGTCCACGCGACGTTCGGCAGCGCCCCAAAAATGCCGTCGAGGTTGAGGGTGTTCGGCTGCACCAGGCAGTGCGAGAGCAGGTGCAGACGCAGGTACGCGTCCTCGGTGCTCGCGGGGGCCGCGTCGAGATCGATCTCGAGATTGACGAACCGCAGCTCGACACCGCGCGTCTCGTCGCGACCGGCGAGCTCCTCGAGGTCGGTGGGTGCGATCAGTGGATCGCGATCCGCCGGGCGATGCCCAAGCTCAGGGGCGGGAAACCAGGCGTCGAGCGTGGTGCCGTCGGAAGCGATGGTGGCGAGGCCTGCGGCCCAGGCGAAGCGCGATTCAGTCATGCCTCTAGGGTAGTAGGGTGAGCAACTCCCCAGAAACTCTCGACCTTGATCCCGCAGCTTGCCCGGTCGAACTGACCCGGCAGCTGTGCAACATCGCATCTGTCTCGGGCGACGAGCGGCGCATCGCCGACGCGGTCGAGCGCCTGCTGCAGGGTGCCCCGCACCTCCACGTCACCCGCGATGGCGATACCCTGATCGCCCGCACTGAGCTGGGGCGAGCGCGCCGCGTCGTGATCGCCGGCCACCTCGACACGGTGCCCATCAACGACAACCTCCCGGTGCGCGATGTGCTCGACCCGGCAACGGGCGAGGCTGTGATCTGGGGTCGCGGCACGGTTGACATGAAGGCCGGGGTTGCGGTGCAACTCGCGCTGGCGCTCGAGCTTGCCGAGCCAACGGCCGACCTGACCTGGGTTTGGTACGACCACGAGGAGGTCGCGAGCGACCTGAATGGGCTGGGCCGCGCGCTCGCCCACGCACCACACCTGTTCGCCGCCGACTTTGCAATTCTCGGCGAGCCCACGAGCGGCACCATCGAGGGCGGCTGCAATGGCACGCTGCGCGCGCGGGTTACCCTGCAGGGTACGCGCGCGCACTCGGCGCGCAGTTGGATGGGCGTGAACGCGATCCACCGAGCCTCGGAACTGCTCGGCAAGCTCGCGCGCTTCGAAGCGGAGATAATCACCGTCGACGGCCTCGACTACCGCGAGGGCCTGAACGCCGTGCGTGTTTCGGGTGGGGTTGCGGGCAACGTGATTCCCGACCGCTGCGATATCGAGGTGAACTATCGCTTCGCACCGAGCCGGTCGAGCGACGAGGCGGTCGCCTTCGTGCGTGCGTTCTTCGCCGATGCCGACGAGGTTGAGATCGTGGATCTCGCGCCCGGGGCGCGCCCCGGCCTCGATGCTCCGCTCGCGCAGAGCCTCGTGCGCGCGGTCGGTGCTCAGCCCACCGCGAAGGTCGGGTGGACGGATGTCTCGCGCTTCTCTGCGCTCGGAATACCCGCGGTGAACTTTGGGCCGGGGGATCCACTTCTTGCGCACGCCGACGACGAACGGGTGTCGACTTCGCAGATTGAACACACGTTTCAGGCGCTCCGAACCTGGCTCGCCGGTGAATTGTGACAAGAGTGGGCACTGAGGGTTTCCCTCGTCTATCTCTCAACCGATACAATTGAGACACCGACGCACAAGCAAGGAGATGCAATGGCGGCAATGAAACCGAGGACCGGCGACGGCCCGATGGAAGCGGTTCGAGAAAGTCGTGTAATCGTAGTTCGGGTTCCGCTTGAGGGCGGCGGCCGTTTGGTTGTTTCTGTCAATGATGCAGAGGCCAAGGAGTTGCGCGACGTGCTTTCTGCTGTCGTCGACGGCTAAATAACAAGATCCAAATATGAACGAAACCCCTGCCCGGTGGGCGGGGGTTTCGTGATTCCGTGAGGCTCTGTGAGCATTCAGAACGCGGTCACACCTCGATGCGCGTGAGCATCAGCAACCCGTCACCCGCAGGCGAAAGCACCGGGGCGATAGCGGGCGACTCAGCGACGGTCGTGAGGAGGTCGCGCATATTCTGGGTCACCTCGTCGCGAGCGGCGGGATCGGTCACGCGGCCGTGGGCGAAGGCATTCGGCACCAAGACGGTGCCCCCGGGGCGTACGATCTGTAGTGCATGCTCGAAGCAGTCGAGCAGATTGGCCGCGTCTGCGTCGACGAGCACCAGGTCGTACGAGCCGAGATTCAAGCGGGGGAGCACCTGCAGCGCATCGCCCTGAATCAGGCGCAGGTGGGCTGAGGGCACCCCGGCTTCAGCGAACACGGTGCGGGCCTGGCGCAGATGCTCGGCCTCGATCTCGATTGAGGTGAGGGTTGCCTCGGGAACGAACCGCAGCAGCGACAGGCCGCTCAACCCCACTCCCGTGCCCACCTCACAAATGGCGCGCGCGCGGGTCGCCGCGGCCAGGCCCGAGAGCTGGGCGGCCACCGCACGACTCACCGGCTCGACACCGATCTCGAGCGACAGCCGACGGGCGCGTACCTGAGCCTCAGACTCAGTGGGGTACTGCTCGGCGTACTGCCAATTGCGTTCGAGCCGGCTCAAGGTTCCTCCGTGATGATGTGTTCGTCGTGCGAATGCCTCTACGTTACCGCCCGCGTTGGCGCCTGGGATGGCGGCGCGCGGCCGAGTCGGATCGGGTGGGCCCGCTGCACTACTATGGCTTCATGGGCTTGACGATCGACAAGATCCTGGTGATCCTCGTGATCGCCATGTTCGTGTTGGGTCCAGAGCGCTTGCCCATGTACGCGAAGAAACTTGGAGAGCTGGTACGCAGTGTCAAGCGCATGGCCGACGGCGCGAAGGATCGACTTCGCGACGAGATGGGCCCCGAGTTTGACGAGGTCGATTGGAAGCAACTCGACCCGCGCCAGTATGACCCGAGACGCATCATTCGTGACGCGCTGCTCGAAGACCAGAAGGAAGCTCAGACCGAGGCCAGGCGCAGCCGTGCCGCGCAGGCGAGCCAGACACGTCGTATCGGCGGCGGCCCCGTCGCGGCTGCGTCAGACGTAACGGGCGCAGTCGCTGCCAGCGGACTTTCTCAGGACAACCCGGGTGGTCCCCTCAACTTCGACGAGGAAGCTACGTGACCGGTAGCGCCATGCTCGATCCCGAAACACTGGCGAACGAGTCCATTTCGCGTGTGCTCGAAGAGAACGCCTCTCTGCAGCGCACCCTGGATGATCTGGGTTCCGCAGTCGATGCACACTCGATCGTTGCCATCACGGATCGTCGCGGCGTGATCCTTGAGGCGAACAGCAAGTTCGTCGAGCTGTCGAAATACACCCGCGAAGAGCTGATCGGAGCGCCGCAGAACATCGTGAACTCGGGCCACCACCCGCGTGAGTTCTGGAAAGAGATGTGGGCGACCATCGGCCGCGGAAACGTGTGGCAACGCGAGCTGTGCAACCGTGCGAAAGACGGCAGCGAGTATTGGGTTGCCACCACGATTGTGCCGATGCTCGACCAGCGGGGCAAGCCCGAACGCTACATCGCGCTTCGCACTGACACGACCAAGCTCCACGCGGCCAGTAGACGTATGCGTGATCTGGCATACCGCGATCCACTGACCGGGCTCTTGAACCGCACCGCCATGCTTGAACGCCTGAACGAATGCACAGCGGGGAGTTCGACGGGGTACCGGGCATTCGTCACGGTGGCGCTCGAAGATCTCGGGGTGTTGAACGACGCGTTCGGATACCCGGAGGGTGATCGGCTGCTGCTGCACACCGCAGAGCGTTTAATTGGCATGCAGCCACGACCCGCCGAGGTCGCGCGCATCGACAACGCGGGGTTTGCGCTGATGTTCGATCAGCTGGGCGAGGACCGAGAAGAGGCCGAAGCGCAGGCGATGATCCTCGCAGAACAGGTCGTGTTCGAGGTGGGCACCACGATTCGGCTCGATCTCGGCTTCTCGCTGGAGCCCGCGGTGCGAGTGGGGTTTGCTCTGTGTGGCGGTGGTGAAAACCAAAGCGGGGCGGAGGTATACCAGCAGGCAGAAATTGCGCGGCGACGTGTTTCGATGTCGCGCGGCACGCATCAGCCCAGCAAGTTTGAGCCCGAGATGGTGGAGGAGATCCGCGATCGAACCAAACTGCTGCTCGAGCTCCGTCACGCCGTCGCACACGATGAGTTGCGACTGTATCTGCAACCCATCGTTGATATTGCAGGAACGGTCGAGGCGTACGAAGGCCTGGTGCGCTGGCAGCACCCCGAGCGAGGCCTCGTGCCGCCTTGCGAGTTCATTCCGCTGGCCGAGCAATCGGGGCTGATCGTTGATCTGGGCACGTGGGTGCTGCATGAGGCGTGCCGGATACTTGGCGAGTGGGCACAAGACGAGGCGAGGCAGCACCTGACCCTGTCGGTGAACGTGAGCGAGCGACAGCTCAACCCACGAAACTTTCCCGATTCCGTGCGCGCAGCGCTTGCCCGGCACGGCGCGCCGGCGGATCGACTCAAGGTCGAGGTGACCGAGAGCCTGATGCACGACGACATTGAGCGCTCGATTCAGGTGCTCGATGAGCTGCGCGAGACCGGGGTGCAGGTTGCCCTCGACGACTTCGGCACCGGGCACTCGTCGCTGAGCTACCTGGTTCGGCTGCCGGTCGATCAGTTGAAGATCGACCGTTCATTCGTGCTGCTCATCACCGAAGACAGCAACGGCGCGGCAATCGTGCAGGCGATCGTTGATCTTGCCCACGTGATGCAACTGAAGGTTGTGGTCGAGGGGGTCGAGACGCGCGAGCAGTTTCTCTTGCTGCGCGAACTCGGCGTCGACTCGTTTCAGGGGTACCTGTTCGGTCGGCCCGCGCCGCTTGCTCAGATCTCTTAAGGCAGCGGATCAGCGCGCGTCGCGCACCGAGACGCCCAGGGGCTTGCCCGCGAGCCCGCGGCCCTGCGCGGCGAGCACCCCGGCGATGCGGTTGAGCTCGCGCGCGGCGGGGTCGTGCGGCAGCTCGAGCACAGCCGGCTGACCGGCATCTCCGGAGGCGCGAAACTCGGCGCTGAGCGGGATGCTCCCGAGCAGCGGTACCACTCCGTGTTCGTCGGAACTCAGGCGGTCGGCAACGAGCTTACCCCCGCCGGTACCAAACAGATCGAGCACCGTGCCGTCTGGCTGCGCGAGGCCCGCCATGTTCTCGATCACGCCGCTCACCCGTTGCCCCGTCTGCCTCGCGACGAGTGCGCTGCGCACCGCAACGTCTGCCGCAGCCTCCTGCGGGGTGGTGACGACGAGCACCTCGGCCTGCGGCAGCAGCTGGCCCACGCTGATCGCCACGTCTCCGGTGCCGGGCGGGAGATCGAGCAGCAGCACGTCGAGGTCGCCAAACCACACATCGCAAAGAAACTGCTCAATCGTGCGGTGCAGCATCGGACCTCGCCACGACACGGCCGTCTGCCGGGGGTCGGAATCGCCCAGGAACATTCCGATCGAGATGACCTTCACCCCGTGAGCTACGGGAGGCAGGATGAGATCGTCGACGCGGGTCGGCTGCTCCACCCGCCCGTCGTGGCTGAGGCCCATCAGCGACGGAATAGAGAAGCCAAACACATCAGCATCAATGAGACCGACGGAAAGGCCACGCGCAGCGAGCGCGGTTGCGAGCGAGACCGTGACCGATGACTTTCCCACGCCGCCCTTGCCGCTCGTCACGGCGATCACTCGGGTGAGTGAGGCGGGACCAAACTGCGACACGCGCTGGGCGCGGGATCCACGCACTCGGTCGGTGAACTCCGCGCGCGCAGCGGGCGACATCACATCGACATCGATGTGCGCGCCCGTCACGCCGGGGGCTGAGAGTGTCGCTGCTCGAGTGTCTGCCTCGATGCGTTGTGCTGCCGGGCAGCCGGCAATCGTGAGCGAGATACCGACGGAGGCGATGCCCGAGTCGTCGACGGTGACCCCGCGTACCATGCCGAGGTCGGTGATAGGGCGAAGGATTTCCGGATCCCGCACGCCGTCGAGCGCGCGCCACACTGCCTGCTCGGTGGCAGTGGCCGACGAGCGATCAGCGAAGTGGATCATCGATCCCTGTGCCGGGTTCAGTCTCTGCGGTATCTGCGGTGTCATTCTTCGGCGAGTCGTCGTTCTGCTCTCGGAAACCCGTACCGATCTCTTCGGCCTGGTCTGCATGCGCAGAACGCTCGGTAGCCTGTTCCTGGCGATCGATCTCGCGCTCCAGCTCGAGGTCGGCCAGGAGCGCCCGGAGCTCGGCGCGCACGAAGTCGCGGTCGGGAAGGTCGCGGAGCGCGATCCGCAATGCAACTACCTCACGCGCGAGGAACTCTGTGTCGGCGAGGGCGCGTTCGGCGCGCTGCCTATCTTGTTCGATCTGCACCCGGTCCCGGTCATCTTGGCGGTTTTGCGCGAGCAGGATCATCGGGGCAGCGTACGACGCCTGCAGGGAAAGAATCAGCGTGAGCGCTGTGAAACCGAGTGCTGCAGAATCGAAGCGCCACGGCTCGGGCGACATCGTATTCCAGGTGAGCCATGCCAATGCGAACACGGTGAGGCCGAGCAAGAACCAGGGCGTACCCATACCGCGGGCGATGCCTTCGGTCCAGCGGCCGAAGCGTTCGTTGCCGCCCCCGTCGCCACGGCGAAACAGACCAAAGCGGCGCTCGGTGCGGCTGTTCGGGCTGGTCGGGGAGTCGAGAGCGGCCCGGCGCCTTGCCGGATTCATCGGTGCGCTCCGGGCAGCGGCGTATCGTCGACCGCGTGGCGCCAGTCGTCGGGAAGGAGATGATCAAGTACGTCGTCGACGGTCACGACACCCACCAGTCGTTGTTGATCGTCAATGACGGGCAGCGCCACCAGGTTGTAGCTGGCGAGGCGCCGCGCGACCTCGGCTGCGCTGGCGTGCACCGACACCGGTTCGATCTCGGTGTCGATGAGCGCAGACATGCGCTCGTGCGGCGGATAGCGCAGCATGCGCTGGAAGTGAGCCATGCCAACGTACTCGCCGGTAGGGGTCTCATAGGGTGGGAGCGTGACATAGACCGCGGATGCCATCGCCGCAGGAATTTCGGTTCGGCGGATCATCGCCAGACCCTCGGCGACACTCGACTCGGCAGAGAGCACTATCGGCGACGGGCTCATGAGGCCACCTGCGGTGTCGGAATGATACTTGAGCAGTCGCCGCACGTCTTTGGCTTCCTCGGGCTCCATGAGTTCGAGGAGTTCCTCGCCCTTGGCTGCGGGGAGTGCGGCAATGAGGTCGGCCGCGTCGTCAGGCTCCATTTCGTCGAGAACATCGGCGGCGCGGTGGTTCGAGACTTGCCCGAGGATCGCAAGTTGGTCGGTCTCGGTCATTTCCTCGAGAGCATCGGCAACCAGGTTGTCGGGCAATTCCGTCACGACCTCGATCATGCGGGCGTTCGGTAGTTCAAGGAGCGCCTCTGCAAGGTCGGCGGGTTTCAGATCGACCAGGGTCTGAATGAGAGATTCTGCCGACTGGGCGTTCGCCGAGTCTGTGGGGAGTCGTAAGTCAGCCCAGCGCACGATGCGGGAGTCGCCGCGCGCGAAGGGGGCCGCCGGCTTGGGCAGTCGCACGAACACCTCGGAAACGATCCACTCGCCCGAGCGCGTGCGATCGATCGCCGCGTCTTCGATCGTGGCGACGCCGGCGACATCCGCCAGGTGCACCTCGCGGCCCATCATCTCGGCGATCATGCGCGTCTCACCCAGTCGCTGCTCGAAGCGGCGCACATTGATGAGACCGGTGGCGATGATCTGGCCCGCACCGATCGACGTGATGCGCCCGATCGGAACAAATACGCGACGTTTGCCCGGGATCTCAACGATGAGCCCCACGACCCGGGGGGCCGCGGCTGCGCGGTAGACCACGAGGACGTCACGGACCTTGCCGATGCGGTCACCGACGGGATCGAATACGCCCCGGCCGGCGAGTCGACGCACGAAAATTCGCGAACTGCTCACAGGTCAAGACTAGTCGGGTTGCCTGGCTGACTCACTGGGCCAGACCCCAGTGTGCCGAAGTTGTTTTCGCGTGCTGCCTCCCTACGGAATTCAAGTGGGAGAGGCATGCTTGCTTTGTCGGGTGCTCAATGAGAGGGAGGGATGCTTTTTGGGCCCAAATCGGTGCTCGCGGGTCGTGAATGTCGGTGGTGCCTGGTTGACTGTACATATGTTCGAAAATGATCTCACTCGCGACGAAGCCGGGTCCGCTGGCGCTGCCGGTTCGGCGCCCGGCGCGGGTGACGCGCGGGCCTCGCGGGTGCGATTCGTTGCCCCGGGGGGTGGCGGCGCGAATGCGGGCCGTGGTGGGCGCGGGAAGCCTGGCGGGCCCGGTCTGATCCACGATTACGATCTGGTGTTGCTCGCCGGGTACCGTGACGATTGGGTCGCGGCGACGAAGCGGAAGGCCGAGGCGGAGGCTGATCAGGCGCGGGCGCTCGCGAAGATCGTCGCACTGTCGCAGCATGTGCGCGAGGAGGTGGCGCCGGGGGCTTCGGATACTCACGATGTGGTGTTGCGGTCGTTCGTTGCGGAGTGCGCGACCCGGGTGCAGGTGAGTGACCGTGCATTGCTTGAGCAGTGCTCGCAGGCATGGAATCTCGCGACCCGGTTCCCGACCGTGTTGACGGCGTTGGGGGTGGGGCAGATCACCACGGCGCATGTGCGCGCGATCGTCGCGGCGGGGGCGCAGCTGCCGGGCGGGGCCGAGGGCGCCACGGTGCGGGCCGGGTTTGAGGCGCGGGCGCTGGAGCTTGCGGGCGAGCTCACCCCGGGGAGGTTGCGTACGAAGTTGCGGCAGGTCGCAGAATCGCTCAACCCGGTGTCGCTCGACGTGCGCCACGAGGTGGCGGTGGCGTGCCGTCGGGTGTGGGTGCGGGAGCTTGAAGACGGGATGGCGGAGATCGGGGCGGAGGTCTCGGCGGTGCTGGCGTATGGCATTTTCGATCGTCTGACGCAGGGTGCACGCGCCACGAAGCGTGCGATCGGTGCGACGGGGGCCGCGGATCCTGATGTGGATGTGCGGGGCATGGATCAGCTTCGCGCCGACATCTTCGCCGATTTGCTGCTCACGGGTGTGACCGGAAGCCCGTGCGAGATCGACGCGGAGCGGTGTGCGGGCCTCGCCGATGATGACGAATCGGGTGCGGGTGCGGGCGGTAGTGCTGGCGGTGGTGCTGGGGGTTGCGGTGCGGGTCACGGTGATGCTGATGCTGATGCTGATGCTGGTGCTGGTGCTGGTCGTGTTGGGCGGGCTCCGACGCATCGGGCCGGGATCTTGGGTGTTGCCCCGACGATCACGGTGTTGCTTCCCACCGGGGAGCACGCTGAGCATGCAACCCTGTCGGGGTACGGGCCGATCGACGCGGTCACCGCGAGGCAGCTCTCCGCGGTCGCGCCGGGCTGGAACCGTGTGGGCCTCAACGAAGACGGTGGGGTGACAAGCACCGACCGGTATCGGCTCACGGAAGCGATGCGGCGCACGCTCGAGGCCCGAGACCAGCACTGCCGGTTCCCAGGGTGTCGAATGCCGACCCACTTCTGCGATGTTGACCACACGGTGGAGTGGATGAACGGTGGGAAGACCAGTCTCGAGAATCAGGCTTTCATGTGCAAACGCCACCACGCGCTGAAACATCCCGACTTGCTGGACACGGCACGCTGGTCGGTGCGGCAAGAACCGGGTGGCACGCTGATCTGGACGAGCCCCCTCGGGGTGGATCATCCCGACCGCCCCGAGTACGCCTATGCCGGGTCGGCATCGGCATCGGCATCGGCATCGGCGCCGCCGCCACCGCCGCCACCACAGCCGGCACCACCGCCGCCACCGCCGCCACCACCGCCACCACAGCCGGCACCACCGCCAGCACCGCAGCAACCGCCACCAGCACCGACATCGCCGGCGCCACCGCAACGGCCACCAGAATCGGGCCAGGGGAGAAGTGCACCAACTGAGTGTTCCGAATCGCCTCCGGGGTAAGGCTGTGGAAGAACTGCGTCATCTGAGGGTTCCGAAGGGCTCCGGTAGCACTAACGAAGCGCCGCCGGTGCGATGACCGAGCCTGCCTGATGAGAGTCAAGTCTCGGAATTATTGGGGAAGGACCAACTCGGGCCAGTGTGCTGGAACCTCAGCGTTTGCATTTTGTGTCGCAACGAACCCTGTATTTGCCTCCCCAACGAACCCTGGATCTGGCTTCGTAACGAAGCCTTGTATCTGGCCCCGCATCGAACGCCGCATCTGGCGCTTTACGAGTCGAGGATCACCTGTTTCACCTGTCCTGCTCCGGAATGTGGGGCCGGCGTGGGAGAATCGCGGCATGAGCAATTCAAATCCCGGTGCAAAGCGGCGCCTGCCGCAGATGCCCGAGCTGCCCAAAGGTGAGGTCATCTCCACCTACGATCACTACGCAGACGCGATGCACGCTGTCGATCGCCTCGCGCGTGCAGACTTTCCCGTGAATCAAGTCTCGATACTTGGGAATGACGTGCGCAGTGTGGAACGAGTCACTGGAAAGCTCACCTATGGTCGCGTTGCGCTCATGGGAGCGCTTTCCGGTGCATATCTCGGCCTATTTCTCGGTCTCCTGCTATTTATCTTTCAACCGGAAAATTCGGCGATATTCGGCGTCTTTCTTTCTGCGATAGCAATTGGCGCGGGATTCGGAATGCTTTTCGGCGTGCTCTCTTATGCTATGAATCGAAATAGAAGAGACTTTTCTTCAGTTATGCAATTCGTTGCGACAAGATATGACCTCATTGCTTCGCCCGCTTTGGTGCATCAAGCGAGAGAAATTCTGGCGAGAAGCAACGATTAGTGCGCAGCCTCGTATTTCGCGAGCAGCGCGGCCGGAATTCTGCCCCGGTCAGACACCTCGAAGCCCTGTGCGCGCAACCAGGCACGTACCCCCTTCAGATCGGCACTCCCGCTGGCGCTCGAGTTGGCGCGAACTCCGGCGCGCGATGAGGCGCGAGAAGAACTCCCGACCTTGCGTGCGGCAGCGAGATAGCTAGACAATGCTGCACGCATCTCATCGGTGTGCTCGTCGGTGAGATCGATCTCGTAGTCCACACCGTCGAAGGCGAACTTCACAGTGCGGCCCGCGCCCGGAACAATTTCAGTGCCGTCGAGATCGTCGACGAGGATTTCAGTAATTCGCTTTGCCATGAGACACCCTGTATTTTATTCGTTCGAGCGAAAGTCGCAAAATGTATCGGAATTGCCTCATCAGGTGATGAGTTGGATACATAGATTAGGAATGAGTATAAGGGAACTCGGAATTCACGCGCGGATTCACCGAATCATTCCTCCTGATGCGCAGAAGTGAATTTACTCTCCGGGTGTGCGACGTGAGCGAACCCATTCCTCGACGGCCTCGGGAGTGCGGGGAATCGCTGCAGAAAGATTGATGCTGCCGTCTTCGGTGACAAGAATGTCGTCTTCGATGCGCACCCCAATGCCGCGATACTCGGCGGGGGCGGTGAGATCGTCGGGCTGGAAGTAGAGCCCGGGCTCGATCGTGAACACCATTCCCGCCTCCACGATCCCGTCAAGGTACATTTCTCGCCGTGCCTGCGCGCAGTCGTGCACGTCAAGTCCCAGGTGGTGGCTCGTGCCGTGCACCATGTAGCGGCGGTGATAGGGGGTGGTGTCGCCGGTCGCGGCTGCGGGCAACAATCCCCACTCGCGGGTCTTTCGCTCGATCACGCGCATCGCAGCATCGTGCACATCACCAAAGCGGATCCCGGGCCGCACGATGGCTCGCGCCGCGTCCGCCGCCTCGAGCACCGCTTCGTACACTCGGCGCTGCACCTCGGTGAAGGTGCCCGAGATCGGCACCGTGCGCGTAATGTCAGCGGTGTAGAGGCTGTCCATCTCCACCCCGGCATCGAGCAGCAGCAGCTCGCCGTCGCGCACCTCGCCATCGTTGCGCACCCAGTGCAGGGTGCACGCGTGGTCGCCTGCCGCCGCGATCGTCTCGTACCCGACGGTGTTGCCCTCAAGTCTTGCGCGCTGGTTGAACACGCCCTCGACGACGCGCTCACCGCGGGGCGCCTGCGCGGCCCGGCCGAGGGCGCTGAGCACGTCATCAAAGCCGCGGGCGGTCGCGTCGACGGCCGATCGCAGCTCGCTCACCTCGAACTCATCTTTCACGAGCCGCATCTCGGATGTCACGCGCGCCAGCTCCGCGTCAGCCAGTGTTCGATCATGGTCGTTGTCGACGAAGGCATCGAGCGGTGCGGTTGCGAGGCCAAGGTCGGCCGCGACCTGGGCGAGCGAGGGGCGGTTCCCGATCCAGAACTCTCCGATCTCGGAGTTCGCGAAGAACTCGTCGGTGTCGCGGCCGGCGCTCTCGCGGAAGTACAGCGTGGCGGTGTGGGTCTGCGCCGATCCGCCATCTGATGCAGCCTCAGCCACCGGGTCGAGCACGAGGATCGCGCCGGGCTCGGCATCGCTGCCCCAGCCCGTGAGGTGAGCGAACGCGCTGTGGGCTCGAAACTGATAGAACGTGTCGTTTGAGCGCTGCTTCATGACGCCCGCCTTGATCACGAGCCGCTCACCGACGAACTGGGTTCCCAGGGCAGCACGTCGCCGCGCGGCAAACCCTGCCGCCGGGCGCTCGGTGGGAAGCTGCTCGTTACGCTCGGCCCAGCCAGACATGACGTAGGCGAGAAATCCCTCCCCGCCCGGGGTCGTGCTCCGGCTGCTGTTGTCGATCTCTGCCTCGTGAGTGGCTGCCTCGTGCGTGGTTGCCTCGTGCGTGGCTGCCTCGGTCTCGCTGTGCGTCATGCCTTCCATCTTCCCACTGGTCGCTGAAGTGGCACCCAGAGACAATACGATGGGGGAATGAGCACACGGTTGCGGGCTGACGGGATTTCGTCGCAGCCCATGCGTTTCGACCTCCACACGCACTCCGTGCACTCCGACGGCACGACGACCCCGACCGAGATCTCGCACCTCGCGGCATCGCTCGGGCTTGGCGGTTTCGCCCTCACCGACCACGACACCACCGAGGGCTGGGAGGAGGGGCGCGTCGCGGCCAGCGCAGCGGGTCTCGAGTTTCTGCCCGGCATGGAGATCACCACGAAGCACGAGGGCCGATCCACTCACCTGTTGGCCTATGGGATCGACCCGAGCCACGACGATCTCACCGCCGCGCTCGCACGGGTGCGTGAGTCGCGGGTAGGGCGTGCGCGCGAGATGGTGCGCCGTCTCGCCGCGGATTTCGACATCGTCTGGGAATCGGTGAACGCAGAGGGGTCAGTGCGAACCGTGGGGCGACCCCACATTGCCGACGCGCTCGTGGACGCGGGATACTTCGCAGATCGCTCGGCAGCCTTCGCCGATGTGCTGCACCCGGGATCGGCATATTACCTACCCACCTACGCGATCGACACGGTCGAAGCGATTCGTATGGTGCGCGATGCCGGGGGGGTCGCCGTGCTCGCGCACCCGGCCGCGGGCCGTCACCGTCGGGCGGTCGACCCGTCGGTACTCGAGATTCTGGTCGAGGCGGGTCTTTGGGGTATCGAGCTCGACCACCCCGAGAATCGACGCGAGTGGATCCCGGTGCTTGCCGACTTCGCCGATGCACATGGGCTGCACGTCACCGGGGCGAGCGACTATCACGGCGCGGGGAAGCCGAACCGGCTCGGCGAACACACGAGCCCGGCAGCGATCTGGGACGCGATTCGCGCCCAGGTCGCTGCGCCGCACTAGCCGACCCGGTTCGGTTCAGTCCGCTCTGCCGCAAAGCAGGGTTCAGCGGGAATGCCGGGAAGCGACCGACCCGCTGAACCTCCTCGGGCCGGTGCCCGAGTCTCTGCTCTACCTATTCGGTGCTCTACCTATTCGGTGCTCTTCCTATTCGGCGGAGCTTTCAGTGGCCTGCGCCTCACTCGTGCCGCTCGCGGGTGCCTCTCCGGCACCGGTGTTGCGGCGGCGACGCCTGCGCCTGCGCGCCGAGGTCGAGGTGCCTTCGCCCAGGGCGATGGCCTGAATCGCTTCGCGATCCGCGCCGGGCTCGCCGGTTCCCTCACTGTCGTGACCGTGACCCTCGTGACCGTGTGCCTCGTGACGACCGCGCCCCTTTGGGTTCGCGCTGCGCGTGCGGCTACGGGTGCGACTGGCGGAGCCTGATCCGCCCTCTGACGGACCTGCTGAATCTTCTGAACCATCGCGAGCCGACCCGCCGCGAGCCGACCCGCTGCGAGTTGAACCGCCGCGAGTGGAGCCGCTGCGACCCTGGTCGCTGCGTGGTGCGCGCTCCTTGATCGGCGTCGCCTTGAGGCGGCCCTTGGTGCCCTCGGGGATCTTCAACTCCTCCATGAAGTGCGGGGAGGAGGAGTAGGTCTCGCGCGGCTCGGGGATGCCAAACTCGAGCGCGTTGTTAATGAGCGCCCACTTGTGCATATCGTCCCAGTCGACGAAGGTGACCGCGATGCCGGTGCGCCCAGCGCGTCCCGTGCGCCCCACCCGGTGCAGGTAGGCCTTCTCGTCTTCGGGCACCGTGTGGTTGATCACGTGCGTCACGTCGTCAACGTCGATGCCGCGAGCCGCGACATCGGTGGCGATGAGGATCTCTTTCTTGCCGGCCTTGAACGCGGCCATCGCGCGCTCGCGCTGCTCCTGGTTCAGGTCGCCGTGCACGCTGACCGCTGCGAAGCCGCGATCGGTGAGTTCTTCCTGCAGCCTCGCTGCGGCACGCTTGGTGCGCATGAAGATCACGGTCTTGCCGCGACCCTCGGCCTGCAAAATGCGACCGATGATCTCGTCTTTGTCGAGCGAGTGCGCGCGGTAGATGATGTGCTCGATGTTCGCCTGCATCTGCCCCTCGTCGGGGTCAGTCGCGCGAATGTGGATCGGGTTTTTCATAAAGCGGCGAGCCAGCGCGACGATCGTGCCCGGCATCGTGGCCGAGAAAAGCATGGTGTGGCGCACCGGTGGGGTCTGCGCGAACAGCTTTTCGATATCGGCGAGGAAGCCGAGGTCGAGCATCTTGTCGGCCTCATCGAGCACCATTTCGCGCACATTCTTGAGATCGAGGATGCGCTGGCCGGCGAGGTCAAGCAGACGACCCGGGGTGCCGACGACGACCTGCGCGCCGTCTTTCAGCTGATCGATCTGGCCTTCGTACGCCTTGCCGCCATAGATCGGCACGATCTTGGTCGCGCGGCCCTTGGCGGCGAGCTCGAGGTCTTCGAACACCTGCACCGCAAGCTCGCGGGTCGGTACGACCACGAGGGCCTGCACACCGGGCCCGGGCGCATCGCCGAGGCGCTGCAGCAGCGGAAGGCCAAACCCGAAGGTCTTGCCGGTGCCGGTCTTGGCCTGCCCAATGATGTCTTGGCCCGAGAGCGCAAGCGGAATAGTTTCAACTTGGATGGGAAACGCGTCGATGATGCCGGAAGACGCCAAAGCGTCGACCAGGTCTTGTTCGACGCCGAGTTCAGAGAACGTGGTCACGTGAGATCCTGTCGGTAGAGCTGTTGCTACGCGCTGACTGAGCCCTACGCGTAGCGCGCCGCTGCTCCTCGGCAGTGGCACCAAATGACGTGCAGGCGAGAGAAAGAGTCGCCTGCTTGCCCCAGTCTATGCGGTGGGCATCTGCATGCGCCGGTACACTGGCCAAGTGTTCGAGTGGATCAAGGGGCTGCGCAAGCCGAAGGTGCCCGCGCGCTTGTCAGGTGTGCGAAACGGTGACGTCGATGCGGTGCGCGTTGAGCTTGCGGAATTTGCCCCCGGAATTCTGCCGTTTCTGGGTCTGACCGCCTACCTGCAACTCGAACTCTACGAGGCCTCTGCGACGGCCGTCGCTGGCGCACCAAACCTGCAAGCCAAAGAGGTGCTCGCCCGCGTGGCTGGGGTGAGTCTGCATAAACACCAGAAGCTCACCGATGAACTTCGGCGCCGCGGGCACGAGCCGCATAAGGTGATGACGCCGTTCACCGAGGTGATCGATAGCTACATCGATCGCATTGAGGTGCGCGACTGGCACCAACACGTGCTCTCCATTTACCTCGTGGGTGGGCTCTTCGACGGGTTCTTCGCGGCGCTCGCCGGGGGCCTGAAAGACAGCTATCGCTCCGATGCCGTGTCGATTTTGCGCGATTCGACCGGGCGTGACGAGCTGGCCGAGCTGCTTTCCTCTGAGATCGCCGCGGATCCGACGATCGCCCACCGCCTGTCGCTCTGGGGCCGCAGGCTTGTCGGCGACACGCTGCTCGTCTCGCGCGCGGTGCTCACGCTGAGCGAGAAGCGAGAGTTCGTGGCGAGTGAGGTCGAGCCGGTCTTCACCGAACTGATTGCAGACCACACCAGGCGCATGGACAGCCTGGGTCTGACCGCCTAGGTGTTCGCGACCGAGGGAGTGCCGGTGGGGTTTTCGGGGGTGGATCAGCCGCAGTTGCAGTGCCGCTACTTTCGCGCCGATGAGTGTCGCTCGTGTTCGCTCATTGAGACTCCATATGCCAGGCAACTTGCCGAGAAGTTCGAGCGTTGCCGCGCACTTCTTCCCGCCATTCGCGAGGATGCCTGGCTCGAGCCCTTCTCCGGCGGCGATCGCGGGTTTCGCAATCGCGCCAAGCTCGTGGTGGGGGGAGCCCCCGGCCACGTCACGCTGGGTATCCTCGGGCCAGAAGGCCGCGGCGTTGATCTGCGCGAGTGCGCGATCCAATCTCCTGGCATCGCCTCAGAGCTTCCGGCGCTCGCCGAGTTGTTGAACGCGCTCGGCATCGAGCCCTACGACGTGCCCGCGCGGCGCGGTGAGCTCAAGTTCGTGCACGTCACGGAGGCGCCAGCCGATCCACTGGCAAATGGGGGCGGCGAGCTGATGCTGCGGTTCGTGGTGCGCAGTGAACACGGGCTTGCCCTGCTGCGCTCGGCGCTGGCCTCGATTCGCCGCGCCCTGCCGCGGGCAACGGTCATCTCGGTGAATCTCCTGCCCGAACATAGGGCGGTGCTGGAGGGAGAGCGCGAAGAGATGCTGTTCGGCACCTCGCTGCCGATGCGACTCGGACCGGTCACCCTGCACCTGCAGCCCCAGAGCTTCTTCCAGACGAATACCGCGGTCGCGCGCGCACTCTACGCACAGGTCTCCGGGTGGATCGACGAGATCGGCCCCGCCTCGGTGTGGGATCTGTACTGCGGTGTTGGCGGCTTCGCTCTGCACTGCGCGGGCCCCGGCCGCGAGGTGCTGGGCGTCGAGCTGAGCCCCGCCGCGGTGAGCGCGGCGACGCGATCCGCAGGTGAAGCCGGTCTCGACGCACGCTTTGTGGCCGGCGACGCAACCGAATTTGCGTTAGCCACGGCACCCGGCGAGCTGCCTGATACGCTCATCGTGAACCCGCCCCGGCGCGGGATCGGACATGAACTCGCGTCGTGGATCGAGGGGTCGGGCATGGCCCACGTTGTCTACTCGAGCTGCAATCCCGAGTCCCTTGCGCGCGATCTCGCCGCCATGCCCGCTTACGTCGTGCGGGAGGCGCGAGTCTTCGACATGTTCCCGCATACCCGGCATGTCGAAGTCGCGTGCCTGCTCGAAAGCAGATAGGAAGAGACTGTGCCAAAGCGTTTAGTGTGCAGTGGGTGTGAGCAACTCCCGAAGCTCGTGTTCTCCGAATCCGATGTCTACGTTCACCTGCCAACGGATCGACACCTCGTTCTCGTCGAGCGGGAGCTCACGGCACACGGCTACTCCTTCTCCCGGGTTGACGGCGGATTGCTCGTCCCTGCGGTCGACTTTGAGAGCTTTCTCGGGTTCCTGAGTTCCTCCGTGTTTAACACGGTCGAGAAGAAAGACGTGAAGGTTCTTCCGCTGCAACGAGGCGAGGCATTGAGCTTCGCTGCGATCCGGAATCTGAAGAGTCTCTCGGAGTGGGAGATCATTGCGCACGGCCAGGATGTCGTGTCGATCATCGATGAGGCCCGCATCAAAACCCTGTTCCAGCCGATTATCCGGGCGGAGACGGGCGAAATATACGGCTACGAGGCGCTGAGTCGGGGCATCTTGCCCGACGGCAGCATCATGAGCCCGGCCCGCCTGTTCTCTCAGGCGAAGGCGATGGATCTGCTCTTCTACCTCGATCGCGCGTGTCGCGAGGCTTCCCTGCGTGCCGCGGCTCGGCAGGGGATCACCCGGAAAATTTTCATCAACTTCGTGCCCACGGCAATCTACGAGCCAACACTCTGTTTGCAGACGACGGCGCGCGTGCTCGCCGAGGAAGGGCTCGATTCCGAGCAGGTGGTGTTCGAAGTCGTTGAGACCGAGAAGGTGGAGGACTTCGGCCACCTCAACCGCATTCTTGATTACTATCGCGACAAGGGATATTCCACCGCGCTCGATGACATCGGTAGCGGGTTCTCCGATGTGGGAACGCTCCTGCAGCTCCGACCCGACTACATGAAAATTGACATGGAGGTCATTCGCGACATCCATCTCCATCCGCACAAACAGGAACTGCTCGACGTGTTCATCGAGAACGGCAAGAAGATCGGCCTCAGCATTCTCGCCGAGGGGATTGAGACGCTCGAAGAATACCGTTATCTGCGCGAGAGAGACGTTGACCTGATGCAGGGGTACCTCTTCGGGAAACCCGAAGAGGTACCAGTAGCAACGGTGAGGATGCCCGAATAACGGGTAGCTGGGCTAGTTGACGAACCCCACGCGACGACCTGAATCTGAGCCGAGCTCGACGTAGGCGATCGCGGCGGTGGCGACGAGGTAGTGCTTGCCCTTGGAATCGGTGAAGGTCACGAGCGGCTCGCTGCCTGAGATGGCCTTCCCCACGAGTTCCTGCAGTTCGGCGACTGCGACGTTCGACTCGAAGCTCAGTTCGCGAGGGGAGTGGGTGATGCCGATACGAACTTCCACGGGTGCCTCCTGGGGTGAATGACGTCTGAAACCGTTCGCGCGTGGGCGCTACAAGCTGTGCCTTGAGTCTACGGCGTTGCATGTTCGCAGATGGTGGATCGGGCTATTCGTTCGCCATGAGCGCAGACCATGCCGAAACCGCGCGCAGTCGGTGTCGGAGGGTCGCCCTAAGCTGGCGGCATGGTCACGCTCGATCCCTCCCAGCAGCTTGTGCTTTCGCTCGACCCGGCCCGACACGCGCGTGTGCTCGGCGCACCGGGCAGCGGCAAGACCGAGGTGCTCGTGGAAGCGGTCGCGCGCCTGCTCGAACTGCCGGGCTGGGGCGAACATGACATCTGGGTCTGGGGGGCCAATCGCGAGGTGGCCGCGGGCCTCCGCGGCAGACTCGAACGTCGCATTGAAGGGCCGCTCGGGGGCACACCCGCGCGCACCGCGACATCGTTCGCGTTTGCGCTGCTGCAGCGGATCGCCGCGACCGAGGGGCGCACACCGCCGAGGCTGCTGACGGGCACGGCTCACGACGAGGCGGTCGCGCTCATCGTCGAGGCTGCGCTCGCCGCGGGAGGCGAGACGCCGTCGATGCTTCAGGCGGGGGTGCTCCACCCTGATGTGCTGCGGGGTGAGTCGTTCCGCGCTGAGGTGCGCGAGGTGTCAAGGGTGCTCGACGACTTCGCGATCCACCCGGAAGAACTTGCCACCAGGTTGCGGCGTGCGCTTCGGGAGGGTGGGGGCGCCCACACGCTGTTGCCCGACCCCGAGCTTGCCGAACATTGGCTCGTCGCGTGCGAACTGGTGGCCGCGGTGAATGCGCATTTGCGGGCCACACGGCCCGACGAGCTGTCTTCCAGCGAGTTGATGCGTGTGGCCGCTGGCGCGCTGGTGTCGCAGCAGAACGTCGCGGTGCCGCGATTGGTCCTGGTCGACGATGCGCAGGAGCTCGGGGAAGGAGAGCTTGCGCTTCTGGCCGCCCTCGTGAGGCGGGGCGCTCGCGTCTGGTCATTCGGAGACCCCGACATCTCCACGGGCGCGTTCCACGGCGAGCGGGTGCGAATGCTCGCGGGGGTGAGCGCTGAGCTTGAGCGGCGCGGCGCTCCGGCGTTGCCCACCGGACTCACCGAACAACTGGTGATTCTCACACGCGTCCATCGGCAGGGTCAGGTGCTCAGAACATTCGTGCAGCAGGTGAGCGCCCGGGTCGGCACCGCGGGTGTCGGCCAGCAGCGGGAGGCGGGGGCCGCCCCGCGAACTGACGCTGCGGAGCTCGCAGGGCCTGGGGGCAGCGTGCAGTTTGCGACGGTCGCCTCGTCGGCCGAGCAGCTGGGTGTCATCGCGCATCGGCTGCGCCGCAGGCGGCTGGGCCTCGATGCTGAGATGCCGATGGCATGGAGCGACATGGCCGTGATTTGCCGCAGCAGGGGTGAAGTGATCCGCACCGCGCGTGTGCTTGCCGGGCACCAGGTGCCGACGAGCGTAGCCGCCGGCGGAGTCGTGCTGCGAGATTCCCAGCTCGTGCGCGAACTCATCCTGATCTTGCAACACGCGCTTGGTTTTGAATCGCTCACGCCACGACACCTGCTCGATCTGCTGGGTGGTGTGATCGGCGGGCTCGACCCCATCGCGCTGCGTCGACTCCGGGGTGAGCTTCGACTGCAGGAAAATCGGCGCGCGCGTGCCGAGGAACGGCCTCCGGTCTCCGTCGAGGAACTCGTCGCGCAGGCCTGCGCCGCTCCGAGCAGTGCCCCGGTCGTCGACTCGCGCGCAGGCCGAAGTCTCGGACGTCTCGGCGCGCTGCTCTCGGCGGCGCGGGTGGCGGCCGAGCGGGGCGGAACCCCGCGAGAGGTGTTGTGGGAGATTTGGCACGGAACGGGCCTCGCCGCCTCACTGCAGAATGAGGCGCTCGAAGGTCGTGGCTCGCGCGCGGACGAGGCCCACCGTTCGCTCGACGCCGTGCTTGGTCTCTTTTTTGCGCTGCAGCGACACGAGGAGCAGGACAGCAATCTCCCCGTCTCCGACCTGCTGCGAGAGCTGCTTGTGAGTTCGGTGCCCAAAGACTCGCTCGCAGCTCGGAGCGAGCGCGACGTGGTGACGGTGACCACACCTCAGGGTGTCATCGGTCGCGAATTCGGTGTGGTGTGCGTGCTCGGGCCGCAGGAGGGATCGTGGCCCAACCTGCGATCCCGCGGCTCGCTACTCGGCGTGATCGCGCTGGAACGATGGTTGCGCGGAGAGGTGGCCGCGGCACCTTCTCGCAAAGACACCCTGCACGATGAACTTCGGCTCCTCGTGCACACCTGTGCACGGGCCCGCCACGAACTGCTCGCCGTCGCAATTTCCGATGAGGATCACCACCCCAGCGCCTTTTTCGGCCTCGGCCGCGATTACGCGGTCGCGGGGCCCCTGCCGAGCACCAGGTTGACCCTGCGAGGTGCGGTGGCCGAGATGCGACGTCGACTGACCGCTGACTCAGGCGATGAAGTAGCGCTTCGTTCTCTCGTAGCGCTCGCCCGCGCGGGTGCCTCCGGCGCACACCCGACGGAATGGTATGGCGTGAGCCCCCCGAGTACCGAGCGGCCGCTGGTTGATCTTGCCGGCGACCCCGAGGCGTTCGTTTCGGTGAGCCCCTCGCGGCTCGAAGATGCCGAGCGGTGTCCGCTCGACTGGGCGATTTCGACGCTCGGGGGAGGCGGTACTGGCGTGAGCCAGGGAATCGGCACCCTGCTGCACCGTGCGCTGGAGACGGCGGATGGTGCGGTCAGTGCTGAGGAGCTGGTCGAGGTGGTGGCCGCCGAGTGGGGTGGTCTCGTATTCGAGGCCGAATGGGAGGCGGAGCGAAAGATGGAGCTCGTGAAAGAGATGGCCCGCGGGCTTGCCGACTACCTTGCTGAGTTCGAGGGTTCGAATCGGGTGGTCGTCGGGCGTGAAGCAAAGCTCCGACTGGAGATCGATCGTGCCCGCATCGTGGGTGTCGCCGATCGGCTCGAGGCGCGTGAACTCGCAGATGGAAGGGTCGAGATCTCGGTGGTCGACCTCAAGACCGGCGCCACGATGCCCTCGGGCCCAGAGCTTCCCACGCACGCACAGTTGCAGGCCTATCAGTTGGGGCTGATCCACCACGCGTTTGATATCGAGGGTGAGATTTCGGCTGCCAGCACGGTGAACGGAGGCGCGAGGCTGCTGTTCGTGCACCCGGATGTGCGCACCACCAGGGGGGCGGAGGCGGGCAGCACCTTTCGTCAGCCGACGCAGCCCCTGCTCGATACCGAGGGGCAGCGCGTGTTCAGGGAGCGCGTGGCCGCGGTGGCGGAGGTGATGGCCGCGGGTACATTCGTGGCTCGCGTCGAACATCACTGCAGCGACCCGCATGCACTCGGGGGGGCGTGCAGGCTTCACGTGATTCCGGCGGTGAGCCACGCATGAGCGATCAGAGCCCCAACTCCAAGATGGAGACTCCCGCACGCATGCCCGTGCCCGTATTCTCGGCTGCGCGAGTGGCCGAAATTATGGCAGGTCCGGGCCATACCGTGATCATCCCCACCGCAGAGCAGACGACGATCATCGAGCATCCTCTCGGCGGCACCGCCCTCGTGATCGCCGGCGCCGGCAGCGGCAAGACCGAGACGATGGCCAACCGAGTGGTCTGGCTCGTTGCGAACGGTTTTGCTGACCCCTCGCAGATCCTCGGCCTCACGTTCACCCGTAAGGCGGCCGGAGAGTTGGGTGAGCGCATCGCGGGGCGGCTCGCGACGTTCACCGAGCGGCTGATCGATGCCGGCCAACGGGGCCGACTCAGTGCTACAGAGGTGGATCGGGCCCAGGCGCTCGCGGAGGTGCTCGGCGATGGCCTCGACCTGCCTGACGTGAGTACCTACAACGCCTTCGCGTCGGGTGTCGTGCAGGAGTTCGGAGCACTCGCCGGGATCGCCTCCTCGGCCACCGTCATCGACGAGGCCACCGCGTGGCGCATCGCGCGCGACGTGGTGTGCGCGAGCACCGACCCCGAACTGGTGTCGTCGGGCGATTCCATTGCGCAAGTGGTGGGCCGGGTCATCGAACTCGACCACGCGGTCTCAGACAACCTCACGTCATTCGACCTCGTCGCCCAGGTGATCACCGAGTTCGAGCGGGTGGGCTCGCTGCCCTATAACGACAAGTCGACAGGTGCACACAAGCTCTACGCCGAAATTCGAGACATTCTGAAGAACATGCGCGGCACGCAGATCGCGCTCCGGCTCGCGCGGGTGTTCGCCGAGGAGAAGCGACGGCGTGGGCTGATCGAGTTCTCCGACCAGCTAGCCCTCGCTGTCGAGACCCTCCAGCGCTTCCCCAAGGCGACGGTCCAACTTCGGCAGCGCACCCCGGTCGTGCTGCTTGACGAAGTGCAAGACACTTCGGTGGGCCAGACACGATTGCTGTCGATGCTTTACGCCGGAACCTCGGTGATGGCCGTTGGCGATCCGCACCAATCGATCTATGGCTTCCGCGGGGCCTCGGCAGACAATCTGCGGTCGTTCCTTCGCGACTTTCGCCGACCCGGGGCCCCAGCTGCGGAGGCCGCGACGCTCAGCCTCTCGGTGAGCTGGCGCAACCCGAGCGAGGTGCTGAAGGTAGCGAACACGATCTCGGCACCGCTGACCGCGACCACGCCGGTCGATGTGCCGCGGCTCCGCTCGAAGGAAGAGCATCTCGGACCGAAGACTGGCACGGCAGTCGGTGCCAGTGCCAGTGCCAGTGCCAGTGCTAGTGCTGGTGCAGGTGACCTCCGAGCGAAGGCGCACACTGCGGTGGAGTGGCGGTTTCCCGAGACGCTTGACGAGGAATTCGAGCAGCTCGCGACCTGGATGCGAGATGCCCGCGCCGAGCACCTGCAACGCACCGGAACTCCCGCGACTGCGGCCGTGGTGATGCGCGCTCGCAAGTGGATGCCGGCCGTTTCCGACGCGCTCACGCGGGCGGGGGTGCCCAATCGCATCGTCGGTCTCGGGGGGCTCCTCACCACACCCGAGGTGACCGAGGTGGTGTGCGCGCTGCGCTGCGTGTGGTTTGCAGATGCGGGTTCAGACCTCATACGGCTTCTCGCAAGCCCCAGGTTTCGCGTCGGCGCTGCGGACCTCGCGGGCCTGCGCCACGCCGCGAGCTGGTTCGCGAAGCGAGACACCGGCCAGCAACCGCTGAGCGAGGAAGACCTGCGGGGCGAACAGGCGCTTCCCGACCCGGATCGGCAGTTCACCCTGCTCGATGCGGTCGATGAAATCAGCTCGATGAAGCGGCTCGACCACGTCGCTCTTGCGCGCATCAGCGAGGTGGGGAAGGAACGTATTCGTGAGGCGGGTCAGGTGTTGCGGCGCCTGCGACAGGCGGTTGGGCGCGACATTCCGGGTCTGCTGCGTGCGGTCGAATACGAGTTGCGGATCGACATCGAACTCGAGGCGAATGAGCGCACGGGGTACGCGGGCGGTGCGCTTGCCCGCGCAAATCTCGATGCCTTCACCGACCTCATCGAGGTGTTTCTCTCGACCGACAAGCACGGCACCCTCGCCTCGGTGTTGGCGTGGCTCGAACGTCTCACCGAGCTCGATCAGGCCGCCGAACACGTTCCCGAACCCGAGCCTGGCACGGTGCACCTCATCACGGGCCACGGTGCCAAGGGGCTTGAGTGGGACCTGGTGGCGGTGCCGCGACTCGTCGAGAGTGAGTTTCCCGGCTCGCCCAAGGAAGGCCTGGGGTGGCTGCGCCCCGGGAAGATTCCTGACGAGCTTCGAGGGGATGCCGCCGCGCGGCCAAAACTCGACTGGCGCATCGCCACGACCCAGGCGGAGTTGCGAGAGCGCATCATGGGTACCCGCGGGAAGGGTGACGGGTCCACCGAGCCCGTGCCCGGGTATAAAGAGCTCCTTGCCGAACGCAGCCAGGAGGAAGAACGTCGCCTCGCTTACGTCGCGGTGACCCGCGCGGCCTCCCGGCTGCTCCTCACCGGATCGTTTTGGGGCGGAACGAAAACCCCGCGCGGTCCTTCGACCTTCCTCACCGAGCTCGCTGACGCGGGGGTCATCACGGGGCTTCCTGTGCAGAGTGCGCACGAGGAGGACCCCCTCGACCGGCCCGAACGAACGGCGGAGTGGCCACTGGATCCGCTGGGCGCGCGCGCGGAGGCGGTGCTCACCGCGGCGGCGACGCTCGAACGGGCGCTCGAGGAGCCGGCGGAGTCTCGTCCGCCGCAACACGGAGCTGGCGTGGAGCCCACGGTGGAACTCCTGCTTGCCGAGCGCGATGCTGCCACCCGGGACGCGGTTCAGCCAGCGAACGCTGAACGACTCACCGCATCGACCTTCCACGAGTTCATCGAACATCCCGCGGAGGCCGAGCGGCGCAGGATCCGCCCGGTGCCGATGCGACCCTATCGGCGTACCCGCACCGGAAACCGTTTCCACGAGTGGGTCGAACGTCGCGTGACCACGAGCCTGGGCACGGCGGTGCCGCTGTGGGGGTTTGATCCGGAAACCGACGATCTCTCGCGACTCGAGTTTGATGGAGAACCCGAACTGCAGCCACTGATCGAGCAGTTCGAGCGCTCACGCTTTGCTGATCGTCAGCCGATCGCCGTCGAACTCGAGGTATCGATTCCGTTCGCGGGCAGACGACTCGTCTGCAAGCTTGACGCGGTGTACGCAACCGGCGAGGGAACGGACGCTCGGGTCGAGGTCGTCGATTGGAAGTCCGGACGCCCGCCAAAGAACGACGCGGAGCGCCGCTCGCGCTTCCTGCAGCTCGACCTGTATCGGCACGCCTACGCGCAATGGGCTGGCATCGATCCCGCGCGCATCGATGTCACCCTGTTTTACGTTGCAGAGGGGCAGGAGTTGCGTGGCGAGGGCAACCGTTCCCTTGCTGAACTCGAACAACTGTGGCTGGCCGCCGCAGAGTCACTGCACGGGGAGGCATAGCCGCGGGCTTTTCCGAGGGTCTCCAGCTATCTCTCGAGCGGATCGATCGGCTGTGTCGCCTGATCGTTAATGGAGGCAGGACCCTCGCTGGGCTCTGACGTTTCTTCAGGCGCTTGTGCATCGCCCTGCGCGGGCACCGCAACGGGTTCGATGAAGTCGGTGTCCGCGTGAAACATGCGATCTTCGTCGAGCGCCTCGTATTCCGCGGTCTCAGAACGCGGGTCGAACGGCACGTCAGGAACCTCGTCGAGCAGTTGCTCGACTTCGCTTCCGGAAAGGGTGCTGCGCGCCGGAATGGGGGTGCCCAGTCGGTCAAGCCGATCCACCAATCGATCGAACATCGCAACCGCATCGTCGACAACAACCGAATCGTGCGTGTCGACCCCGTGGAGCAGCCAGCGCGCGACCTCGAGTTGATGGTAAAAGTGGGCCCGGGCGCGAATTTCGCGCATTCCCGTGACTCCGCGAATCGCCGAATACCGCGCGAGTACTGCATCGAGCGCGTCGCCACTCGAAGCGAGCAACCATGCGAGATCCGTCGCCGGATCGCCGGCGGCGAGCGCGTCCCAGCCCAAGATGCCGACAATCTGGTCGTCGGTCACGATCAGCTGATCTGCGGTCAAGGATCCGTGCACGACGGTCGGGGCGAAATCCCAGAGTGAGGTCGACCGGAGCGTGTCGAGCCACCTTTGATGCACGGTTTCGGGCAGCAGGTGGGTCTGCGCGGCACGCTCGACGAGTCGCAGGGCCTGGCCTCGCGCCTCTTGGGCCGACCGCGTGGGCAACCCACCCTGCTGCACCAACGAAGTGGGGAGATTGTGGATCGCGGCGAGCGCCTCGGCGACCGGCTGCAGCAGCAGTGCATCTGCCTCGACGTTGCCCGCATCGACACGACCGCCCTCAATGAATGTGGTGACGACTGCTCGCGTGTCGCCCGCGCGAGTGATTCCGCGTGTGAAGGGCACAGCGAACGGCAGTTCTTCCCGTGCGCCCTCGGCAAGGGCGGCAAGCCCGAGCAGCTCGGCCGACTGCCGTACCTCTGCGTTCGGGGTTCGGGGGACGCGGATAATCAGGTCGCCGTCGTCGGTGACGAGGACCGCCGAGCTGTACGCACCGTCGCCGTCGGCGGTGTGGGAACGGGTGCCGCGAACGTTCAGCCCGGGCACCGCCGAGGTTGCCAGCGCGGCTAAGGTTAGAGGGGTGCTCGCCATACGTTCAGCGTAGGCATGAGCACGGCGTGGCGGGGCACGCCACGCGCAGGGACTGCGATGCCGGCTGAATGAGGAGCAACGTATGACGCACCGGGATGCGCCGCCGCTATCGGGAAGCGGCATCGACCGCGATGCCCGCACCCGCATGAGCGAGGCCACGCTGGACGCTGCCTGGCGGGAGCCGCAGACCCGGCTCTTGCGGTTGCGCGGCGGGCAGGTGTCGGTCCTGCAATCCGTGGATGGTGCCATTGCCTTGGCGCTGAGCCCAATCACTTCTGACCGACTGCCTTCGGCTCTGTACCTCGGTCGCTGGGAAGGTCGCGCAATATTCGCGGAGGTTCTCGACGTGCAGTCGACGTCAGGGGAGCAGACCGACGGGACCACTGGCGAGCCGGGCGACTCGGGAGCTGCTGGCGACTCCGGCTCTGCTGGTGATGCCGGCGATGCCGGCGATGCCGGCGATGCCGGCGATGCTGCAGAATCCGGCAGCCCAATCGCACAATGGCGGCACCCCTTCGAGTTCAGCTCGGACCTTGACCGCGCGGAACGCGAACTCATGACCACGGCACTCGCACTGAGCAACTGGCACGCGAGCCACCCGTATTCGACCCGCGACGGCCAGCGCACCGAGCCGGTACTCGGTGGATGGGCGAGACACGATGCGCACGGTGGCGAGCACTTTCCACGCACCGACCCCGCGGTGATTGTTCTGGTTGAGCACGAAGACCGGCTGTTGCTGGGCTCGAACGTGTTGTGGGAATCCGGCAGATTCTCGTTGCTCGCGGGTTTTGTTGAGGCGGGCGAGTCGGCGGAACAGGCGGTGGTGCGCGAGGTGGGTGAAGAAGCGGGCATCCGCGTCGGCGACGTGCGCTACGTCGCCTCACAGCCATGGCCATTCCCGCGCTCGCTGATGCTCGGTTTCCGGGCGAGGCTCGCGCCGGGTGTGCACCCCGACGACGTGATTCCGGAGCCGGAAGAGATTTCCGAGTTGCGTTGGTTCACGCGCGAGGAGCTTCGCGCGCCCGCGCCGGGTCTCCTCCTTCCGGGCACGTTGTCGATCGCCAGGTGGCTGATCGACGGGTGGGTTGCCGAGGGCGACGACCACGGAGAAGGCTCGGAGGACGCGGGAGGCGTTTCGTGATCGACGTGCTCGACGGGCTTGATCCCGATCAGCGGGAGATTGCCGAGTGCGTGCGTGGCCCAGTGCTCGTGCTTGCCGGTGCGGGCACCGGCAAGACTCGCACAATTACACGGCGGATCGCGCACGGCGTGCGCACCGGGGTGTACACCCCCGAGCGTGTGCTTGCGGTGACGTTCACCCGGAAGGCCGCGGGAGAAATGCAGGGCCGACTGCGGGCACTCGGCGCAGAGGGCGTTCGCGCGCAGACGTTTCACGGTGCCGCACTCGCGCAACTCGGCTTCTTCTGGCCGCAACTGGTGGGTGGCCCCGCGCCGAAGGTGTTGGGGGGCAAGATTCCCACGGTCTCTCAGGCCGTGGAGTCGCTGCATCTGCGCCTCCCCACCGAGACCTTGCGCGACATCGCGAGTGAGATCGAGTGGCGCAAGGTGTCGATGCTCGGTCTCGAGAGTTACGCTGCGAAGCTCACCGCTGCAGTGGATCCGCGCCCCGTGCCCTCGGGCATCACTGCCGAGCAACTCCTCGCGATCCACGAGCGATACGGCAGTCTGCTCGACGACCGTCGCCAGATTGACTTTGAGGACGTACTGATTCTCTTGGCCGGCATGCTCGAAACCGAGCCCCGCGCCGCGATGCAGGTGCGCGAGCGCTATCGATTCTTCACCGTCGATGAGTATCAGGACGTGTCGCCGCTGCAACACGCGGTGTTGCGCGCCTGGCTGGGCGAGCGCGACGACGTGTGTGTCGTTGGTGACGCGAGCCAGACCATTTACAGCTTCGCGGGGGCATCGAGTTCGTTCCTGCTGCGGTTCGCCGGCGAACACCCGAACGCCCGCGAGTTTCGGCTCGAGCGTAACTACCGCTCGACTGAGCCGATCGTGCGCTGCGCGAACCGGCTGATGCGGGATCGGCCGGGCGCACTCACGCTCGAGTCCCAGCGTGAATCGACCGTGCACGAGAACCTTCCCACGGTGGAGTGGTTTGCGAATGAGAAGGACGAGGCGCAGGCTGTCGCTGCCTCCATCAAGGCGAGCATTGCCGCGGGAACGCCAGCCAGCGAGATCGCGGTGCTCTTTCGCACCAATGCCCAGTCGGCGAGCGTGGAGGCCGAGCTCGATCGATTCGGGATCGGGTCGCGGGTGCACGGCGCTCAGCGGTTCTTCGATCGTGCGGATGTGCGGCAGGCGGTCATGCTCATTCGTGGCCAGTCGAAGGTCGCGGATCCTCGCCCGTTGTTTCAGATTGTGAGCGATCTGCTCAGGTCGTGCGGGTGGAGCTCCCAGCCCCCCGCGGGGTCGGCTGGGCGGGAACGCTGGCAGGCGCTCAATGGCATTCTCACTCTCGTCGATGAGCAGCCGCCCGGAACCACCGTGCATGCGTTTAGTGAAGAATTGCTTGCCAGGCAGCGTGCACACCACGAGCCGACGCTTGACACGGTGACGCTCAGCGCGGTGCACGCGGCCAAGGGGCTCGAGTGGTCACTCGTTCACCTCATTGGCATGAGCGAGGGCCTGTTTCCTATCTCTTACGCCACAGACGAAGAAGCGATCGAGGAAGAACGTCGGCTCGTCTATGTGGCCATTACACGGGCAAGGGACGAGTTGCGTATCTCTGGCTCAGCCGGCCGTGCGCGCGGCGGGCGTCAGCCTTCGCGCTTCATCGCCGAGGCTGGGCTCACCATGGCTGGCTGAGGGTTGAGGCCTCGACGTGCCAGGGCACCGCGCTCGCCGTCGCACACGCACAGTCGGGGTGCGCCAGCACTGAGTGCTCCTCGGGAATCGTGCTCGGCATTCCGTCTTCGACTCTTAGGCGCAGCTGCGTCACCCGCTGCCAGTCGGACTCATCCCACCGTCGGTGCACGTAGGCCAGCGCGAGCGCCGAGGCGAACTCTGCACTCGCCGGAGTCTCCGCCGCGGGGAAGCGCCCGTGGAGTTGCGCGGCGAGCGCGGGGAGGCCCGGGTCGTGAGCGACCTCGCGGAGGTGCAGACAGGTAATACACGGTGCGCGGCCGGGGATCACCAGTGGCCCGATGCGGACGCTGCGATCGGTGAACCGCACCGCCAGGTGCGGCAGGCCAGAGGCGGCAAGTTCGTGAAAGGTCGCCGGAGGCTCCATGAATCGCTCCACCACGATGCAGAGGTCGGGTGAGACGTGGTCGCTCGCGAGTGCATCACTCGGTAGGAGCGACCAGTGAAGCGATTCCCAACCTGCGCGACCGACGGCGCTGCGGAGGCTCTCGGCCGCGCCGCCCGTGCCGAGAACCGCGATGCGCAGCCGACGTGCTTCGACGGGGGCCGTCCCGACAGCGGATTTCTCGCGTCTGTCGCCACTCGACCCGCCACTCGACCCGCCACTCGACCCGCCATTCGACCCTCCGTTCGACCCGCCCCGCGATACGCCGCGTGCGTTGCCGTGTGGGTCATCAATTCGTCGGGTGACGAGCACGGGGGCAACGAGTTCGATCAGTGCTCGCCGCTCTGCTGCTGTCGCGCCCACGAGCAGCGATGCCCGGGGCAATTCCGAGAGCGGCAGCCCCCGTTGTAGCACACCCAGAAGTCGCTGGGTGCCCGCGGAGGGCGCTGTGATTCGTGCCTCTGCTCGGTCAAAGCCCAGTCGCAGTGTCTGCGGATCTTCCCAACACAGGGGGAGTGCCGGGTCAATGCAAGCGAACGATTCCTTCATGCTCCCAGCATGCCGCTCGCGACCCCGCGTCTGTGAGTTCTCCACAGAGCCAGTCGAAGTGTCCGAGAATTCCTCCGTGCGCCCGGCCTGTGAGGGGGATTACACCGGTGGAGGAGTTGGCTCCTCGCCGCGGCGGTTCTCGCCGGAATCGCCCTCGCCAAACTGGCCCGTGTCGCTCCCCGCTGACGGCAGGTCACCATCAAGTAGCAGTGCGAGTTCCCGATCAAAATCATCTGGCTCGGAGGCTGCGGGTTCGACACCAGCGAGGCCCAGTCGCTCGAGCAAGCGGGCCGGGTGATCGAGCTCTTCGGCCGTCGGCAACAGATCGGGATGCGACCAGAGGTCATCACGTCGAGCGGTGCCTCCGCGCTCGGCCACCAGTCGCCAGACCGCCGCCGCCTCGCGTTGGCGGCGCGGACGAAGCTCAAGGCCCACGAGGGTGCTGAATGCGTGCTCGGCGGGGCCGCCAGCGGCACGGCGGCGCCGCACCATCTCGCCGATCGCGTCGGCACCCGGCAGACGTGTCACCGCGGCCGCAGTGACAACGTCGACCCAACCCTCGATCAGGGCAAGCATCGTCTCAAGTCGTTGGTGCGCAGCCTCTTGCTCGGGGGTCTTCGGCGGAATCAGAGCACCGCTGGAGACCAGGTCCTGGATCTTCGAGGTGTCGGACGGATCGAGATCCCTCGCGAGCTCTTCGATATGTGAGGTGTCGATGCGCATTCCGCGCGCGTAATCGGTGACTGCGGTGATGAGGTGCAAGCGCAACCACTTTGTGTGGCGAAACAGCCGCGCGTGGGCAAGTTCACGCACCGCGAGATAGAGCGTCACCGCCTCCGCGTCCTGGTCGAGGCCGGTGGCGAACGACGTCACCCCGCTGGGGATCAAGGTTCCACCCTCGCGGCCGGGCCCCGCGAACAGTGGGATTCCCACATCGCCGCCAGCGGCGACCTCGTGCGAGAGTTTGCCCACGATCTGTCCGAGTTGGGTCGCAAAAAGGGCGCCACCGACACTTCGCAACATGGGGCCAAACTGGGTGATTGAGCCAGACAGCTCCTCGGGAAGTTGGCCGGTCAGGGCATCGGTGAGCGCGCGGGCGATGGAGTCGGCGACGGGTTCGGCCAGGCTGATCCACGTGTCTACGCTTTGCTGTACCCATTCAATGCGGGTGATCGCTCGCGGCGCATCGGGAGCTTGGCCGACATCGGTCACCTCGTCGAGCCAGAGCGAGGCGACAGGAAAGGCTCGCAGGGCCCCGGCTGGGTCACCCGACGGCCCGCCTCCGCCAGCGATCTCGATCGCTGTACGCCGTGTGATGGACCAGTCGATGCCCTCGGTGGGATTCTGCATGGCCTGCTGCAGCGAGGCAAAAAGGCCCTGCAGGGCAGCAGGGTCGCCCGGGAGTCCGGCCGCCTGGGCGAGGGTCGCTGGATCGAAACTCGGGTCGGTCGGGCCGCCTCCGCCCGCAAGCAAATCGCGCAGCATGCGCTGCAGTTCATTGAAGGCATCGTCTCCGTTTGCCTCGGGTGTGCCTTCGTGGTCTTGCGCGCCCATGCTGTCTCCTTGCGTTCGAAACCACGCTACGGCACACACTCAAGAATCGGCTGCTAGATTGTGCCCACTCGGCCGCCCGGGTTCCGCTCACTGCGAACAGATGTCGGAAGCGGGCCGATGACGGAAGGACAGCGTGGCGCACAACACGAACGTGACGGCAGGTGGTGGGGTGCGCGGCTGGTGGATCGGGGCAGCCTTCCTGGTGCTCATGACCCTGGGTGCAGCAACAATTCCTTCCCCCTACGCTATCGAGCAACCCGGCCCGGTAGTCGATGCGTTCGGCAGCATCGAAACCGCGGAAGGGGAAACCCCCGTCATCACAGTTGAGGGGGTCGAGACCTTTCCCACGAGTGGCACCATCAATATTCTGAGCGTGACGATCAGCGGATCGCCCGACCGGCCCCTCGCATGGCTGGCACTCGCGCGCACCTGGTTCGACCCAACGCAATCTGTGGTGCCGCTCTCTGCACTCTTCCCCGAGGGCATTTCAGCGGAGGAGCGCGCAGCCGCGAACGCCCAATTGATGGAGACCTCGCAGCTGCAGGCAACCGCAGCCGCGCTCGGTCAGCTCGGACAACCCCTGACCGGCGAGGTGCGGGTGATGTCCGTCGTAGACGGCGGTCCGGCCGAGGGGATTCTGGAACAAGGGGACACGATTCTTGCTGCTGGCGAGCGCGAGATCGGAGGGCTTGGTGAATTGCAGGCGGCGCTAGCTCAGGCCGGATCCGGCGGACAGCTCACCCTGGACATTGCCCGAGGCGGAAATGACCTGAGGGTTGTCGTGAGCCCGCAGGCACGCGGAAGCGATCCACAACCCTTACTCGGTGTGACCGTCACCACGGAACTCGAGATTCCGTTTGACGTCGAGTTCCAACTCGACAAGATTGGCGGCCCGAGCGCTGGACTCACCTTCGCGCTGGCACTCTACGACCTCCTCACCCCGGGTGAGCTCACGGGCGGGCTGACCGTGAGTACCACAGGAACGATTGATGAGGTCGGCACCGTCGGCCCGATCGGGGGCGTGCCCCAGAAACTGTGGGGCGCGGCAAACGCGGGCACGGACCTCATCCTCCTTCCCCTCGCAAACTGTAGGGATCTCCCAGAGTCCCTGCCTGAGGGGGTACAGGTCGTGCCGGTGGCGACACTCACCGAAGCGATTACCGCCATTGACGCCGTCAAGGCGGGCGAGACCCCAGCAGGGCTCGAGCGTTGTGAGGCCCCCGTGTAACAGGGCAGGAATCGGCCAGCCCGGATCCTGCCCAGTGCGTGTCCAGTGCTTTGTCAGAGCGGACAGATAGGGTGGGAAAGACGCTGAATACGCGACCCCTACAGGAAGTATCGACGTGACCGACCAGACCAAAGTTGACTCGCCGGCCCGCCCGCGCCGTATCTCACCCCTCGCCGTCACGGTGGTGTTGGTGGTGGTGCTCATACTCGGCTTCCTCGCGGCAGCCACCATCATCGGCGAGGTGATGTGGTTTGATCAGCTCGGCTTCTTGCCGGTGCTGACGACCCAGTGGATCGCCGCAGGTGCGATGTTCCTCGTCGGCTTTGTGGTGATGGCCGTGCCGGTGTTTTTCGCCATCGATCTTGCCTACCGGAAGCGCCCGGTGTATGCGCGACTCACCGCGCAACTCGATCGTTATCAGGAATTGGTTGAGCCGCTGCGCCGACTCATCAAGTGGCTCTTGCCAGCGGTCTTTGGACTCTTTGCCGGCCTGGCCACGGCATCACAGTGGCAGAGCGTATTGCTGTGGCTGAACGCCGAGCCCACCGGTACAACCGACGCCGAATTCGGCCTCGATATTTCCTTTTACCTGTTTGATTTGCCGCTTTTGCAGGGCATCGTGGGATTCGCGTCGGCGGTTATCCTGATTAGCCTGCTCGCGGGTGTCGCGACAAGCTATCTCTACGGTGGCATTGCCTTCTCCGGTCGCGACGTGCGCATTTCAAAGTCCACGCGCATTCAGGCCGCTGTGCTGGCCACGCTCTATCTTCTGCTGCAGGGTGTGAGCCTTTGGCTTGATCAGTACCTCACCTTGACCGACGACGCAGGTCTGTTTACCGGCGCGACCTTCGCGGGCGTGCACGCAGTGATTCCCGGCAAGCAGATTCTGGCGGGGATCGCGGTTCTGGTAGCGGTTCTCTTCATCATCACCGCGTTCACCGGCAAGTGGCGGCTGCCGGTCACCGGTACCGTGCTCTTGCTGGTGTCGAGTCTGGTTCTCGGCGTGGGGTATCCGTGGGCGGTGCAGCAGTTCCAGGTCACCCCTGATGAGAAGAGCCTCGAAAGTGATTACCTGGCGCGAAACATTGAGGCTACCCGTACCGCGTTCGGAATCGACGAGGTTGAGGTCGAGCGCTACGACGCGGTCACAACCGCAGAGCCGGGTGCGCTTCGCGACGATGCCGTAGCGACCGCCAACATTCGTATCATCGACCCCGAAGTGGTGTCGGCGACCTTCGCGCAGCTCGAGCAGAGCCGACAGTACTACCAGTTCCCCGACTCGCTGAGCGTTGATCGCTACGAGATTGACGGTGAGGTCGTCGACACGGTGTCGGCGGTGCGCGACATCAACGTGGAGAGTCAGACGAGCTGGTTCAACCGCACGCTCGTCTACACCCACGGATATGGACTAGTTGCCGCGTACGGCAACCAACGCTCCGAGGGCGGCGAGCCGGTGTTTCTGGAGAGCGGGATCCCGACGAGTGGGCGCCTCGGCGAGTTTGAGCCGCGCATCTACTTCGGTATGAACTCGCCCGAGTACTCCATCGTTGGCGGCGAGCGCGAGCGCCCAATCGAGCTTGACTATCCAGCTGATGATGAGAGCGAAGCTCCCGCAGCGGAACCGGCTGCCGCGGCTGACGAAACAGCCGCAGAGGGTGCGACTGACACGACAGACGCGGAAGCTTCTGCCGCCGAGGAAGAGGCCGCGATCGCAGCCGAGGCCGAAGCTGCAGCCGCCGATGAGGAAGTCGTAGCTGAGTCTGACGGGACGAGGCAGAACCTCACCACCTTCACGGGGGGCGGTGGCCCGGTGCTGTCGAACATCTTCACGAAGCTGATCTATGCCTTGAAGTTCCAAGATATGGAGGTCCTGCTCTCGGGTGCCGTCGTCGATGGTTCGGAGATTCTCTACGACCGAAACCCGGTTGACCGCGTGTCGAAAGTGGCCCCGTACCTCACGATCGACTCTGCTCCGTATGCGTCGGTCGTCGACGGGCGAGTGGTCTGGATCGTCGACGGGTACACCACCTCGTCCGACTACCCTTACTCTGACCTGAACGATTTCAACGCGCTCAAGGTCGATGCCGACAATCCCCGTACCTCGCCGCTCATCGATCCGGTGAACTACATTCGCAACTCGGTGAAGGCCACCGTCGATGCGTATGACGGCTCAGTGAACCTGTACGCGTGGGACGCGGAGGATCCACTGTTGAAGGCCTGGGGCAACGTTTTCCCCGGCACGCTGAAGCCGGTCGACGAGATGAGCGGTGACCTGCTCAGCCACGTTCGGTACCCGGGCGACCTGTTCCGCGCGCAACGCGAGGTGCTCTCGAAGTACCACGTCACCGACGCGGGAGCGTTCTACTCCTCAGAGGATGCGTGGCGGACGCCGAACGATCCGGTCTCAGCTTCAGCCGGGAGCGCCGACGCACTGCGTCAGCCGCCCTACTACCTGACCCTTTCCGCAGGTACCGGCGCTGAGCCCAACTTCTCGATCTACTCGACCTATATTCCTGCCGCGGAGGGCGAGGGGCAGCGCGACATCCTGACCGGGTATCTCGCTGCGAACGCCAACGCAGGTTCGAAAGACGGCGTCGTCGCTGAGGGGTACGGTACGCTCAAGCTGTTGACGTTGCCCAAGGGCAACACCGTGCCGGGTCCGGGTCAGGTACAGAACAGCTTCACCACCGACTCGCAGGTTTCGAACCTGCTGAATATTCTCCGTCAGGGTGAGAGCCAGGTCATTAGTGGCAACCTGCTCACTCTGCCGCTCGGCGGCGGTCTGCTTTACGTGCAGCCGGTCTACGTCCAAGCTTCCTCGGGTACGAGCTTCCCGATCCTGCAGAAGGTGCTCGTCTCCTTCGGCGATCAGATTGCGTTCGAAGACACGCTTGACCAAGCGCTCGATTCGCTCTTCGGTGGGAACTCAGGCGCCCAGGCCGGAGATGGTGACGTGCCGGTCGGCGAGGGGGAGACGCCCGCCACGGATGGTGCAACTGACGGCGGAGAGACCACCGCCCCCAGCGCCGGGTCGGCCACACAGTCGGCTGCGATGCAGGCTGCTCTGCAGGCGATGCAGCAGGCAATTGCGGATCGGGATCAGGCGATGAAGGATGGTGACTGGGCCGCATACGGTGAGGCCGATCAGCGGCTTCGGGCCGCACTTGAGCAGGCCATCCAGGCAGAGTAGTCGGTGCGGGTGGCTTCGCTCTCTCGGGAACGCAGGCCGCTCAAGATTAGGCGCTCACAGGCGGGCTCGGAAAGAAATTTCCGAGCCCGTTTCTGTTACTCGGGCGAGGTCGCGAATCGATTGCTGCTCGGACGCTGAGAGGCCTGGCCGCGGAGGCTCCGCGAGAGGAAACCGGGAAAACAAAAGAGGCGCCCGTGAGGGCGCCTCTTTCTTTTTCGTTGCGGGGGCAGGATTTGAACCTACGACCTCCGGGTTATGAGCCCGGCGAGCTACCGAACTGCTCCACCCCGCGGCACAAGAATTAACTCTAGCACGGAAGTCTGCGCGGCACGAATCGAGGCCAGGTGAGGGCGTTTCTTCGGTCTCTCGTGCCTGTGGAAAGCGGGCGCGGCGGGGAAGCGCGCCCACGCATGCTGGGGAAACCAAATCGAAGGGATCCCCATGACTCGCTTACGAGCACGCACGTTTACATTCGCCCGAATGCTGGCGCTGGGCCTTGCGGTGGTTCTCGGCCTCTCGATCGTCGTCCTTGGCGGTCCTGGCCAGACTCCAGCGTCAGCGTATACGCCGGGGCGGATGCTTGACTTCAACGGATGGCCAGTCGGCACTTTTCAGCTCGCGAACGGCCAGTTCGTCTATTGCGTCGAGCCTGGTGCGAACCCACCGAACCAGACCCAGCAGTGGGCCGATGTGGTGGACGAACTGCGAGGGTACTCGATCGATATGTCGGATGTCACCGGCTGGTCGGGCCAGGTATCGACAGCGCCGATTAGCGGCGAGCCACTGAGGAGAATCAACTATGTGCTGTCGACTCACGGTGACACCCAGAGCGCAGACACCGCGGTGGCGGTGCAGTTCGCGATCTGGATGCTTCGTGAGGGTGCTGGCGAGGCTGCCTGGCTGGCTCATCACATCGCCTGGGTGGAGCAGCACGGTGGCATGAGCCAGATGAATGCGGCGCGCGCCTTGGTTGCTGAGGCCATCGCCATCGCCCTTCCTCCGTCCCCGCCGAGCCCCACTGCACTGCACCTGCGGGAGGAAGGCGATTTCGGTGAGGGTGTGGTCGCGTATCCCGAGGGTGCAACCGAACTGCGCATCTCCGGAGGCGCTTTTGCCGATGGCTCGACTGTCATGACGCTTGATGGCAGCGCAGCGGGCGAGGTGAGCTGGCGCGCGCACCTGCACCCCAGCGGGTGGCAGCGCCTGAACCACGTGCGGGTGAGCGGGTCGTGGAGTCTGCCCTCTCGGGGCTGGCCCGCGCAACTCGAGGTGTACCCGTCACTCGTTCCGGAGGAGCAGACGCTGAGCTGGGCGGTCGGGCCGGTAAGCGAGACCTATTCGGGAGAGTGGGCACCCGTCGAAATCGCCATCGACACACAGTTTTCGCCAGTCCTGTCCACGCAGGTTGTTGAGCGGTGGCTCCCGCGCGAGAGCACTCCCTTCGCCGACAGGGTCACCCTATCGGTGGGTGAAGACAGTGCGCCCTGGGCGCAGCGCGTTCATGGCGAGGGGGGCTACACGTTCGCTCCGATCGTGGCGAACGGTGTGGTGTACGGCCCGTTCAACCGGCCCCAAACGCTCAGCGATTCGGTTCCCGTTGGTGCCCCGATTGCGGGAACGGCCAGGTTGGTGGCCGACCGAGGGCCCGGATCATACGAGATCACCAGCGCGCACGTGCCTGACGAGTCGGGGTACTACTACTGGGTGTGGGAGGTCGCTGAGACCACCCAGCTCCCTGAGGTCAGAAGTGCGCAGCTCCTTGCTGCCGACTACCGCTTCACTGACAGGTTTGGCCTTGTTGAGGAAGGGCATGTCACAGCCACTCGGCTTCGCTGGAACACTGAGCTCCTGAGCAATGAAGTGACGATCGACCAGTTGCATCTGACCGACCGGCTGACAGCGACACTGCACGGCGGCGCTTGGTTGCGCGACGAGACGGGCGCCAGAATTCCCGCGCGCATTCGTCTCAGCGTCTATGAGTCCTCTCAGATGCCCCGGCAGCAAAGTGAGCTTCCTGTGGGCGCACAAGAAATTGCCCGAGGGTTTATTGAGGTGAATGCTCCGAATCGAACGATCACCTCGGACCCTATCGCGCTCCCCGAGGGCACCCGCGGCTGGGTGACCATCCGTGCGTGCCTCGTGGCGGAAGACCAGCAGGAGAGGTGGCGTGGATACGTGGAGGAGTGGTGTGACGACTATGGCGTTCCTGCGGAGACGGCCCGCATCGTTGTGCCCGAGTCGCTCGCGATCACGGGCGGTGCAGGAATCGAGGCTTTGGCGATCGGCGGGTTTACCATCCTCGTAACCGGGGTCGCGCTGCTGGTTGTGTCGCGAGTCCGTCGTCCACGAGCGTGAGCGGCGGGTGCGAGGCAAAATCAAAGCGCGCAGCACCTCTCCAGTCGACACAAGTCAAATTCATAGAATTGCCGGGCATGCTGGTCACACGAGAAAGGGAGCCCCAATGACTCAGACCCCCGATGCGGATCAACCGACCACCCAGTACCCGACCTTCGTTCAACAGCCCGTGCAACAGGTATCGCAGGCTCCCCAGCCGATGCAGGCACCGCAGCCTCAGCGCAACCGAAGCGGTGGCCTGGTCGCAGGAATCGCCATTGGAGCCATCATCGGCAGTCTCGTCGGTGGCGGCGCAGCGGCGGTCATCGCCACGAATGTTGGTGGCGCGCCGGTCGTGCAGGCCACGGGTGGAACGTTGACGCTCTCGAACGTGGATTCCGCGACTGCGATCTCCGGGGTTGCAGCGGTTGCGACGCCCAGCGTGGTGACCCTCCAGGTCACCTCCGCAGCGGGCAGCGGATCGGGCTCCGGAGTCATCTTTACCTCCGATGGGTACATCATCACGAACGCTCACGTAGCCACGCTGTCGGGTGCGACCGCCGACCCCGAGATCTTTGTGCGCCTGAGCGATGGCACCAGGCTGAGCGCGGTGCTCGTCGGGAGCGATCCCTACGCAGACATCGCGGTGGTGAAGGTAGATGCCGAGGGGCTCACCCCGATGGCCATCGCCGATTCTGAGGCGATCAACGTCGGCGATCTCGCGGTGGCCATCGGTGCGCCGTTGAATCTCTCGAATACGGTCACCAGTGGAGTTGTGAGCGCCCTCAACCGTGGGATCTCGATCGCCAGCTCCATGGTGCCGGAGGGAACAGACGATGAGGTTGCGCCGGAGGACCCAAACGGGGGCAACGAGTTCCCATGGGACTTCCGGTTCGAGACACCCGAAAATCAGGGCCAGCAACAGATGCGTGGAAGTGCAAGCGTCGCGGTGCCCGTCTTGCAGACCGACGCATCGATCAACCCAGGAAACTCCGGGGGAGCGCTGCTGAACGCGCGCGCCGAACTGATCGGCATCAACGTAGCGCTGGCATCGAACGATAATTCAGCGACGGCCGGAAGCGACGGACTGGGCTTCGCCATACCGTCGAACCTCGCGGTGCGCGTCGCGGAGGCGATCGTCGCTGGCGAGCAGCCATCGCACGGTCTGCTCGGTGTGAGCGTCGTGGCGGCAAGTCAAGACACCGACGAGGATGCAAATCGCGAGGGCGGCCTGATCGCCGAAGTGGTTCCCGGGGGAGCTGCAGAAGAAGCTGGCCTCCGGGTCGGCGACGTGATCACCGCAGTGGACGGCGTGGCAGTTGATTCCAGCACCGCGGTTTCCGCAATGATTCGGTTGCACGCGGGCGGCAGCGACGTGACCATCACGTACTCCCGGGATGGCGAGCTGAGCGAGGTCGAGGTGACACTCGGCACGCTCGAATGGTAATCACGCAACGAACCTTCGCGGGCGCCGCTCACCGGGTATGAACCGGCTGCGCGGCGCCCGCGCTGTCTCTCTGCCTTCGCGCCCCGCGTATGCCATAGGGTGTCAGTCGTGAGTGATGGCGGACTGAACTTTGCGCGCGCGAACCTGGCGAAGCTTCTCGCGCTTCCCACGTTTGCCTTCGCATGGATACTCGCACTCTTCGTACCCCGATCTGCTACTCGCTGGGTATTCGGCAGCGGCAGTGGAGTCGCGGAGGGCGCACTTGCAGTGGCGCGCGCGCTCCGTCACACCGACTCGCAGGCACAGATCATGTGGGCGGTAGCTACTGATGACGAAGCGCACGCTGCAGAGGCAGAGGGCTTCACCCCAGTGCGTCGGAGTAGCTGGTCAGGGTTTTGGGCAACGCTTCGTGCCGGGCAAATCGTCGTTACCCACGGGCACGGTGATGCGAATCGATACGGAGTGTTCGGTGCCCGTGTGACGCACCTCATTCACGGTGCCCCGCTGAAGCGTCTACATCTCGATTCCCCGGTCACGACCCAGTTCTCCGGCCCCTCGATCGTGCGGGCGCTCCTCCGGCGTATGTATCTCGCCGGCAGCAACAGAATCGAGCTTTTTGTTGCGGGTTCGGTCACTGCCGCGGAACGACTTCGCACCGCGTATCGCGTGGCGCCTGGGCGCGTGCGCGTGCTCGGCGATCCCCGTGACGATGTTGTCGCCGCACAGGCCGCGGATCCGCGCCTCGCCGCCAACGCGCGGATCGAGGTGCGTGAGCTTCTCGGGCTGCCGCCTGAGGCCGCAGAATACGAACGCCCAGAGCCCCTGGTGCTGTATGCGCCGACGTGGCGAGACGGTGATGTCGACCCGGGAGTTCCGACCGCACAGGAGGCAGCGTCGATCCACAAGCTCATGGAGAGTTTGGGTGCACGACTGGTGCTGCGCCCCCACCCCCTGGGTGCCGGACCGTACGCCGAGGTCACGGGAGCGCGGGTGCACCTGCTGGGCGCGGAGACGGTGCGCGACATCACCCCGCTCCTCGGCGCGTTCGATGCCATCATTACCGACTACTCGTCGATCGCGGTCGATTTCTCGCTGTTGGCGCGCCCCATCGTTTGGTTTGCGCCGGATCTCGAGCACTACGTCAGGACCCGGGGACTGTACGAGCCACTGGAGGTCACCTCGGCCGGCCAGTTGCAGCGGGACTGGCCCGGGGCCCTTCGCCACCTGTCCGAAGTCATTGTTCCGGGATCGCGGGCCCGTCGTGCGGCTGAGACAGACGCACGCACCCTTGCGAGGCGGTTCCACGCGCATCCCGAGGGGGGTGCCGCTGCGCGGGTCGTCGCGGAAATCGTGCGACTTGGACAGCCTGCGCGCGAACGGATCCCCGCCGGGGCCGTGTTTTTCGAAAGCTATTACGGGCGTCAGGTCAGCTGCAATCCGCTTGCCATCGACCGAGAGATTGCGATCAGGCACCCCGAGGTGCCGAGGTACTGGAGCGTCATCAGCGAGCGGATCACCCCGCCACCGGGAGCACTCCCCGTGCTGGTGGGTGGGGCAGACTGGCTCGCCGTGCGACGCCGCGCACGACTCCTTGTGGTCAATGACTGGTTGCGTTACGGATTCCGCAGACACCGCGGTCAGACCGTGCTGCAGACCTGGCACGGCACGATGCTCAAGCACCTGGCGCTCGGTCGCCCCGGCATGACGCTGCGCACGCGCCTCGCGATCCGCCGAGAGAGCAGGCGCTGGAATTTGCTGCTGTCGCAGAATCCGCATTCCACCGCCCAATTTCGCACCAGCTACGCCTACCGCGGGGAGATCCTCGAGACCGGCTACCCCCGAGACGATCGCCTGGCGAACGCGCTTGCTGGAGCGGAACGCAGCCCGGTGCGCATCGACACGGCGCGGAGAACACTGGGCATTCCCGGGGGCCGACGCGTGCTTGTCTACGCTCCGACGTGGCGCGACTCGCGACTCGCGCTCGTTGACGAGCTCGACGTTCGTGCGCTCGCCGCCGAGCTGGGTGACGACTGGGTCGTAGTCGCCCGTGGCCACACGCGCACGCACGGCCTGGGAACGTATGCCGGGGTCGACGGTGGTGTCATCGATGCGTCGGCTCACCCCGACGTGAACGACGTGATTCTGGCCGCCGACTTCCTTGTGACCGACTACTCCTCGGTGATGTTTGACGCGGCGGTCGCGCGGGTACCAACGATCTGCTTCGTTCCCGATCTCGCGCAGTATCGCGACCGCGAGCGCGGCTTCACATTTGAGTTCGATGCGCTCGCGCCGGGCCCGCTTCTCACCGAGCGCAGTGCGGTGGTCGCATGCGCGCAGGAGCTTGCAGCTCATGGCGCCGCCGCACCATGGATACTGGAGAACGCAGCGACCGCCGAGCGCTTTCGCGACACCTTTGCCCCGCACGACGACGGAGGTGCCGCAGCACGCGTGGTTGACGCGCTTGAAGCTCGGGGAGCCCTACCGCGCGCGTGACCGATCCACGGTGCGGCTCGCGCCCCCCGCGATTCCGACGAGGAACCCGACCCCCCAGCTGACGTGCATGGTGACGAGCACTGCGGCACCCACGAGGCGTTCGCGCACTCCGTGCAGAGCGGGGAGCCGCGTCGTGCCAAACGCCACCGCGCCCGCGTAGGCGAGTGGCAGTGCGTGCACCACCGACCACCAGGCCCACGGTACGAGCCCGACGCACTGCAGCGCGAGCACGACGAGGCTCGTGGTCAACGCCAGCACGAGCGCACCCGGGGCGAAGAATCGCCACGGATGAGCGCGCGGGTGGCGACGCACCAAGACGGCTCGCCAGGCACCCGTGGCGAAAAACTGGCGCGAGAGATCCGGCAGACTGGCACGCGGCCAGTAGGTGACGCGCAACGACGGATCGAACCACACGATTCCGCCCGCCATGCGGATGCGCAGGTTGAGTTCCCAGTCCTCGCCCCGGCGGATGCCTGGATCGTAGCCTCCGACGGCTTCGATTGCCTCCCGACGGAAAATACCCAGGTAGGCGCTTTCGGCGGGACCGGGGGTTCCGTCGCCGTGATATGCGCCGCCCCCCAGACCATAGGGACTGTTGTAGCCGGCCGCGATCGCACGCTGAACCGTGGTGCGGCCCGCGGCCTGCATCACCCCGCCGACGTTCGCCGCGCCCTCGCGACGCAGCGCGGCGATCCCCGCGCTCGTGTACTCGGGCACGAGCTCGCTGTGGGCATCCACCCGCACAACCACGGGAAACCTGCTTGTAGCGATCGCGAGATTCAGGCCGATGGGGATGTCTCGCCCGGGGTTCTCAACGAGCCGCACCCGAGGGTCGGCAGCGGCCAGGCGATCCGCAATCTCAGTGCTGCGGTCGGTCGACGGCCCGAGCGCCAACACGATTTCTTTCTCGCCCTTGTACTGCTGCCCAAGAATTGTGCGCACGGCGGTTTCGAGGTGCTCTTCCTCATTGAGGACCGGCATCACGTAGCTCACCGCGGGCAGTGAGGGCAGGGGAGTCAAGTGCACCCCATGATCTTCCCACGCGCCGCTCGGGAGGATCGTCCCAGCGGCCGCGGCTACGCTGGGAGGATGCAGTTTTCCAAGGACAGTAAGCGCGCGATTCGGCTCGCCAAGCGGGTACTCAAGGGTCGGCGTGCCTTCTTTGAAGTACGCGATTTGCTCGCCGCCCGTGGCCCGCTGCCGGCGGGTAAGTTCCGCGTGGGGGTGTATTTCGCTGACAGCGACGTCAACATCTACCAGATGCGGCAGTGGTATGCACCGCTCCGCGAACTCTCGAAAACCCACCCGGTCCTCTTGATTGCCCGCAACGCAGCCGGAGCCCGGCAGCTCATGCACGAGAGTGGGCTGGAGGTCGCTTTCGCACCAAAAGTCACCGGTCTGGAGCGGCTGATTGTCGAGCAACCACTGGAGGTGATTCTCTATGTCAACCAGAACACCAGGAACTTTCAGATGATGCGGTACGGGAGTCGCTGGCACGTGTTCATCAACCATGGTGAGAGCGACAAGATGTACATGACCAGCAACCAGCACAAGGCGTACGATTTTGCGTTCGTTGCGGGAGATGCCGCACGAGCCCGACTCTCGAAGGCACTGTGGGACTACGACGTTGACGCGCGCACCGTCGCGATTGGGAGGCCACAAACCGATCACCTTGCGGGCGACCCGCCTTTTCCCGACGACGACCGCACCGTCGTGTTCTATGCCCCCACGTGGGAGGGCGACCGCCCGGCGGCTAGCTATGGTTCAGTCGCCTCTCACGGAGAAACACTCGTGCGTCGCCTGCTTCAGACCGGCCGACATCGCGTGGTGTATCGGCCTCACCCGCGCAGCGGGGTGGTGGATCCCGCCTTTGGTGCGGCAAATGAGCGCATCATCGCGGCACTCGCTGAGGCAAATCGGCGCGATCCTTCGGCCCATCACGTCTTCGACCAGTCGCCCCAGCTTGGATGGCAGCTCAGCTTGCCGGATGTTGCCATCTGCGACGTCTCAGCGATGATCTACGATCGGCTCGCGACAGGTAAGCCACTCATGGTCACGCGTCCGCTCGCGCCCGAGGCGGAGATCGACGAGGGTGGGTACCTCAGCGTGTGCGAGTGGCTGAGTGCCAGCGACACGGAGACAGTAGACGAGGTGCTCGATCGTGTTATCGGGGACAACGCCGCGCGCGAGCGTCTGGGCACGTGGTCGAAGCACTACTTCGGCGACACCACACCCGGGGCCCCGAGCAGGCGTTTCCGTGAGGCCATTGAAGCACTCTTCGTTCGTGCGGACGAGTGGAAAGCTCGTACGCGGTCGTAATTCGGGGAGCGGCTGAGCAGCAGACGAAACCTAGCTGTTGTGCTCGGAATTGTAGCGGTTCAGCACGTCATCGATCGGGCCATCGAGTTGCAGCTTGCCCTGGTCGAGGTAGAGCCCGCGGCTGCAAAACCGCCGGAGGTCGCGCTCGTTGTGAGAAACGAGAAACAGGGTCTTTCCCTCGGCGAGGAGCGCGTCGATCCGCCGATAGCATTTCGTTCGAAAGGCCTTGTCGCCAACGGCAAGCACCTCATCAACCAGCAGCACCGGCTCGTCGAGTTGCGAGACCACCGAGAAAGCAACGCGCACTTTCATGCCGCTCGAGAGGTGTTTGAACGGCGTGTCGAGCACGCCCTGAGCGCCGGCGAACTCGACGATTGCATCAAATCGCTCGGCGAGCTCCGCGCGACTGAGCCCGTGCAAGCCGGCCGTGAGGTGAATGTTGTCGCGCACCGTCAGGTCGCCAGCAAAGCCGCCGGTGAGCTCGATCAAGGGTGCAACTCCGCCGTGCACCGTGACGTGACCGATGTCGGGAAGTAGTACTCCCGCGACGAGTTTCAAGAGGGTCGACTTTCCCTGGCCGTTCCGCCCCACCACCCCGATCGCTTCGCCCGCGTGAACGGTGAACGAGACGTCTCGCAATGCCCAGAATTCACCCGTGTGTGTGCGTCGCTGCTTGCCGGCGAACAGGTCTTTGAAGCTGCGCCTCGCCCCGCGATTGCGTCGGAATCTCACACCGAGACCCGATGCAGTAATGATCGCCGGGGCAGCGCCCGGGGTGTGCTGCTGGCTTGCTCCGATGTGTGCGTCCACTTCGTGAGATGAGGTCACGTTACAGCTCCTTCAATACGCCACCGACGCTGCGGCGAAAGACGAGAATGCCGACGAGGAGCGTCACCGCGGTGATCGCCGATGAGACACCGACCAGGGCCCAGTTGAGTTGATCGGGGAAAAAACCCGCGCGGAAGAGGGCGAAGATGCCGGAGAGCGGATTGGCCCACGCGAGCGGTGCGACGACCGCCGGAAGGTCACTGGCGCCGTAGATCACGGGTGAGGCATAGAACAACATGCGCAGCACTAGCTTCGCCGCTCGCTCAAGATCGCGGAAGAACACGACAAGCGGTGCCAGTATGAGCCCGACACCCAAAATGAGGGCACCCATCAAGATGATCCCCAGCGGGAACAGCAGGATGTACCAGTTCACGCTCGCGCCGTTGATCAGAGCGAACAGCACCAGCACGGGCAAGCTGAGAAGGAATTCGATGCCCTTTGCACAGACGATGCGGGCGACCCAGATCCACCGCGGAAGCGCGACGGAGCGCACGAGCTTGACGTCGCGCAGGAAGGCGCGTGTTGAATCTCCGACTGCACCGTTGAACCACACCCAGGGCAGCATGGCGGTGAGGAGAAACACGATGTATGGCTCCTCGCCGAGGCTCCGGGGGAGGAGCTGGCTGAAGATGAACCAGTAGATCAGGCTCATCAGCAGCGGGTCGAGGATGGACCAGAAATAGCCGAGCACCGAAGTTGCGTAGCGAACCTTGAGGTCACGAACCGTCAGGAGTCGCAGCGAGCGCCACGCGCTCGCGCGAGGGGAGCCCGGGGCGCGGTGCCTGCGGGTGTCGGCGGGTGAAGTCACAGGCCTATTCTGCCTGTATTCCGGGTGTCATTGCTGGAGAGTCAGTCGCGAACCGCAGGCGTTGGGGTTTGGTAGGTTAGGGGTGTGTCACATTTGCCCCCCAGCGCTGATCTCACGCCCGACTCCGGTTCCGGCGGTCTGACCGGTGTCGAAGCCGAGGGCAAGCCAGGTGCGAACGCGGATCCGGGTCTGCCGCGCACAGTGAGACGGCGTCCGCAGAGACGGTCGGTTTCTGCCGGAACGAGCCGATCCGCGACCTCGATTGCGTCTGACGAGGTGGCTGATATGAGCAGGACTGAAGATACCACTGATTTCGTTGCATCGACTGACGTGGTAGACCCCAGTGCCGTGACCAGTTCAGCAGACCTGGTTGAGCCTGAGCTTGAGGATTCCCCCGAGACTGAGCCCGAGCCTGAGCCTGAGCCTGAGGATTCCCCCGAGCCCGAGCCCGAAACTCTGCTCGCTACCGAGGGTGCGCCTCAGCCCGAAGCGTCCTCGGCGCCGGAGGCACTCCCGGTTCGTGACGCAGAGCCGTCCTCCGAGCCAGCACCGGCTCCTCAAGCGGCACCGCGCACTGGCCGCATTGAGATCCCCGTTCCGTCAATCGTGCGTGCGCGTGAACGTGCTGCGGCGGTGGCCCAAAACCCGGTGGTGCTGCGCACCGAGCAACTCACCAAGAGTTACGGGCAGGTATTGGCCGCGGCTGAGATTTCCATCGAGGTACATGCCGGATCTTTTACCGGGATTGTTGGGCCCAACGGAGCGGGTAAGACCACTGTGCTTTCGATGATCAGCGGGGTGAATCGTCCGACCTCTGGCCGCATTACGGTGCACGGAATCGATGTATGGTCTGATGGGCCCGCGGCGAAGCGAGTACTTGGCACACTGCCCGACCGGTTGCGATTGTTCGACCGACTCAGTGGCGCGCAATTGTTGTATTACGCGGGAGTCCTGCACGGTGTCGACGAGTCTTCACTCGCTCAGCGCGCATCCGAACTCGCGAAGGCTTTCGGTCTTGAGCCTGCGCTCGACCGGCCGGTGTCTGATTACTCCGCCGGAATGCAGAAGAAGATCGGCCTCGCGTGCGCCATGATCCACGCGCCCGAGGTGCTGGTGCTCGACGAGCCGTTTGAAGCGATCGACCCTGTTTCGGCCTCCAACGTCACTGAGATCCTCGAGAAGTTTGTCGGCGGCGGCGGCAGCGTCATCATGTCGAGTCACAGCCTCGACCTGATCCAGCGTGTCTGCGACAACGTCGTGGTGATCGTCGATGGTTCGGTGATTGCTCAGGGCACGGTCGACGCGGTGCGCGACGGATTGAGTCTTGAAGAGCGGTTCCGGCATCTCACCGATGCCCCTGACTCCGGGAAGGGGCTGGAGTGGTTGCACGGCTCTGCAGACTCCGACTAGCACTTCTCCTCAGCGTTTTCCGCGGCACACCCTCGGCCGTTGCGCGGTCGGTCATTACCGGGGTGCTCGCTTTGGCTGGTGCTGTTGCCCTGACAGTTCTTCCCCAGTGGATCGAGCCTTCGGAGTCTGCCTACGCGGGGATTGACACGATACTGGTCTCCGTAGTGATTGCGGCTGCCGTCATCATGCCGCTCTTCGCAAACCGCAACCACCTCGAGCCGAAGCACTTCGCTCAGTATCCCGCTCGCTCCTCACAGATTGCCGCCGGGATGTTGATCAGTACCGTGTTGAGCTGGCCGACGCTGTGGTTCGTCGGATGGTGGGTGTCGCTCGTTGCACTCCGGCCTGAGTGGCGATCGGTGTGGTGGGCTCTGGCACTTGGTGCGGTGCTCGCGCTCCTCCTCACGATTTCAGGTGCCCGGGTTGCCTCCGCGGTTGCGAAGCTTGTCGTCTCTTCGCGAAGCGCCGGCGCTGTTCGGGCGACCGGCCTCCTGTTGCTCATTGCCGCGCTTCCTGTTGTCGTGTTTGCGGTCACGCAGGCGCTCAGTTCCCCTGGTGGCAAGCTCACACGTGACGCTGCGACGGTGCTGGGATGGACTCCATTGGGAGCCACCGTGGCAGGAATCACGAACGCCGCAGCTGGCGATATTGCAGGTGCCCTGCTGCGTTTCGGCGTGGTTGCGCTGACAGTGCTTGTGTTGGTTCTCGCATGGTTTTTGCTCGTCAGAGTCTCGCTTGAGCGCATCGATCGGCCGACTGACCCGAACGTTGCTCGCCAAGGCCTCGATTGGTTTGATCGTTTCTCTGCCAAGCCGGGGCCGGTGATCGGCGCTCGCGCGCTCACCTATTGGGTCCGCGATCCGCGTTACCGGGTTGCGCTTGCCGCGATCCCACTGGCACCGGTGCTCATCGTGCTCGCGCTGTGGGTCGCTGGAGTTGATGCACACACGCTCGCGCTGGTGCCGCTGCCGGTCATCCTGTTGCTGCTGGGGTGGTCGCTGCACAACGATGTGGCGATGGATTCGACGGCACTGTGGATCCATGTGGCCAGTGGCACCCGGGGCCGAGACGATCGGTTTGGGCGACTTGCGCCGGTGCTGCTGCTGGGGTTGCCGCTCGCGCTGGTGGGATCAAGCGTCACGGTGACGGTGATGGGGGACTGGCGCGTGCTTCCAGCAGTCATTGGGATGAACCTCGGCGTACTGCTTGCTGCAGCCGGGGTGTCGAGCGTATTTTCCGCACTCATGCCATACCCGTCGACTCGCCCAGGGGACAGTCCCTTCGCGCAACCTGCCGTTTCTGGTGCCGGGTCAGGCCTCGCGCAGAGCCTGTCGATGATGGTCGCGCTCGTACTCGCGGTGCCCCCCATCTGGGTTGCCGCGTCCGCGATCAGCGCGGTGAGCTTTGGCATGAATTTCTGGGCACTCATCTTCGGTGCTGGGTACGGGCTCGTCGTGGTGACAGTCGGGGTGCTGATCGGCGGCCGTGTCTTTGACCGTGCCGCCCCAGAACTGCTCGCGCTGACGCAAACCTTCGATTGATGTGTGGATCGGGCAGTTCTGATCTCGATCACACTGTTGCCGAGTGCCACGATTATTGCTGAGGCGCTTCCCTGGAACGGCGCGTAGAATCTTCTCCATGGGTATCTTTACGCGTGACAATCCGGCCGGTGGCGGCGGAACTGATGTGCTGGATCGCGAGCTTGAGCAGCTGCTGAATGAGGAACAGGTCGAAGACGGCGATCATGAACGCTTCTCGCACTTCGTGCCGAAAGACAAGATCCTTGAATCCGCGGTGACAGGAAAGCCGGTTCGCGCACTGTGCGGCAAGAAGTGGACTCCGTCACGTGACCCGGAGAAGTTTCCGGTGTGCCCTGACTGCAAGAAGATCTACGATCGCATGCGCAAGTAGGCCGCGCCCCGGTCAGAGTAACTGACCAGGGCGGTGGTGCTTTGCGCGGGTGTCGCGCCAGACTCCTAGCGGTACTCCGTGGTAATCGCGGGGTCACCGCGGGTGAGGCTCATCGCGCTCGGAGGGAGCTCGGCCAGGCTGCGCCGGTGGCGGTCGCGCGCCGCCAGCATTCCACTCACTCCAGTGTGTTCTGGCTGGGTTATCCCGTCGCGCACCAGGGGAACGATGAGTTCTCGCGAGTCGCCCGCCAGCTCGGTTCCCTCTGGCTCGCCTCCGGGGCCGTCCCCAAGGAAGACCAGCTCAAGGGTCGCGATGCCGCGAGCATTCAACAGTCGGCGGACGCTCTTACGCCCGCCCACAGAGGCCTTGTCGGTGGATTTCTTCGCGACCGACACCCATTCGCCGTCGTTCCCCCTGCGGGCGACCAGTTTGTACACCATCCCCATCGTGGGTGATCCAGAACCCACGACCACCGAGGTTCCCACTCCAAAGCTGTCCACCGGCGCTGCCGCGAGCGCCGCGACCGTGTACTCATCGAGGTCGTTGGTCACCGTGATCTTGGTGGCGGTGGCTCCCAGTTCGTCTAATAACTCTCGTACACGGGCGACCACCACAGGGAGGTCGCCGGAGTCGATGCGAACTGCGCCGAGCGATGTTCCCGCGACCTCCACAGCGGTGCGCACCCCCTGCTCAATGTCGTATGTGTCGACGAGTAACGTGGTGTCTGACCCGAGGGTGGCGACTTGCGCGGCGAAGGCTTCGCGCTCGCTGTCGTGGAGCAGCGTAAACGAGTGCGCGGCGGTCCCCATGGTGGGAATGCCAAAGCGTCTGCCCGCTTCGAGGTTTGAGGTTGCGCTGAAGCCAGCGATGTACGCGGCTCGCGCGGCCGTCACCGCGCTGTGCTCGCCGGTGCGTCGGCTTCCCATTTCGGCGAGGGGCTTGCCGCCAGCGGCGTGCACCATCCGCGAGGCCGCCGTCGCGATCGCGGAGTCGGCGTTCAATATGCTGAGCGCCAAGGTTTCGAGTACGACCCCCTCTGCGAAGGTGGACTCGACGGTCAAGAGGGGGGCGCCGGGGAAGAACACCTCGCCTTCCGGGTACCCCCAGATGTTGCCCGAGAATCGGTAGTTCGCGAGCCAGTCGAGCGTTTCACTGCGCAGGAAACCCTGTTCGCTGAGCCAACTGAGCTCGGTCTCGGTGAAACGGAACCGTTCGATCGCCTCGAGAAGGCGACCGGTGCCCGCGACCACGCCGTACTTTCGTGCCCCGGAGAGGCGACGCGCGAAGAGTTCGAAAACGCACGCTCGATCCGCGGTGCCCGCGGCGAGCGCCGCGTCGACCATCGTGAGTTCGTAGTGATCGGTGAGGAGTGCCGTTGATGTGCTCACTCCGCCAGCCTAATGAAAATCTCGGGAGGCGACAGCGGCCGGGGCCGCAAGAGGCTCGAAACGGTGTGCGATCACGTTACACACTCCCTCGGGAGTGCGCTCGAGTACCCCGGCGATGAGGAGCGCGGGTGAGGTGCGAGCTACCAGGCGATAACGGGCCCAGACTCCCGCAAAGACCACGACGTTCACGGTGCCCGACTCGTCCTCAAGGGTGAGAAACGTGATGCCACCCGCTGTGCCCGGGCGTTGCCGGTGCGTCACCAGCCCGGCCACCGTCACGACCCCACCCGGCCGAGCCCGCATGATCCGATCCGATCGGGTAATCCCACGCGCGTCGAGGCTGTCTCGCAACAGTGCGAGCGGGTGCGCTCCGGCGACCACCCCGGTGCTCCACAGGTCAAGCGCCGTTTGTTCGGCCGCGGTGAGCACCGGCAGCAGGGGTGGCTGCACGTGTACGGCAACGCCCGGCAGATACTGTTCGCGATTTTCGGCGGCCGGGCCGGCAGACCAGAGAGCCTCGCGTCGCCCGATGCCCAGTCCGGCGCACGCGCCGGCCGAACCGAGCGCCTCGAGTTTCACGCGATCGAGGTCGGCGCGGCGAGCCAGGTCTGCGAGATCGAGGAAGGGGCCATCGCGTCGCGCGCGAACGATGCGCTCGGCGCTGACGGTGTCGATACCGCGCACCTGGGCGAGGCCAAGACGCACCGCGAACGCACCGTCCCTGCGGTGCTGCATGCTCGTGTCGGGGGCGTCTGGAGCGAACGGCGGCACCGGGGGCTGCGTAAACGCGGTGCACGCGTCGAGCCCAGTGGGCTTCGCGCGATCCACCATTTTTTCGAGCCCGGCGAGCACATCCGACTGCTGCACATCGGCGGGGCGCACCTCCACCCCGTGCCGGCGCGCGTCTTCGACCAGCGTGCGTGGCGCATAGAACCCCATCGGCTGCGAGCGCAGCAGGCCAGCGAGAAACGCCGCGGGGGTGTGCAGCTTGAACCAGGCGCTCGTGTACACCAGCAGGGCGAAGCTGATGGAGTGACTCTCGGCAAAACCAAACGCCGCGAATGCCTCGATTTGCGCGTAGATGCGTTCGGCGGTGGCAGCATCGATGCCGTTCGCCTCCATCCCCTCGAAGAGTCGGGAGCGCAGCCGCTCAATCTTTTCCACGCCACGCTTTGACCCCATGGCCCGCCGCAGCAGGTCGGCATCTTCGGCGGAACAGCCGCCCACGGCCATCGCCATCTGCATGAGCTGCTCTTGAAACAGCGGCACCCCCAGGGTGCGCTCCAGCACCGGTGTGAGTGACGGGTGGGGGTAGGTGATTGCCTCGGTGCCGGCCCTTCGACGCAGGTAGGGGTGGATCGCGCCGCCCTGCAGCGGTCCGGGACGTATGAGGGCGATCTCGACGACCAGGTCGTAGAAGCAGCGCGGGCGGAGGCGGGGCAGCGTGTTCAACTGGGCGCGGCTCTCGAGCTGGAACACCCCGATCGCGTCGGCGCGACACAGCATGTCGTACACCCCCGCCTCGTCACGGGGCAGCGTCTCGAGACTCCACCGCTCACCGGTGGCCTCCGCCGCGAGCTCGATGGTGACCCGCAGGGCACTGAGCATGCCGAGGCCGAGGAGGTCGAATTTCACGAGGCCCATCGACGCACAGTCGTCTTTGTCCCACTGCAGCACGGTGCGCCCGGGCATCCGTGCGTGCTCGATTGGGCAGACCTCGCCCACTGGTCGCTCGGTGAGCACCATACCCCCCGAGTGGATTCCGAGGTGCCGCGGAGCACGCATGAGCTGACCCGCGAGGGCGAGCACGTCGGGTGGGATCACAGGCCCACCCTGCTCGGCGCTGTCGGGCAGGCTGCTCCAGCGCTCCAGCCCCCGGGTCCATGCGCGCTGTTGACCGCTGCTGAACCCGAGTGCCTTTGCGGCATCGCGCACCGCGCTTTTCGGCCGGTAGCTGATGACGTTCGCAACTTGCGCCGCGTTGCGCCTGCCGTAGGTGGCGTACACGTACTGGATCACCTCCTCGCGTCGGTCGCTCTCGAAATCGACATCGATGTCCGGTTCTTCCTCACGCATGCTCGAGAGGAAGCGCTCGAAGGGCAGTTGATAGTGGATCGAGTCGACCGCCGTGATCCCGAGCACGTAACAGACCGCCGAGTTCGCAGCGGATCCCCGACCCTGACACAGGATGCCGCGGCTGCGTGCGAACTGTACGATGTCGCGCACAATGAGGAAGTATCCGGGGAAGTCCTTCGCCTCGATGAGCGCCAGCTCCTTCTCGAGCCGGGCGGTGATGTCAGGGTCGGGGAGGCGGTATCGTTCCGCGGCGCCCTGGTAGGCCAGTTCTCGTAGCCAGCTCATCAGGGTGTGCCCCTCGGGCGGCTGCAGTTTCGGTAACTTCGGCCGCGCCGTGCGCAGGGGGAAGGCCAATTCCTTGGCGAGCGGTGCGGTGCGTGCGACGGCGGCCGGGTGTCTGGCGAATCGGCGGTGCATGGCGGCCCCCGATCTGAGGCGCGCGGCACCGTTTGCGGGGAGAAACGGGTCGAGTTCGTCGAGGCTGCGCCGGGCACGGATCGCGGCGACGGCCTCCGCCAGCGGAGCCTCTGCAGCCGTGGCAAAATGCACCCCGCCGGTGGCGAGGGTGGGGAGCCGCTCCTCGTGTGCCAGCGCGGCAAGGCGGTCGTTGAGTACGTCGTCACCGGGATGCCCGTGATCGGTGAGTTCGACGAACACTCGGTCTCGTCCGAAGAGTGACGTGAGGTGGCCGAGTGCGGCACGCGCCGCGCGCTCGCCATCAGCGCGGTTGGAAGCGTTCGCGAGCGCACGGCGCACGCTGCCCTTGCGGCACCCGGTGAGCACAACCCATTCCTCACCGCTCGCCGCGGCCAATTCCTCAAGGTCGTACACGGGGCGCCCCTTATGCCCTCCGGCCAGTTGCCCCTCGGTGATGGCGCTGGAGAGTCGGTGATACCCCCCGACTCCCTGGGCGAGGAGGAGCAGGTGCGTGCCCTGCGGATCCGCAACGCCCAGTTGCGGGACATCGAGCCCGAGGGAGAGCTCGGCTCCGAAGACCGTGGCAAGCTCGGGGTGCTCTGCCGCTGCCTCAGCGAAACGCGCGGCACCCTGAAACCCGTCGTGGTCGGTGATGGCGAGCCCGAAGAGTCCGAGCCTTGATGCCTCGGCGACGAGCGCTTCGGGAGAGCTCGCGCCGTCGAGGAAACTGAAGTGCGAGTGCGCGTGAAGTTCGGCATAGGGAAACGTGGCGGCGGGTTCGTGCCCTGCACGCGCGCCCGAACCAGGGTTCGCCGCGAGTGTTTCTGTGAAATGCGCTGTGGGATGTGGACGCGACTGCGCGGGCGGTGACGCGGGCGATGATGCGGGCGATAGTGCGGGCGATGGTGCGGGACGCAGCGGGCCGCGCCCCGAGAGCGTGCGCTCAAGTTCACCCCAGGGGATAGCCGGATTATTCCATCCCACGTCAGCCTCCTTCCGTCGGTGTGCGACTATGCATAGTGAGCTTCGACGAGCCACCGCCCAGTGGGGTTAATCCCTCGGGCGGCTTCCCGGCCAGACGCTTTGCCAGACGCTCGGTCAAGTGCTCCGCTAGGCCCTCGGCCAGACCCTGGGGCATCTTGAGTGCCAGTATCTGGGCCATGGGGTTGACCCGAGCCTCCATGTTCGTATCTCAAAAGCCAGGCGTCGCCGTCCGCAAGCAGTACCTGCATGCGATACCCGGCCCGGCCCCCCGCCCACCACCGTTCATGCAATGGCCAAGGGGCGGACCACGCCTCGATCGCCGCGGTCAAGTGCTTACCATCGATGCTCAGGCGTGCCGGATGAGACGCGAGGACATCGTCTTCGGTGGGCCACACCGGGGCACCCGAGTCATCACGCAACTCCGCGCTCAGTTCCTGCGTGAAAACGGTGTTGGGGAGGGCGCCGGTGATGCGCCCTGGCCAGGGGCCATCCCGCAGGCGAACACGGGAGCGGGGAGCACGACGTGTCTCCGCGCGGGTACCCCAAGGCACTAATCGTTGCCGCTCTGCGGTGAGCCTTCCGCCGGTAAGTTCGCCCGTGCCGACACCCTCGTGACCGACGAGGCTTTGCACTCGGCTGAGATGGTGATGCACGCGTTCGTCAGGGGCCGTGTTCCACAGCCCCGGCTCGTGGCTCGCAGCGTGCGCTGTACGGATCGGAGTGAGGCGTACCTCGGCGATGCCCGACCCCCCTCGATCTGGATCTCGGGGAACGGTGGCAGCTTGCCATCGTACGCGGTTCACCACATCGCTGGTGGTGAAGTGGCTGGGGTGTGCCCAGGTGCGTTCGTGCCGAATGCCGATGTCGTCGGTGAGTTCCACACGCAGCTCAGTGCAGACGAGCCCGTGCTCAATTAACCCACGGGTGAATGCCTCGGCAGAGGAGCTGCAAGCAAAGGCGAGTTGGTCTGCGCCGTCGAGCGGGGGCTCGAACGCACAATCGACCGAAAGCTCAATCTCGGGGTCACGCGAACGAACCTCGGCGGCGTGCGCGGCACCCAGCCCGCGTGCGCGTCGGTGCGCGACGATGCCAGCAGAACCGAAGCGTTCGCGAACCGCATCCTCTGGGAGGGCGGCCAACGCGCCGAGTGTGCGAATGCCGAGCCGAGCAAGCACGTCAGCAAAATCGAGAGATGACGCACGGGCAACCGAGAGGGGGCCGAGGAACGCTGCCGTGTGCTCGGTACGCACGATGCGCACGCCGGGCGAAGGGATATCCACCCCCGGGTCTGCCTCGAATGCTCGCGTGGCCTGCTCTGCGGCAAAGCGCCCGCTTGCTACCCCCACTCGGGATTCCGGAAACCCGAGCTCAACCATGCGGGCTACAAGCGTTGCCGCTGCCGCTTCCTCGCTGCCGAAGTAACGTGCAGGCCCGCGTGCGCGCATGGCGCAGAGCCCCGGGCGGAGCGGCTCGACTCCCGGAATGGTCTGTTCAATCGCTGCGAGTACCGGCGCGAAACGGCGCACGTCGACCTCCGGGTCGTGTGGGTGCACTTCGAGGTCAGGGCATCGCGAGCGTGCCTCTCGTTCGCGAAGTCCGACGCGCACACCAGCCAGGCGGGCTGCCTGCGAGCATGCGACCACCTGATGCTGCGCGATGAGGGCGAGCGTCAGATGTTCATTGATGGATCCCTCTTCTTCGTGTTCGCTGAGATATGCGTGCACGGGCCAGTCGGGCACCCACAGCGCGATCACCCGCTCGGCTTGCTCGCTCATGATGCACCCACTCGGGGAAGTGCCCCGGAGAGTCGACCGTCACGAAACACGACGGTGTGCTGTTTGGGGCCCCGTCGATCGTCGGAACGGACGGTGAGTTCGTGCGTCAGGAGCATTCCGTGGCCGCGTCCGAGCCCACCCCAGCGTGAGTTCGTCACGCGGAGTGTGCTCTCGGCCTTTGGCCACTGCCCGAGCACTACGAGTGCTGCACCATGATCGCGGAGTCGTGCAGCCAGCCGTTCCGCGTCTGGTGCGCGCACCTGACTCGACGGGCGCAGGAGCAGCACAGTGAGGACCTCGCTCAGGGTTCCCGCGATGCTGATCGAGTGCGGCCCCGGATCGGGCACCAGCACAAAGCGATCGAGCGCCACCCCGAGCTCGGCCGCTGCCTCAGCCCCGAGCTCGGGGAGGCCGATGGCTCCGCACCACGCGCCCGAGGCAGATGCGGCGGAAATCAGCGCGAGAGAGAGCTGCAGCGACCCAGAAACGATCGTGGCGCTGCCTCGCCGTAACGCACCGCCGGGCAAGAGATCGCGCAACTCTGGCGGAGTGGGGAGCGCGTCGTCCCCCAGCCGCATGGGCTGCATCTGCGTGATGCGCTCCTGCAGCGTGCGAACGGTTGCGGCCTGATTCATGCAGCAATGTTCGAACATATGTTCGAACAAGTCAAGTTGAAATTTCACTCACCGGCGCGTCGTCATACGTGCGCCTGTGCCCTGGGCGGGATCCACTTCGAACCCCGGGAAGGGGTGTCTCGGTGAACCAAGTAGGATGGGCGTGATGAATGACGATGACCTTGACGATTACGAGCGTGAAGCAGAACTTTCGCTGTTTCGTGAGTACCGCGATGTCGCTGGCCAGTTCCGCTACGTTGTCGAAACAGAGCGACGCTTCTACCTCGCCAACGATGTGCAGCTTGAGCGTCGAGACGCGGGAAGTGACTTCTACTTCGAACTCACGATGACTGACGTGTGGGTGTGGGATGTGTATCGCGCCGACCGCTTCGTGAAGTCGGTGCGGGTCCTCACCTTCAAAGACGTCAACGTTGAAGAGCTCACGGCGCGTGAGTTTAAGTTGCCCCAAGAACTCTCGATCGACGAATAGGGTTCGGCGGCAACGCTTTGCCGCTCACACCCGGGTCTGATCTGTGGATCGCCTGACCTTTCCACAGACTTCCTGAGGCGCCAGCGCGGCACGGGGATGCCCGGTCAGTCTGGTCGTATGACTGAATCGACCACCCCTCAGCACCCTACGGGGCAGCGCAATCGTGCCGTTGGAGCCCGCGGTGAACAACTCGCGGCCGACTATCTGGAAGCACTCGGGTATCGCCTCCTCGCGCGAAACTGGCGTGGGGGCAGGCAGGGTGAACTTGACCTCGTCGCCCGTGATGGCGACTGCATCGTCGCCGTTGAGGTGAAGACGCGAAGCGGCACCGGATACGGGCACCCACTGGAGGCGATCACTGCGCAGAAGGCCGGTCGCCTGCGGAGGCTGCTGCTCAGTTGGGTACGAGAAGTGTCGCCCGGACCCGCTCGGCTGCGTGTTGACGCGGTCGGCATCACCCTTCGCGTCGGCGAACGACCTCGAATCGATCACGTGCGGGGCATCGGATGAGCGCCACTGTCTGCCGTGTGGCCGCAATTGCACTTACCGGGCTGCAGGGAACGCGGGTGCTCGTGGAAGCGGTGGTGTCGAATCAGCTCCCGGGCATGGCGATCATCGGGCTGCCAGACACCGCGCTCGCCGAAGCGAAGCAGCGGGTTCGGCTTGCCACCCAGCAGGTCGGTTTGGCGCTGTCTGATCGTTTCATCGTGGTGAACCTCAGCCCCGCGGCGCTTCCCAAACAGGGGTCGGGGTTCGACCTGGCCATCGCACTCGCGGCGCTCGCCGCATCCGGGCACCTGCCCACGGGCCGCCTCGCAGAGACCGCTCACCTCGGGGAACTCAGTCTTGATGGTGAGCTGCGGCGACCTCCCGGGCTCCTCAGCGCGGTGCTCGCGGCGCGGGAGTTGGGTTTCAGGCGGGTGATGGTGCCCGCACACGGCGCACGCGAAGCCTCCCTGGTACCGGGCATCGAAGTGGTTGCCGCCCGCGACCTGCGTGATGCAGTCGCCTGGCACCGCGGTGAGAGTGGCGGTTGTGAGAATGCGCATTGGGCGGAGGGATCCTCTGCCGACCCAGCTTCCGAGGCAGGGGAGCAGGGAAAAGGGCTGCAATCCCTGGAACACACCGAGGGAGAACCCGACATGTTCGATGTGATTGGCCAGCCAGACGCGGTGGAAGCACTCATGGTTGCTGCAGCTGGGCGGCACCACGTGTCGATGATGGGCCCTCCGGGCGCAGGGAAGACGCTGTTGGCGACTCGGCTGCCGTCGATCCTGCCCGATCTCAGCCTCGATGAATCGATCGTTGCGAGCAGCATCGCATCGCTCGGAGGTGCGGGGCTCACCGAACTCGTCACGCGGCCTCCGTTCGAAAGCCCACATCACACGGCCTCGAAGGTCTCGATCATCGGAGGCGGCGATTCTGTCTCGGTGAGGCCAGGTGCAGTCACGAGATCCTGCTTTGGTGTGTTGTTTCTCGATGAGGCTCCTGAGTTTCCCAGCGCGGTGCTCGATGCGTTGCGGCAACCCCTGGAATCCGGAGAGGTCGAGATTCATCGAGCCCGAATTCGAGCGACGTTGCCCGCCCGCGTGCAACTGGTGATCGCTGCGAACCCCTGCCCCTGTGGAAATGCCGACTCGTTAGACGCAGTCGAGCCTTGTCGCTGTACCCCGAGCACACGAGTGCGCTATCGCAACCGGCTGTCTGGCCCACTTACCGACCGCATCGACCTCCGGTTGAATGTGCGCCGCGTTTCAACAGTGTTGCTCGGACAGGTCGAATCGTGTCCGCGGCCCACCAGCGCAGAGCTTCGGCTACGCGTGGTCGATGCCCGGGCGGCGATGGCCGATCGCCTTCGAAATACGCCGTGGTCGGTGAATGCCGATGTGCCGGGCCACTGGCTCCGCGATTCATTTGTGGCGCTCCCGAAAAGCGTTACGACGGTACTTGACGCCGCGCTGAGCAGAGGATCCCTGACGCTGCGCGGCTACGACCGAACCCTAAAACTTGCCTGGTCATTGAGCGATCTGGCAGGCAGAGGCAGCCCGGGTCGAGATGAACTCGCACACGCATTGGCTTTACGCGGAGGAGCAACCCCATGAACATAGTGCCAATACCCCGGCTCGTCGGTGCCGATCGGCTTGCTGCCGACCCGCAGGTGCGGGGGTTACTTACACGCCTCGCCGGTTGCCCAGACGATAGTCAGGAGTATGCAGACGCGCTGCTCGCGCGAATTGCCTGGTCGCGCATCGCCGAACCTGGGGACGGGGTGGCTGGCGAGCTCCTCGCTGCTCTGGGACCCGAGCGGTCCCTGCAACTGCTCATCGCAGGCGTGACGCCCGTGCAACTTCGTGATGCGGCATCACGGGCGGGAGTAGATCTCGCCACGTGCGCGGCAGAATCTGCGTTGGGTCGATGGCTTCCCAGAGTGGATCGCGCCGAGACCATGCGCGACATCGAACGGGGCATGGAAGCAGATCTCTGCGTGATTGTTCCCGGCGATGCCGCGTGGCCGATCCTGCTGGACGACCTGGGGCCACACGCACCGTTTCTCCTGTGGGTGCGAGGTGATCCTGTGCATTTCGCCTCCCCGTCACTGTCGGTCGTCGGTGCTCGCGCTGCGACCGGATACGGTACCCATGTGACGGCCGAGATCGTCGCCGGTGTATGCGCGGCAGGATTCAGCATCGTGTCGGGTGCTGCGTACGGTATTGACGCGGTGGCACATCGCACTGCGCTTGCCGCAGAAGCCCCCACTGTTGCAGTGCTCGCCGGGGGTGCTGATCGCGCGTACCCGCAGTCGCATGACGGGTTGCTGGGTAAGATCAGCGTGACCGGTGCGGTCTGTGCGGAGATGGTGCCCGGTGCTGCCCCGACCCGCTGGAGATTTCTGCAACGGAATCGCATTATTGCTGCGCTCTCCTCTGCGACCCTGGTGACCGAAGCGGGGGTACGCTCCGGAACACTGAACACCGCAGGGCATGCGGCCGAACTGGGGCGGGCGCTCGGGGCAGTCCCCGGCCCGGTCACCTCGGTGGCATCCAGCGGGTGCCACAAACTTATTCGCGAGTACGGTGCGGCCCTCATCACCAACGCTCGTGAGGCATGTGAGCTGGCCGGCCTGGGAGACGAACTCGAGATCTTTCGGGATGGTTCACAGGTATCGGGGGAGACGGGCGGCACCGCTCGTCAACCCTCTGCGCACGGTCGGGTGATTGATGCCCTCCCGCTGCGGGGAAGCCGAACACTGATTGAAGTTGCACGGCTCGCGGGTCTGAGTGTCGGGGAGGCGCGCACCACCCTTGCTGAACTCGAACTCCTGCAGGAGGTCGCACGGCGCGATGACCCCGGCGCGGCAGAACAGAAGTGGGCCTTGGTGCGTCGACAATAGGGGCATGCGGCTAGACAGGGCGATTGAGGGCTTTCTTTCCGCTGTCGAATTCGAGTACGGCTACTCGGCGCACACCGTGAAGGCGTATCGGCGCGACCTGCACTCGCTCGCCGAGTACGTAGCCTCAGATCTCGAAGCTTCTAACGCCAGAGATGTCGGCATCGAGGCGCTCGATCTCGAGCGCCTGCGTGGCTGGCTTTGGCACCGGCAACAAGCGGGTCTCGCTGCCAGCACGCTCGCACGGAATGTTGCCACCGCGAAATCCTTCGGGAGTTGGCTCGAACGGAGACAGCTCGTTCCCGGCAGCCCGGCATCGCGGTTGCGCGCGCCGAAAACGGCCCGCCCGCTCCCTCGAGTCCTCAGCGAGGACCAGGTCACCAGAATTCTTGACCGGGCCGCGGGCCGCGCCAAGACCGGCGATCCCGTTGAAGTGCGTGATCTCGCGGTTCTTGAGCTGTTGTACGCTACCGCGTTGCGTGTGAACGAGCTGTGTACCCTCTCGCTCAGCGGGCTTGACTTGCAAGAGCGCACCGTTCGGGTCACCGGAAAAGGCAACAAGCAGCGCGTCGTGCCCCTGGGCGCTCCGGCGGCGCGGGCACTTGATGCCTATCTCTTGAGCGCTCGGCACCTGCTCGCTGCTCGCGTGTCAGAGGTCCCTTCCGTGTCTCGCGTCTCCGCTCTTCCTGCAGAATCGGGGTATTCGGCGTTGCGAGGCGCGGGGGATCGCGTCGTGTTCTTGGGAAACACTGGTCGCCCGCTCACGGCCCAGGCCGTGTACCGCTTGGTCGCACGCGAGTTGGAGCAGGAACCGGGCAGCGGCCCGCGAGGCCCGCACACGCTGCGGCACACGGCAGCCACCCATCTGCTCAACGGAGGAGCAGACCTGCGCGTGGTGCAAGAGATGCTCGGGCACGCGAGCCTCGGTAGTACACAGGTGTACACCCACGTCTCGACCGAGCGACTCGCAGCCGCCTACCGCCAGGCCCATCCGCGCGCGTGATGCGTCCGCCTGATCTACGCATTTAGCGCTCGAGCGAGGGAAGCAGTACGGGTTTCGGGCGGAGAAATCTCAGCGGATTCACGTATGCGCCATCGACGCGCGCTCCCAGGTGGACGCAGGATGCCTGACAGTGCCCGCCAGACCCGACCGTGCCGATGATCTCGCCCCGACTCACCTCGTCTCCCTCACGAAGCGTGGTGGTGAGGGGTTCAAACGACACTAGGGTGCGGTCGTCGATGCGCAGGGTGATGACGGGCCGATCCACCACCGTACCGACGAACGAGACCGTGCCTGCTGCTGGGGCGCGCACCGCGTCGCCGGCGCTCGTGGGAAGATCGATACCCCGGTGCCCTGCTGCATAGTGGCCGCCGGGAAGCGAGAACGGTGCACTGACGATGAGCGGATGGCCGAGCGGCGGGAACCAGAGCGACCCCGCCAGCGTTATGAGCGCTGCGATACTACTGATGCGGTGAATTCCGAGCATGCATCAACGGTGTCAGCGGCGTGAGTGCGGTGCCCGGGAGTGAAGACATCTGTGGACTACTCAGGCCACCGCACTCGTCGGTGTGGGGTGTGAGCGGTGAATCCAGCATCTGCGGGTTCTCCGGGAGTCCCCGGGCCGTAGTGCTGTCGATGCTACACTTGTGGGGCACCTCTCACGAGGTGACTTCGCGTGCCCGCTCAACGGAGCACCGCCAACGGTCCCCACCGTACCTTCTCGTTTGCGAGTTTGTTGCAGGGGCGGCGGAGCCTGGGGCACCAGGATTCGGGAATCGTCCCGAAGAAATCAACCGCAAGAGTGCGCCCGTTTGAGGCGTGCAGAACAGGAGAACGGCAATGGCCGTCGTAACTATTCGTCAGTTGCTCGACAGCGGCGTTCACTTTGGACACCAGACGCGCCGCTGGAACCCGAAGATGAAGCGCTTCATCTTCACTGAGCGTTCGGGCATCTACATCATCGACCTGCAGCAGTCGCTCGGGTACATCGATGATGCCTACGCATTCGTGAAGCAGACCGTCGCGCGCGGTGGAAACGTTCTCTTCGTGGGAACGAAGAAGCAGGCGCAGGAAGCGATCGCCGAGCAGGCTGACCGCGTGAACCAGCCCTACGTGAACCAGCGCTGGCTGGGCGGTCTGTTGACCAACTTCCAGACCGTAACGGGCCGACTTGAGCGCATGAAGGAGCTTGAGCAGCTTGACTACGAGGGTGGCACCAGCGGATTCACCAAGAAGGAACTGCTGCTGAAGAAGCGCGAGCTCGAGAAGCTGCAGAAGTCGCTTGGCGGTATCCGTCACATGACCAAGACTCCGTCAGCGCTTTGGGTGGTCGACACCAAGAAGGAGCACCTCGCGATCGACGAGGCGAAGAAGCTGGGTATCCCCGTCATCGCTATCCTCGACACGAACTGCGATCCCGATGAGGTCACCTACCCGATCCCCGGTAACGACGATGCCATCCGTTCGGTAGCGCTGCTCACACGCGTGATCGCCGATGCCATCGCCGAGGGCCTCATGGAGCGTCACCAGAAGAACGATGGCGGCGCAGTCGCCGCTGAGCCCCTCGCCGAGTGGGAGGTCGAACTGCTGAACGCGGACAAGACCGATGCGCCCGCCGAGGATGCTACTGCTGAGGCTCCCGCTGCTGAGGACGCCGCTGCTGAGGCACCTGCCGCTGAGGCTTCCGCTGCCGAGGTCGCTGAAGCTGCTGCCGAAGCACCCGCTGCCGAGTAACTCGGCGTTCTTCCCACTTTCCACGATCTGACCAAGAACTGACTAAAAGGAGTCATCTATGGCATCGGTGAGCATGGCCGCCGTGAAGGAGCTACGCGACCGTTTGGGCGCTGGCATGGTCGATAGCAAGAACGCTCTGGTTGAGGCCGAGGGCGACATCGAGAAGGCAATCGAGATCCTTCGCCTCAAGGGGCTGAAGGGTGTCGCGAAGCGCGAAGGCCGCGAGGCAAGCGAAGGTCTCGTTGCTGTCGCGCAGACCGAAGGTCGCGCAACAATGATCGAGCTCGTGTGTGAGACCGACTTCGTCGCGAAGAACGAGAAGTTCATTGCGCTCGGCGAGAAGGTGCTCGGGGCGATTGCTGCCGCGAACGCGAATACCCTCGAAGAGGCGCTGGCCGCTCCTCTTGAGGGCGGTACCGTCGAGTCGGTCATCACTGATGAGTCTGCGATTCTGGGAGAGAAGCTTGTGCTTCGCCGGGTTTCGGTGGTTGAGGCCCCGAAGACCGCGTTCTACCTGCACCGCACCTCGAAAGATCTGCCCCCGCAGATCGGCGTGGTAATCGGATATGACGGTGACGACGAGAAGGCTGCCTTGAGCATTGCTCAGCACATCTCCTTCGCTGAGCCACAGTATGTGACCCGCGAAGAGGTGCCGCAGGCTGATGTCGACAAAGAGCGCGACATCGTCACGGAAATCTCGAAGAACGAGGGCAAGCCTGAGGCTGCTCTGCCGAAGATCATCGCGGGTCGCCTCGACGCATTCTTCAAGCAGATCGTTCTGAACGAACAGGTACACGCACTTGACGAGCAGAAGCGCCCGGTCGCTGCCGTGGCTTCCGCCACGGGCACCACGGTGATCGGGTTCGCCCGCTCGAAGGTCGGTTCCTAACACCTCTGTTACGAGACCCGGGCCCCAGACGGGCCCGGGTCTCGTGCTGTACCCGCTACCCTGATATCAGACGCCGAATCAAGGAGATCCACACGATGACCACACCTCGCAAACGACGCGTGCTGCTGAAGCTATCCGGCGAGGCATTCGGCGGGGGAACCCTGGGCGTGAATCCCGATGTGGTCAGTCAGATTGCCCGCGAGATCGCGGCAGCGATGGATGTCGCTGAGGTCGCAGTGGTTGTGGGCGGAGGGAACTTCTTCCGCGGCGCGGAGCTTTCGCAGCGGGGTATGGATCGCGCTCGCGCGGACTACATGGGAATGCTGGGTACCGTCATGAACGCGCTCGCGTTGCAAGACTTCCTTGAGCAGGCGGGGGTGTCGAGCCGGGTGCAATCGGCCATCACGATGACACAGGTGGCTGAAACCTACATTCCACTCCGCGCCATCCGCCACCTCGAAAAGGGGCGCGTGGTGATTTTTGGTGCGGGAGCGGGCCTTCCATACTTCTCCACTGACACGGTCGCAGCTCAGCGTGCACTTGAGGTGCGAGCCGACGAGGTGCTCGTCGCCAAGAACGGTGTCGACGGGGTGTACACGGCGGATCCACGAATCGACCCCGACGCGACGCTCATCGACCAGATCAGCTACAACGACGCACTCGTGCGCGGCTTGAAAGTAGTCGATTCCACGTCCTTCAGCCTCTGCATGGACAACGGTATGCCGATGCGAGTATTCGGTATGGAGCCCGCGGGCAACGTGACCGCAGCGCTCCGTGGGGAGCCGCTCGGCACCCTCGTGCATAGCTGAGCGCCAGTACACTCAATCTAACGATAATCACCGAAGGAGCACACCGTGATTGATGAGGTCTTCGCAGACGTCAAGGACCGGATGACCAAAGCGGTCGACTCGACCAAAGAGAACTTCGCCACTGTGCGAACCGGGCGGGCTGCCCCTTCAATGCTGCAGAATGTGCTCGTCGATTACTACGGCACGCCTACCCCGCTTCCGCAGCTCGCGTCAGTACAAAACCAAGATGCGCGAAGCCTGATCATCACTCCCTACGACAAGGGTGCGATGAAAGAGATCGAGCAGTCGATCCGCGACATCCCCAACCTCGGCGCAAATCCGTCGAACGATGGGTCGGTCATTCGTCTCGCGCTTCCCGAACTCACGGAAGATCGTCGCAAGGAATTCGTCAAGATAGTGAAGGCGAAGGCCGAAGACGGGCGAGTCGCCATACGTAACCTCCGCCGTCACGCGAAAGATTCCTTCGAGGAGCTCAAGGGCGAGGTCGGCGAAGATGACGTGGCGCGCGCAGAAAAAGAGCTTGAGGCGGTGACCAAGCAGTTTATTGACCAGATCGACGAGGCAATGAAGCGCAAGGAAACCGAGCTGATGGAGGTCTAACTCGTGTCGGGCCACGACCGGCGAGAAGAACTGCGGGCTCAATTTGAGTTGACCAAAGCGAGCCTCGAAGCGACCAGCGCCAGGATCGAGAAAAAGGCTGGACGAAACCTCTTTCTCGCGTTTGGATCGGCCCTTGTCTTCGGGGGCCTGTTCCTCGGGAGCCTGTTCTTCATCGAGCAGCTCTTCATTCTTTTCCTGGCGGGGCTGCTCTCAATCGCACTCGTTGAGCTCGCCTCGGCGTTTCGTTTGGCAGGCCGGCGCGTTCCCCGGGTGGGCGTCGTGCTCGGCGGGCTCATCATCATCCTCGGCGCCTATTTCTGGGGTGCCGAGGGCATGCTGCTCGGTCTGTTTGCTGGGTCTGTGCTCCTCACCATGTGGCGCCTCGTTGAGGGTGTCATTCCCGGGGGAGAAGTCGCCCCTCAGACGCTCATTCGCGACGTGTTCTCGGGCCTTTTTTCCCTCGTGTACATCCCGTTCTTGGGCTCTTACACGGTTCTCATGGTGCAAGGAGAGCGCGGGGAGTGGTGGGTATTCGCCATGGTGCTCGTGGTCGTCTCGGTGGATGTCGGGGCCTATGCGGCAGGGGTCACCCTCGGAAAGCACAAGATGACCCCGCGCATCAGCCCGAACAAGACCTGGGAGGGCTTCGCCGGTGCGGCGGTTTTCGCAGTGCTCTCTGGCGTGCTGATCTCGGTACTGGCCCTGGAGCAACCGTGGTGGGTCGGCGTGGTGCTCGGCATTATTGTGCTGATCACAGCGACCGGCGGTGACCTTACAGAGTCGCTGATCAAGCGAAACCTCGGCGTGAAGGATATGAGTTCGTGGATTCCGGGTCACGGCGGTTTTCTCGACCGCCTCGACTCGCTCTTGCCGTCTACCGTCGGGGCCTATGCCCTCGCGCTGAGCCTCGGAGTCCTTGCATGAGTGGGTCAAAGAACTTCCGCACAGGTCGGAGCGGGCAGAATAGTACGGTGAGCACTGCATTTCCTCGAGCAACCGGCAAGCAATACGGATACCGACCCGAGCAAGTTGACGAGTTTCTGGCCCGCGCCCGAGCGACGTTTGAGCAATCGGCCTCCGAGAACGACGCCATGAAGTCTTCCGACATCCGGCACACGGCTTTTTCGCTCAAGCGTCGGGGCTATTCCGCACGGCACGTGGATGCCGCGATGGATCGCCTGGAAGAGGTATTTGCTCAGCGCGAGCGCCGTGCCTACATGGCCGAGATTGGCGAGAACGCGTGGTGGGCCGAGGTGCAACAACTCCTCTCTGAGATCCGTGGACGGTTGGAACGCGAACGTGGCAAGCGGTTTCATTCGCGTGGATTTTTCGCGATGGGATACCGGCGTTCTCAGGTCGACGCGTTTCTCGATCGGGTGCAGGCGCTGCTCGCAGGCAAGGGAAGTTTGGCCCCCGCAGAGGTGCGCAACGTAGTCTTTCACGCCCAGTGGAGAGGGTACGACGAAGACCAGGTCGACGCGTTTCTTGACGCGGTCGTTGACCTGATGCTTGCGACCTCCGACTGAGCCCGACCTGGCCGTTCGCCCAGCCATGAGATAGAATCGTTATATTGTGACTTCTTCGACACCTGCCGCACGACCGCCCATCTCTCGCCTGACCCGTTTTCGTGGGTTATTCGCGGGCATCGCCGCCGTCGGTTTCTTTGGCACCGCGGTCGTTGCGCCACTCTCCATTCCGACCACTGCACTCGCTGACGAGGCGTTCTACGAGCGCATTCATCAGGAGTTTGTGCCTGAGGTCACTGAGTTGGCCCTCGATGTGAGTGTCTCGCCGCTGGTAGAGATTCCCGAGCCGAAGCCGGAACCCGTTGTGGCGCCAGCGCCAGCACCCGCGGCCGCAGCGCCAGTGAGCTTCGCACCCCTGCTCTACACCGGTGGTGGATCACCCGCTGAGTGGATGGCCGCAGCAGGTATTCCCCAGGCTGACTGGGGGTACGTTGACTTCATCGTCAGTCGTGAAAGCGGCTGGAACCCCAATGCCACCAACAGTAGTTCCGGTGCTTGCGGACTGGTTCAGGCATTGCCCTGCAGCAAGGTTCCCGGTGGCAACGGGTACGACCCGGTCGCTAACCTGACGTGGGCAAACGGCTACGCGATCGGCCGTTACGGCAGCTGGGCGGGCGCTCACGCGTTCTGGACTTCCAACCACTGGTGGTAGGAAACACCCGCAATGCCTCGAAAGCATCGGCGCTCGGAATCTGAGCCGCTCGGAGATATTTCACGTCTCGCACACGGAGGAGCCCGGCTCGAGTCGCGTCGAGGCCGTGAGTACAACGTACGCGATATACCCGCGCAGCGGGCCGAGAAAGCGTATCGATGCCCCGGCTGCGCACAAGACGTGCCTGCAGGTCAGGCGCACCTAGTCGTGTGGAGCGCTGACAATTTCTTCGGCGACGATGCAGCAGTGCGAGACCGTCGGCACTGGCACAATCATTGCTGGCGTCTGAGCTGATCTCACACCTCGCATCAGCACGCCTAGAACAGCGTGGGGGTGACCGCCTCGGGGGTGGGAAGCTCGACTGACGGAGTGGGGACGGAACCTCCCGCCAAGCCAGGGCCAGCGTCTGCAACGGTGCCGCGCTGGAACGCCGTCGCCGCGGCGCGTGCGCGATCGTCGGCCGCCTCGTTGAGGGGGTGGCCAGCGTGACCCTTCACCCATTCAAAACGCACGTTCCGTCCCGAAAGTGCCTCATCGAGCGATTCGAGAAGTTCTCGATTCAGCACCGGCTTGCCGTCGGCCTTGCGCCAGCCCCGGCGCTTCCACCCGGGCATCCACTGCGTCACGGAGTTAATGACGTATTGGCTGTCGCACAGAATAACGAGGGGAGTGTCTGGCTGATCCGCCGTGGCGTGTAGCAGATCGATGACCGCCATCAACTCGCCCTGATTATTCGTCGCTCGGGGCCACCCGCCCGCTCGCCACTGCGAGTCGTCGATATACCAGGCCCAGCCAGCAGGCCCGGGGTTACCGAGGGCAGAACCGTCTGCGGCTGCGGTGATCGTCATGACTCAATCTTGCCAGAGGCGAGACCCCTACCATTGACAGGAAGCATCGAAGGGGCGGGAATGAAAGACATCACCAGTGGATCAGTGCTCAGGGCACAGCGCGAAGATATCGAGTTGCACACCTCCGACGGGCTGAAGCTCGTCGGAGAGCTGGCGATGCCGGAAGGTCGCCCGCCACGCGCCACCCTCGTGACGCTGCATCCCCTGCCGACTGCCGGCGGATACATGGACTCACACGTGCTGAGAAAGGCCTCCTGGAGGCTTCCAGAGCTTGCTGGTCTTGCCGTGTTGCGGTTCAACACCCGCGGCACGTCCTCGCCTCGCGGCACGAGTGAGGGATCCTTTGACGGCGGGAACGCCGAGAGCGCAGATGTTGCGGCGGCCATGCGATTGGTTGCCGAGCGAGGGCTCCCAAACCCCTGGATCGTCGGCTGGTCTTTCGGAACCGAACTTGCCCTCAAGTACGGGCTCGAACACCCGATCCGCGGGGCGATCCTGCTCTCGCCGCCACTGCACCGCGCCACCGACACCGATCTCCTGCGGTGGGCGGATGCCGAGCCGGAACTGCACGTCTTGGTGCCCGAACTCGACGATTTTCTTCAACCCGACGAGGCCGCACGACGTTTCGCTCTGGTTCCGAGGGCCCGTGTCATAGGTGTAGAAGGTGCGAAGCACCTCTGGGTGGGCGAGAAGTACGTGCGGCGGGTGCTTGACGAAATCGTCGGGATTATCGGCACCGCGGAAGTGCCGCTCCCTGAAGCAGTAACTGAAGCGCGGTTCGCCCAGTAGCTACGAGGGACTATTCCCCGGTGCCAGGCCGATCTGCTGGCGAGGGAAGTTGCGATGCCGATCGCTCGGTGGCGCTCTCAGTCGCAGACTGCAGTTTTCGCGCGTTGGTCACCACTTCTCCCAGGCTTTCAAAGTAACGAGCCACCGCAACGCGTTCGACCTTCAGCTGCGACATGCGATCCTCGGCATCGAGCAGAACCTTGGTGGCGCGGTTCTCAGCGTCGGTAAAGGTCGCATGGGCGCGTCGTTCCGCCTCCTGCACGATCTCAGCGGCCTGACGCTCGGCCTCTGACCTCAGCGTGTGCGCCTCGGTGGCCGCAGCCTGAGTTAGAGCGTTGACCTCGGCGCGAAGCTTCTCTGCGTGCTGAGTGAGCTCGGCAAGTTCAGCCTCGGCCGCGTGACGTGCTTCGAGAGCCGCCGCAGCTGTCGCAGCCTGTCGGTCGGCGATCTCGCGCTCCAAGTGCTCAGTTCGTTCAGCCATGCTGGTGGTGAACTCAGCGAGTTCTTTTGCCAGCCGTTGGCGTTGCGCTGAGGCTGCGTCTTCGGTTTCGGCGCGTAGTGTGGCGAGTGCATGCTCTTCGGACGCGCGAAGATTTGCGAGTTCCTCACGGGTATCCGCGCGGAGCAACTTCACCTCTTCGTTTACCTTGGCTCGCTCGCTGGCGACCTCACTCGCCACAGCGGCGACCGCGTGTTCGCGCTCGTTCGCAAGGGATAGGGTGTGCGCCTCCAACTCGGCGGCAAGCCTGCGGTCGTGGTCAGCGCGCTCCCTGGAGAGGTCAGATTCGAGGCTGGTGCGGTCCCGATCCACCTGGAGCATGAACTGCTCACGCTCGAGACCGAGGACTGCGGCGGCCTCTTCCTGTTCAAGTCGGAGGCGTTCGCCATGAGCAGCTACCTGATCGGCGAGGGCACGCTCGTGTTCGGCAAGTTCTGCGTTCAGCCGAGCATCGTGGGCCGCTTGCTCCTCAGCAAGGCGAGTCTCGTGTGCCCGAACCGCTGTCGCGAGTTCGGCTTCATGACGTGTGACGAGTCGTTGAAGTTCCAGCTCCTGGGTCTCACGCTCGGCCGCGATCGCTCGCTCGTGGTCAGCTCGCTCGCGCGTAAGCTCCACGCGCTGCGCCTCTCGCTCTGAGGCCAGCTGCGCCTCGTGACCCTCGATCTCGTCCCGCAACATCTGATCGTGCTCGGCGAGTTCCGCGGCCAGTTCGTCATCATGCAGCGACCGAGCCGACGTGAGTTCGGTATCAAGCAGCGCCCGCGCATTCTCCCTTTCTAGCCTGGACTGCTCTGCCTGCTGCTCCAGCGAGGCACGTTGCGCCTCGGCTGCGCGCGCAAGGTCAGAGGTGTGCACGGCAAGTTCGGCTGCGAGGCGTGCGGTGTGTGAGTGTTCGCTCTGTGTGAGACGACGTTCATGGGCCGCACGCTCTTCAGCAATTGTTTGATCGTGCTCGGATCGCTCCTGAGCGATCTTCGTACGGAGCGTCTCGATCTCGTCGGTCAGTTGCAGCCTGAGTGCGTCGGTCTCGGCAATGAGCGCGTGTTCGCGTTCCGAGTAGCGGCGCTCGAGTTCGGTTTCGCGATCGTGCACCCGGGCAGTGAACTCCGCCTCTTGGCGCTCACGCTCGCTCTCGAACTGGGCGCGAGCAAGTTCGGCCTCACGTGTGGAGGTCTCGCGCTCGCGCTCGAACTGCGCGGCGGCGAGCTCGGTGCGCTGCCGCACCTCGTCTGCGGCTGCGTGTGCGTCAATGGTGAGCCGCTCTGCGCGTGCCTGTGCCTCCGCGACGAGCGCCCGCGCTTCAGCCTGGGCGGTCTCGAGTTCGGTGGTGGTGTCGCGGGTCGAAGTGCTTCGCAGCAACTCGGCCGACCGGTGTGCTTCATCGCCGAGACGCTTGCTTTCCGCCTGCGTGCGCGTGGTCAGCTCGTCCGCTTCCCGCCTCGACTCGGTGAGGAGTTTCTCGGCCTGCTCGGTCGCTGAGGTGACGAGCTCGTCTGCGCGCGCCTGCGCGTGTTCCAGCAGCCGCTTGGTCTCCTGCTCGGTCTTGCGACGCAAGCGCTCGGCATCGATGTCTGCCTGGGCGATGAGCGTCTCAGCGTGCTGCTCAGCAATTTGCAGGCTTTTTTCTACGCGCAGTCCCAGCCCGCTGTATCCCGTTGCACCGAGTTCGGCCACCTGGGCGCGGAGATCCTCAATCAACACCTGCTGTTCACCCGCGGTCTGTACCGACTCTGCGTAGCTGGTCTGCAGCGATTCGGTGTGCGCTTGAAGTGTCGTGATGTGCTGGGTCAGCGCGCTGATCTGAGCGTCGACCTCGCCGCGGTGGTAACCGCGAAGCGCGGGAGTGAACTGCGGGCTGGCTTCGGTCACGACGTCCTCCGGGTGGCAGGGGTATACGACCTCAAGTGCGACTTGCCGAGGCTTCCCTACCGAGGCCATGATAGTTCGGTCCGCTGGAGAGTGGCCTTGAGTTGTATGGGGTGTCTTGTCGCTCCGGATTGAACTCACGGAAAGCTCCGGTAGCGTTGACTTACAAAGTGTGCCGCCAATCTGGTGTGCACGTGCGACATTCAGACCCGAGCGACAGGAGGCACCCATGAGATTTGGGTTTGCTATTGCGGCTCTCGTGCTCTCAGGCATCTTCCTCGTTCTCGGAATCGGGCAGCGAACATTTCTCGCCGGACCATCTGAGATTGTGTTTGAGACAGCACTCGCGGAAGAGACAGGTTTTGCCGTCATTCCAGGAGACGTCTTTGCCACAGTTCCTGGGCAAGCCAATGTCGTGGTCAGTGGTGCAGCGGCATTCGCTGCGATCGGTTCCGCACGCGATGTTGCGGCCTGGGTTGAGCCGTTCTCGCACGCAGAGATTGCGATTGACGAGTCCGAATCCCGACTGGCCAGCAGCTCGGTTCCCGGCGTGGTGTCACAGTCGGAGGAATCCACTCCCGCAACAGACGCTGAGAATGGCACTCCGGCGGTCGACGGTGCCGCCGAGGGTGAAGCACCCGAAGCGGATGCCGAGCTCGAACTTCTCGATCCCCGCGGAAGTGACCTGTGGGTTGAAGAACGGAGCCTCGCGCCGGTCAGTGAGGCAGACGCAGACGCACCAGACGCTGCAGAGGGCGATGCCGCAGACAGCGGATCAGCCTCCGCGAGCTCCGATGCAGGGGGCAAGATTCGGCTTCCACTTGATGTTGATGATGGTGACGCGGTGCTCGTTTCGGTCGACGTTGCCGCTGGCGATTCGGCTGCGGTCGCGATCGAATGGGTCCAGGATCAACGCACTCCGTTCGCAGGCCCCTTGCTCGTGACAGGCGCTCTTCTTGCGGTCGTGGGTGCGGTGCTCTACCTTCTCGCGGTCGATCACGATCGCCGCGGTCTGGGGCCCCGACGCGGAAGGAAGGGTCCACTCCTCGGCATTCGGGATTCGGTGACGCGCCGACGGCGGGGTGAGCAGGATCAGAAACGCCAGGATTCGCCGGGCAACACTCCTGCCGAGACCAAGAATCAGCGTACGGCAGCGCGCAGGATCGCCCTCCCCAGCGTCGGGCTTGCGCTCGCGTTGGGCCTGAGCGGCTGCTCCGCGAGCTACTGGCCCGACCTGAGCCCGGCTGAGACAGAGCTAGAGGATCAAAACGATGATGGTGAGTCAGCCGTCGCACCGGTACCCGTCACGCGCACGCAGATCGATCGTATTGTGGGCGACATTGCCGCGATAGCGGGCGAGGCCGATGACGCGCTAGACGCGGAAATCCTCAAGGAACGCTTCACCGGTGATGCCCTTCTGCAGCGCACCGCGAACTATACGATCAGGCAGTCGGTGCCGGATTATGCCGTCGTGCCGCCCCGCATTACGAGCGAAGCGCTGGGGTACGAACTCGTCCAGTCGACAGAGGGTTGGCCCCGCACCGTGTTCGTTACCGTCGCCTCCGAGAGCGGCGTTGACTCGGAACCCGAGGCCACCGATCCTCCCGCCGAGGGTGAAGACGCTGCGACCAGCGATGAGAACGCCGAGCCAGCGGCATCACCCTCGCTTGCGATCATCATGACGCAGGCTGCCCCTCATGAGAACTTCATGGTCTCGCGGGTGATTTCGCTTCGCGGCGGTATCACGATGCCTGAGGCCGCGCCCGCCGAAGAAGGCACCGCGATCTTGAAAGACGATTTGCAGACGCTGGTGCTTTCACCGGGGGAGGTGGGCGCTGCCTACGCTGCGGTGCTTTCCGGAGGTTCCGATGTTCCCGAGGCCGCGCTCTTCGACCTTGCCGAAGACACCCTGATCGAACGCAGTGGCGCCGCCTGGGCCGCCCAGTCACAAGCCACGGCAGATGCCGCGGGTCAGGGGGTCGTCTATTCGGTCACGGCAGAGCAATCAGGCTCGAAGATCATCAGCCTCTCTACCGGGGTGGGTGGCGCCCTCGTGGCGACGACCGTGCTTGAAAACCGTATTGAAGAGCCCGGCTCCAGCCGCTGGAAGCCCACTCCGCCAGCCAGCGTGACAGCGCTCTCCGGATTGTCGGGGCAGCAAGACCGACTCGTCAGCGAAGTACAGCATCAACTTCTGTTCTTCGTGCCGAGCAAGACCAGCAACGCCCCCATCCAGTTGCTGGGGTTCACCAGTGATCTCGTGGGAGCAAGGAACTAATCATGTCGCAGCAGATTCCCGAACGACTCCCCGGTGGCGGGGTCGACCTGAGTCACCTCGCAGCGCGAGGACAGACACCGGCTCGTCCCGGGGCACCCGAGGGCGCGCAGGCTGGCGCTGCCGGGCAGACGGTAGACGTACCCGCGCTCGTCTTCGATGTCACCGAGCAGACACTCCAGAACGCGGCACAGCTGTCGATGGTGGTGCCGGTCATCGTTGAACTGTGGTCGAGTCTCGAACCGCAGTCGGCGGTGTTGGGCCCGATCTTCCAGAAGCTGGCGCACGAATTCGCAGGCCGGATTGTAGTGGCCAGGGTCGACGTCGATACGAACCCGGGCCTCGCCCAGGCCTTCCAAGTACAGGCGGTACCCGCGGCCGTAGCGCTAGTCGGCGGTCGCCCCGTGCCGCTGTTTCAGGGCCAGGTGCCTGAAGATCAGGTTCGCGACGTGCTCACCCAACTCACGCAGATCGCCGCGCAGCAGGGGATCAACGGACGGGTCAACGCGCCTGAATTAGCTGGCGACGGCGAGGCATCCCAGCAGCCCGCCGAGCCCCCGGTGAACCCTGCCCACGCGGAGGCCCTCGAGGCTCTCGGACGGGGTGATTTCGCCGCGGCGATTACGGCCTACGAAGCGGTGCTCTTGAAGGCGCCCGCAGACCACGAGGCGCGCGCGGCCCTGGTGCAGGTTCGTCTGCTCGATCGGTTGCAAGGTCTCTCCGCCGATGCGGTTCGCTCGGAGGCCGCCGCGGCGCCCACCGACGTCGACGCGCAGTTGCGCGTGGCCGACCTCGATGTGTCTGGAGGGCACGTGGAGGATGCCTTCCTTCGGCTCCTTGAGCTGTTCTCCGCATCGACTGAAGCTGGCGATCGCTCTGCTATTCGGGAGCGAATGCTCGAGCTTTTCGAGGTTGTCGGCGTGGCGGATCCGCGAGTGCAGGCTGCGCGCACTCGACTCGCCAACCTGCTTTACTGAGGCTCACCGTGGCTCCTGTTCGGGCGTATCTCGACCACGCCGCGACCTCGCCGATGCCCGAACCGGTCTTTGAGGCCTACACCGCCGCGCTCCGCACAGTCGGGAACCCCGCATCGACGCACGCCCACGGGCAGGCGGCGAGTGAGTCTCTCGAGAGTGCGCGCGAGCGGATCGCCAGCGCTCTGGGCTGCGACTCAGCAGAGCTGTCCCTGACGAGCGGTGGCACCGAATCGATCAATCTCGCGCTCAAGGGGATGTACTGGGCGCGTCGTCGGCATGGCGCCGGCTCAGTCCTCCTGGTGCCCGAGGGTGAACACCACGCCACCATCGAGGCCGCCGAGTGGCTTCGCGACACCCAGGGTGCCGATCTGCGCTGGCTCCCGATCGATCACCAGGGGGTGCTTCGCCCCGAGGTGCTCGCGAGCGCGATTGAACATGCGGGTGCCGACAACGTGGCTCTGGTGTCGTTTCTCTGGGCCAACAATGAGGTGGGAAGCGTGCAGCCGGTGCAGGCCCTCGCCCGCGCGGCGCGATCCGCCGGCGTGCCGGTGCACATCGACGCGGTCTCGGCGCTCGGGCAGGTGCCGATCGATTTTCGGGCATCTGGCGCCTCAGCGCTCAGCGTCTCAGCGCATAAGATCGGCGGCCCGGTGGGGGTGGGTGCGCTGGTGCTCGGTCGAGGCGCGAGTGCAGATCCGCTGTTTCATGGCGGATCCCAGCAGCGTGCACGCTCGGGCACGCAGAATGTCGCCGGTGCGGTGGGTTTTGCTGCCGCACTTGATTGGGCTGGCCTTGCGACCCCAGGGTCGACGCTCGAGACAGCAGCGGATCGGCACGCCCACATGGGGGATCTGCGAGATCGGCTCATCGCCGGTCTGCGAGAAGTCGTTCCCGACGCGGTGCTGCGAGGGGCGGCTCCGGGCCCGGGACGACTTCCCGGAAACGCTCATTTCACCTTTCCCGAGTGTCAGGGCGACTCGCTCGTGTTCCTGCTCGATGCCGCCGGAATTTCCGCCTCCGTCGGCTCAGCCTGCCAGGCCGGGGTAGCGGAGGTATCGCACGTACTGCTTGCGATGGGAGTGCCTGAGGAGGAAGCTATCGGCTCGCTGCGCTTCACCCTGGGGCCCGACTCCACCGCGGCGGAGGTCGATGCGTTGCTCGCCGCACTTCCCGACGCGGTGGCGCGCGCGCGACGGGCCGGATTGAGTTGACATGTTCAGCGTCTCGGGCGGGAAGCTGAGATTCACACCGCGGGGCTGCTGATTTTTCCGGCCCCCGATAGACTGCCCGGATGAAGATTTTGGCTGCGATGAGTGGTGGAGTGGACTCGGCGGTCGCAGCGGCTCGTGCGGTCGAGGCCGGTCACGAAGTCGTCGGGGTGCATCTTGCGCTCAGTCGCATGCCCGGAACGCTCCGTACCGGATCCCGGGGATGCTGCACGATCGAAGATTCGATGGATGCCAGGCGAGCCGCGAATCTCCTCGACATACCCTTTTATGTGTGGGATTTTAGCGAGCGTTTCAAGGAAGACGTCGTCGACGATTTTGTTGCCGAGTATGCTGCCGGGCGCACCCCGAACCCGTGCCTCCGCTGTAACGAAAAGATCAAGTTCCAGGCTCTGCTCGACAAGGCCATAGCTCTGGGCTTCGACGCGGTCGCGACCGGACACTACGCGACCCTGCTCGACACGCCGACTGGGCGAGAACTGCATCGGGCGAGCGCCTGGGCAAAAGATCAGTCCTACGTGCTTGGCGTACTCACCGAAGAGCAACTGGCGCACTGCTACTTCCCGCTCGGCGACACGCCCTCCAAACAGCTCATCCGTCGGGAGGCTGAGGAGCGGGGTCTGCAGGTCGCGCAGAAGCCCGACAGCCACGACATTTGCTTTATTCCCGACGGCGACACCCGCGGGTGGCTCTCCGGGCACCTGGAGCGCACACCCGGGGAGATCGTGGACGAATCCGGCGATGTCGTGGGCACCCACGACGGTGCCAACGGCTACACAGTGGGGCAGCGACGTGGGCTGCAGCTCGGCACGCCCGCGGCCGATGGCCAGCCGCGCTACGTGCTCTCGATCCGGCCAGTGTCGAACCAAGTGGTCGTTGGGTCGAAAGATCGTCTGGCGATCGGGCGGATCGCCGGTGGCCGGTACAGCTTCACCGGGGCACCGGGATTCGATCTGGAAGTGCCGTTCGCCTGCGAGGTGCAGATTCGTGCACACGCGGATCCGGTTCCAGCGACCGCTGCGCTGCGCAAGATCCACGATTCCGATCGCACCGAGCACCACCGTGCAGACGCGACCCACGAAATTGTGGTGGAGATTGACCTGGTGCACGCAGAGCCGCTGCTCGGCGTTGCTCCCGGGCAGAGCGCCGTGCTGTACATCGGCACCCGGGTTCTCGGTCAGTTCACGATAGATCGCACCGAGGCGGCCGAGACGATGTCGGCAGTCGCTTCTACACTGGCTGTGTGAGCACGCAGCCTTTTGATCCCGCAGCCCCGGCACCAGTACCCATTGATTTCGCTAGCGCGCGGGCGGCCAGCGAAAAACTGACCGACCTGATCGACCGCTACCGCCTCGCGTACTATTCTGAGGCGACCAGCCTCGTCTCAGATGCCGAGTACGACGGGTTGATCCACCAGCTTGAAGCCATCGAGCAGGCGTTCCCCGAGCTCGCGGGGCTCGATAGCCCCACGCAGCAGGTGGGTGCAGCGGTCGTCTCAGCGGGTTTTCCCGAACACGAGCACGCCGAACGCATGCTCAGCCTCGACAACGTGTTTTCGCTTGAGGAGTTCACCGAGTGGGCCGAGAAAACGCGCGCAGCCTCGGGCCGTGACGTGCGCTGGCTGAGTGAACTGAAAATCGACGGGGCAGCGATTTCGCTCGCCTATCGGAACGGCCAGTTGGAAACCGCCACAACCCGAGGCGACGGCCGGAGGGGTGAAGACATCACCGAAAACGTGCGGTTCATTTCGGCGATCCCCACTTCGCTCGTCGGGGAGGGCATCCCTGAATTTTTCGAGGCGCGCGGAGAGGTATTTATCGGGCGCGAAAATTTCGAGTCGTTGAATCAGAGGCAGCACGAGCTGCAGTCTGAATTCGAGGCTGAACAACGAGCGAAGGGCGTTCCCGACGACAAGATCACGGTGCGGTTTCCCGAGTTCGCGAACGCTCGCAATACCGCCGCAGGAAGCCTGCGACAGCGCGCCGAGAAGAAGTCGGCGCGGGAGCTTGAGCTAATGGCGGAGCGGCTGGGAAAGCTCTCGTTGTACGTGCACGGAATCGGAGCCTGGAATGATCCGCAGTTCGCGAATCAGTCCGATGCGTACCGGCTGCTGGGCGAGTGGGGGCTGCCCGTGTCGCCACACTCTCGCGTATTCGATACCGTCGCGGAGGTCGTGGATTTCATTGAGGATCGCGGCACACACCGTGACCAGGTCGAGCACGAGATCGACGGCATCGTGGTCAAGGTCGACGAGCTCGCGTTGCACGCTGAGCTCGGTGAGACGAGTCGCGCGCCACGGTGGGCGATTGCCTTCAAGTACCCGCCGATGGAGGTGCACACCCGGTTACTCGACATTCGAGTCGGGATCGGCAGAACGGGGCGCGCAACTCCGTATGCGGTCATGGCCCCGATACGGGTGGCGGGATCGACCGTGAGCCAGGCGACGCTTCACAACCAGGAGGTCGTGAAGGCCAAGGGCGTGCTGATCGGCGACACGGTGGTGCTGCGGAAAGCGGGTGATGTGATTCCCGAGATTCTCGGTGCGGTGGTGGAGCGGCGCGACGGCACCGAACGGGAATGGCAGATGCCCGCTGAGTGTCCTGAGTGTGGGTCTGAGTTGCGCCCCATGAAGGAGGGCGACATCGACCTGCGGTGCCCGAATAGTCGCGGCTGCCCCGCACAGTTGCGCGGCCGGGTTGAGCACATCGGGTCTCGTGGTGCGCTTGACATCGAGGTGCTGGGGGAGGTCACGGCGGCGGCACTGACCCAGCCGGAGGTACCGGCTGATCCACCACTCACCACCGAGGCGGGCCTGTTCGACCTGACGATCGATCAGCTGGTGCCCATTGTGGTCATCGTGCGCGACGCGGAGACTGGCGAACCGAAGACTGACGAGGCTGGCGAAGCGGTGCGACGAGCGCCGTTTCAGAAGACCACCGTGACCTATCCGCCCGGGTGGGAAGATGCGCCGGCGGCCAAGCGGCGAGCCGCAGGTGTGAAGAAAGATTTCGCGGTGGTGACACCGTCGAAAGATGCCGAGACGCTCCTCGCCGAGCTTGAGGCCGCCAAGACCAAGCCACTGTGGCGACTGCTGGTGGCGCTCAATATTCGTCACGTGGGGCCGGTCGCGGCACGCGCGCTTGCCGATTGGTTTGGGTCGCTTGATGCCATCCGCGCGGCGAGCAGCGAGGAACTCGCTGAGGTCGAGGGTGTCGGTGAGACGATCGCGCAGTCGGTGCGCGAGTGGTTCGCGGTCGATTGGCATCGTGAAATTGTGGATCGCTGGGCGGCTGCGGGTGTGCAGTGGGCGACCCCGGGGCATCCGGGGCCGGGCGCGGCAGCGGCCAGCGGCGGCGTGCTCGCTGGCCTGACAATCGTTGCGACGGGCTCGCTCGAGGGGTTCACCCGCGACGGGGCGAAGGAAGCCATCATTCAGGCGGGTGGCAAGGCCGCATCGAGCGTCTCGAAGAAGACGGACTTCGTAGCGGCTGGCCCGGGCGCGGGGTCAAAACTCGCGAAGGCGGAGGAACTCGGCATTCCTGTGCTCGATGCCAGCCAATTCGCCGTGCTGGTGACCCAGGGCCCTGGCGCGCTGGGAGGCGAGATCTAGCTGACACATCCTCGCCCTCGGATCGAGGGTTGGGCGGGTATCTGGTGAGTTATCCACAGATCTGGGTTGGGGCAACCGAAGCGACGGTGCGATGCCTAGGCTCGAACCGGGGGACGTCACGGATCGCCCACTCCGGGCATCACGAAGGAGCAGTCATGCATCAAATCAGCGACGTGTGTCGCCCTACCTGGGCCGATTCCGACCCATTGCTGACCGAGTATTACGACACCGAGTGGGGCATGCCGGTACTTGACGATGTCGGGATGTTTGAACGGCTCTCCCTCGAGGCCTTTCAGTCGGGGCTGTCATGGCTCACGGTGTTGCGCAAGCGCCCGGCATTCCGGGACGCATTCGAGGGGTTCGAGCCGAATGCCGTTGCCGCGTATACGGAGTCTGACATTGAACGGTTACTCGGAAACCCGGGAATTATTCGGAATCGGCGAAAGATCGAGGCGACCATCTCGAATGCCGCTGCCACGCTCGCGCTGCGAGAGCACGGGCGCGACCTGGCGAGCGTCGTGTGGTCGTTTGCGCCGGATCGATCGCCTGCGCCGCTGACCGAGGATGAGGTGCCGAGTACCTCCCCGGAATCGGTCGAGCTTGCGCGAGAACTCAAACGCCTGGGATTCGTGTTTGTCGGGCCGACGACCGTGTACGCGCTCATGACCGCGGTGGGCGTGGTTGATGCGCACCTGGTGACGAGCCACCGCCGCGGCTGCTCGGGGCTGTGGAATCCGGATGGCAGCCGGGCCGAATCCTGGGCGCTCGCACCCGCCGACACGGCCGTGACACCGGTATCTGCCCCGCGATAGGCTCGCGGTATGTGCACACGGTTTCTCTGGTCATCCGCTGGCCAGCCCGGATCAGGTATCGTTCTCGTCGGTCGCAGCATGGACTGGGTTGAACCCACGCAAACCGTCCTGGCTGTGCGCCCCCGGGGTGCCGCGCGGGAGAGTGCGCCCGGCGATCCGGGAAACCTGAGTTGGGTTTCCGATTTCGGCAGCGTCGTTGCGCTGATGTACGGCAAGATCGCGGTCGATGGGCTCAATGAGCGCGGATTTCAGGTGAGCGGCCTCTACCTTGCTGAATCTGATTACGGATCGCGCGACACGGAGAGGCCCGGGCTCATGTTGCACCAGGCCGTGCAACTGCTGCTCGATCGCTTCGACACGGTCGCTTCGGCGGTGCAGTGGCTGACCGAGAGCCGAGTTCAAATCATTCCGCTCATGATTGGGGATCACCCCGGCACCGCACACCTGTCGATGGCAGACCAGGCCGGCGACTCGGCCATTGTGGAGTTTCTTGACGGCGACATCTCGGTGCATCACGGGTCCGAGTTCACCGTGATGACGAACTCGCCGACGTATGATCAGCAGCTCGAACTGCTGAAGAACTATAGGGGTCTCGGTGGCGAGCAGCCGCTGCCCGGCGGTACCGATTCCCCGGAGCGGTTCGCCAGGGCCGCGTTCTACTCGGCACGGCTTCCCGAGACATCAGATGCGCGAGAGGCGGCAACCTACGTCTTCAGCGTGATCCGCAACGCTTCGGCGCCATACGGCACTGCCGACCCGGTGCGGCCGAACGTGTCGACCACGAGGTGGCGCACCGTGGCCGACCTCACCGACCTCGTCTACTTCTTCGAGTCGACGCGCTCACCCAATGTCGTGTGGGTTCCCCTCGCCGAGCTTTCCTTCGCCCCGGGACCGGAGCGAGTGCTCGACCTCGTCAATGAACCCGATCGGAGCGGCAACGTCGCGTCCGAGTTCGTTGCCGTAGCTTAACCGGCGCTGTCGTTCGACCGGTCGTGGCCACGGCTGCGCCTCGTCGGGGGGAGCCATTGGGCGCCGGAAGGCGCGATCCCGAACGCCGGTAGGATGGTCGAGTTCCCACACGACCACTCCAGATGGAGCAGCATGCCTGAAACCAGCGCGGAGAACGGCGAGATCACGGTGGAAACCGTGAGGCACCTCGCCGGCCTTTCCCGTATCGCCCTGACCGACGGAGAACTCGATTCTCTCACTCGTGAGATCGACTCGATTCTGCACAGCATTGCCAAGGTGAGCGAGGTGGCCGGGGCGGACGTCCCGCCGACGAGCCACCCGATTCCCATCACGAACGTCACGCGACCCGACGAGATCGCTGATGTTCTGACGCTCGAGCAGGCGCTGCAGAACGCCCCCGACGCGGCTGATGGCATGTTTCGCGTGTCATCGATCCTGGGGGAGGAGCAGTAATGGGCGACCTGATTCGCATGACCGCGGCGGAGCTTGCGGGTGTGCTCGCGAGTGGAGAGGTATCGTCAGAAGAGGCCACTCGCGCCCACCTCGACCGCATTACAGAAGTCGACGGTGAACTCCACGCCTTCCTCGCAACGAACCACGAGGCATCGCTCGACGCGGCGCGGGCAGTGGATGCCAGGCGCGCGTCTGGCGAGAAGCTCGGAGAGCTCGCCGGCGTGCCGATCGCGATCAAAGACGTTCTGGTCACGACCGACATGCCCTCCACTTCGGGCTCGAAAATCCTCGAAGGGTATCGCTCGCCCTTCGACGCGACCGCCGTGGCGAAGGCACGATCCGCCGGGCTCATCTCAATTGGCAAGACCAATATGGATGAGTTCGCGATGGGCTCGTCAACCGAGAACTCCGCGTACGGGGTAACCCGCAATCCGTGGGCACTCGATCGCGTTCCCGGTGGTTCCGGCGGCGGATCGGCAGTGGCCGTGAGCGCGTTTGAGGCCCCGCTTGCGCTGGGCAGCGATACGGGCGGCTCGATCCGCCAGCCCGCCGCGCTCACCGGCACGGTCGGCGCAAAGCCCACGTATGGCGGGGTGAGCCGATACGGCGCAATCGCCCTCGCCTCATCGCTCGATCAGATCGGGCCGGTTGCTCGCACCGTGCTCGATACGGCGCTGCTGCACGATGTGATTGTCGGCCACGATCATCACGACTCGACTTCGCTCAATCACGACTGGCCATCGATGGCAGCTGCGGCACGTGACGGAGTCGACGCAGAGTCGCTTCGCGGGCTTCGGGTGGGGGTCGTCAAGCAGCTCATGCTCGAGGGCGTGCAGCCCGGGGTGAAGGCGCGCTTTGAGGAAGCGCTGGCGCTGCTGTCAGCCCAAGGGGCGGAGATTGTCGAGATCGACGCACCTCACTTCGAGTATGCGGTCGCCGCGTACTATCTCATCCTGCCTGCCGAGGCCTCCAGCAACCTGGCGAAATTCGACTCTGTTCGGTTCGGCCTGCGGGTGAACCCGCAGGGTGGTGGAACCGTGGAAGACGTGATGAGCGCCTCGCGGGCGCAAGGTTTTGGCGCCGAGGTGAAGCGACGAATCATTCTCGGCACCTATGCGCTCTCCGCCGGGTATTACGACGCGTACTACGGCAGCGCACAGAAAGTGCGCACGCTGATTCAGCGCGACTTCGCCGCCGCGTTCGCGCAGGTCGATGTGATCGCCTCGCCGACCGCGCCGACCACCGCATGGCGGTTGGGCGAGCACGCGGGCGATCCGATGCAGGATTACCTCAACGACGCGACGACGATCCCGGCGAACCTTGCCGGGATTCCGGGACTGAGCCTCCCCATCGGCACGGCCGTCGAGGACGGTCTTCCGGTGGGCCTGCAACTCTTGGCTCCGGCGTACGAAGACGCGCGCCTCTACCGGGCCGGCGCGGCCATTGAGCGCATCATCGAGGAACGCGACGGCACGCCGTTCTGGGCGCAGGCCCCGTCGCTCGCAGGCATCACCGCCGGAAAGGCAGCACTCTGATGGCGAAAACCAAACTGATGGATTTTGACCGAGCTCTTGAGCTCTTCGAGCCGGTCATCGGACTAGAGGTGCACGTCGAGCTGAACACGCGCACGAAGATGTTCAGTTCCGCACCGAACGTCTTTGGCTCGGATCCCAACACGAATCTGACACCCGTGTGCCTCGGACTCCCCGGTAGCCTGCCAGTCATCAACGAGCAGGCGGTGCGGTACTCGATCAGCCTCGGTCTTGCCCTCGGGTGTGAAATTGCCGAGGTGTCGGGCTTCGCGCGGAAGAACTATTTCTACCCGGACATGGCGAAGAACTACCAGATCTCGCAGTACGACGACCCCATCGCGTTTGACGGCTCGGTCGAGATCGAGCTCGCCTCGGGCAGGGTCGTGCACGTGCCGATCGAGCGCGCACACATGGAGGAGGATGCCGGCAAGCTCACCCATATGGGTGGATCGACGGGCCGCATCCAGGGCGCAGAATACTCGTTGGTCGATTACAACCGCGCCGGAGTTCCACTGGTCGAGATCGTTACGCGCCCCATCTTCGGCGGGGAAGCTGACACCCCTGAGATCGCCGCCACCTACGTGTCGACGATTCGTGACCTCGTTGTCTCCCTTGGCATCTCGGATGCACGGATGGAGCGCGGAAACCTTCGCTGCGATGCGAACGTGTCGCTCCGACCCCGCGGGAATGAGGGCGCCGGCATGACCGTGCTCGGCACACGCACGGAGACCAAGAATGTGAACTCGCTGCGTTCGGTCGAGCGCGCGGTGCGATTCGAGATTCAGCGTCAGGCGCAGATCCTGTCTGAGGGCGGCTCCATTACTCAGGAGACCCGTCACTGGCACGAAGACACGGGGGAGACCTCACCGGGCCGACCGAAGAGCGATGCCGACGACTATCGGTATTTCCCAGAGCCAGATCTGGCCCCGATGACCCCCTCGCGGGCCCTCGTAGAGGAGCTTCGGGCCGAACTTCCGGAACACCCGACGCTGCGCAGGCGTCGTTTGCGTGAGGACTGGGGCTTCACCGTGCTGGAGTTCCAGGACGTGGTGAACGCCGGACTGCTGCAGAACATCGAGGAGACGGTCGCCGCTGGCGTGCCCGCACACACCGCGCGGAAGTGGTGGACGGGTGAAATCGCCCGCATTGCGAACGAACGATCGGCAGCTCCGAGCGATCTCATCACCGTTGAGCAGCTCGCGGCCGTGGTGACGCTCGTCGACGCCGGCACGTTGAACGACAAGCTGGCTCGCCAGGTGATTCAGGGAATCATTGCCGGAGAGGGCACCGCGCAAGAGATCGTCGACGCCCGCGGGCTCGCCATCGTCTCTGACGACGGTGCGCTGATCGAGGCGATTGACGCGGCTCTCGCCGAGCAGCCCGATGTGTTGGCGAAGATCCGCGACGGGAAGGTACAGGCCGCTGGGGCGGTCATTGGAGCGGTGATGAAGGCGATGCGCGGTCAGGCCGACGCGGCGCGAGTTCGCGAGCTCGTGCTCGAGCGCGCGACCGCCTAGTGGTGGATCGGGGCTGGCTGCTGGGGTTCGCGGCTGGCCCCGATCGGCACTGTCGCTCGGCCAAAATTCCACGGGAAGAGTCACACGTTCGTGACGCTCTGGGTTCCGCTGGGCGCGCTTCGTGACTAGGGTGGGGCCATGAAAGTCAACATTCCGAGCGATACCGAACTAGCCGACCTGATCGAGCATCGTGATCCCGCGAGTGTCACGGTCTATCTTCCTTCCTCGCCGGTGCCGGCGGAGCGGGAACGCCTCCAGCTTGCGCTCCGACAGCATGCCAAAAAAGCGGAAAACGCGCTTGAGGCCGCCGGTATTGATGGCCATAACCGCCGTGCAATCGCAGACAGCTTCGACCGTTTGCAGACCGACCGGGAGTTCTGGGATTCCCAGGCTCGCTCGCTCGCACTCTTCCTGAGCCCGAGCGGCACGCACGCGTTCCACGTCGCGAACGACCTCCCTGAGCACTTCTCGGTCGGCGACCGATTCGATGTGGGGCCGCTCCTGCGCTCGGTGTCCTTCGCGAACGAGGGATTCGTGCTCACGATTACACAGAGTTCGGCTCATCTCTACGAACTCCGGGCGGATCGGGGCGCGACCGAGGTTCCTCTTGCAGACTTGCCCGAGGATGCGTCCGAGGTGTTGCGTCAGGAGCCGCACGGGGGCCAGGCCGATCGGGTCAGCGACACGGGAGCGTTGGGGCCGAAGATCCAGCAGCGCAAGTACTGTTCCGTGATCCAGGATGCCGTACTGCCGCACCTGGGAGACGACCACATTCCCTTGATTTTGTGTGCGACCGACGATTTGGAGCCGGCGTATCGGGAGGTCAACTCCTATCGACACCTGGCTGAGGCGGGAATTCCTCAGCACCCGGATTCGCTCACCCCAAAGGAGCTAGATCAGGAGGCCCGTGCGATCCTCGATGCCTTGCACGCGCAGCAACTGGCCGGGTGGAAAGAACGATTCGAGAATCTGCGCGGGGAGGGCACCGCGGTGAGCCAACTCACCGAAGTCGCGCGCGCGGCCACCGCGGGCGCGGTGAGCGAACTGTGCTTCGACCTCGAATCGACTGCCCTTGAGGGCACGATCGATGATGCGGGGGCGATTCACCCGGCCACCGAGGCCACGCACACCACCTATGGGCTGATCGACGAGTTGGCCGTTCGTGTGCTGCGCACCGGGGGCACCGTCCGTGCCGTGCGAAAGGGAGAACTTCCCGACGACAGTCCGGTCGCGGCGATCTTGCGGTATCCGCCGGTTCGCTGAGTTGGGGCGCACCGACTCCTCGATTCTGCACGTTGACATGGACTCGTTCTTTGTCTCCGTGGAGTTGCTCGATCGGCCGGAGTTGCGGGGCGTGCCGACGGCGGTGGCGCACGAAACCGGGCGATCGGTGATCTCCAGCGCGAGCTACGAAGCGCGAGCGTACGGAGTGAGATCGGCGATGCCCGTCTCCCGCGCCAAGCAGCTGTGCCCATCGCTTGTGCTGATGGAGCCCACGTACGCGAAGTATCGTGATGCCTCCCGCACGGTGATGGCGATCTTTCACGAGTTCACGCCCCTCGTCGAGCCGCTCAGTATCGACGAGGCATTCCTTGACGTGTCAGGTTCGACGAAGCTCTTTGGCCCACCCGCCGAGATTGCGCGAAGGCTCCGCGCCACCATTCGTGAACGCACCGGCCTGCCGGCATCAGTCGGGCTTGCGAGCACGAAACACGTCGCGAAGCTTGCTTCCCAGCGCGCGAAGCCCGACGGGGTGCTCGAGATTCCGCACGCCGGCACGCTCGACTTCCTGCACCCGCTCCCTGTTGAGGCGATCTGGGGTGTCGGCGCGGCGACGGCGAAGGCGCTGCATGCTCGCGCGATCCACACGGTCGGAGATCTGTCGCGGGAGCCTCTGCCCAGCCTTGAACGGGTGGTCGGGCGGGCAAGCGCAGCCAAGCTGCATGAACTCGCGAACGGCCGTGACGCGCGCGAAGTGCGCACCACGCGCATCGAGAAGAGCATCGGGCACGAAGAAACCTTTGCGTTCGACGAGACTGATGCCACGGTAATCGAACGCGAATTGCTGCGCCTCTCCACGCGCACGGCCGAGCGCCTTCGGGAGCACGGTGCCGAGGCGCGCACCATCGCGATCAAGGTGCGGTGGGGCAATTTCGAGACCCTCTCGCGCTCCCGCACCCTCGCCGAAGCGACGAATTCCTCGCAGCGGATCTACCGCACCGCACGAGAACTGTTCGCCTCGGTCGGCTCTGAAGGTCGGGCGGTGCGGCTCATCGGCGTGCGGGCAGAGCAGCTCATTCCCGAGGGGCAGGAGTCTGAGGCCCTCTGGAGCGAGGACGAGGATTGGCGCGCAGTGGATCAGGCCGTCGACGATGTGCGGATCCGCTTCGGAAGCGTTGGCCTCACCCCCGCCCGGCTGCTCCAGCCACGGCAGGATGTGGTCGATCCGCGCTCGCTCGAATCGCCGTAGGCGCAGCCGCGCTCGTGCGTGCTGCGCTGCGCGCTAAGGGCGGAGGGTTGTGCGCTAGTCTTCCTCGGGCGTGGTCTGCATGCGCAGGATCGATTCGAGGATGGCCGCGAGCCAGTCGTAGACGAGCACCGTGCCACGTGTGTCAGGGGTGACGAGCAACCGCTCGTGGGCTTCATCTGAGTCGAGCCCAATACGGGCGGCGATGGCGAGCCGCAGCGCGGTGAGCGTGCGCACCCAGGCGGAGAGCGTGGCGGGTGTCACCTCGATCTCGACGGGTTCGGGCTCGTCACCCTCGGTCGGTGTAGCGCCCAGGCCGAGCTCAGAGGTCACCAGGATCGCGTCTTGCAGCTTGCGGTTGATGAGTCCTTGCTCGGTCACGCGACGAAACTGCGACGCGTCGTCGTCCCCCTCGTAGGCGTCGGGGAAGAGCCTGGCCAAAGCGGGGTCTTCGGGGGTTGCCTCAGACCCGCCGACCTCGAGACTCGCGAACAGTGGATCCGGGTCGAGTGCCGTGCGGCTGTGGCTCTGCAGCAGCTCGATCAGTTGGCCGGTGAGTTGATCGAGCAGGTGCGCCTCGTCAAAGTCGAGCCGCACCCGAAGCGCGCCGCTCGGGAGGGGGAGGAGTCTCATGGGCTACCTGCCTGCCGAACGGTTGCCCACAATCCGTAGCCGTGCATGGCTTCGACGTGCAGCTCCATTTCCTCGCGGGTTCCCTCAGCGACCACGGCGCTGCCCTCGGTGTGCACACGCAGCATGAGCCTCTCAGACTCAGTGCGGTCGAATCCAAAGTGCTCCCGGAAAACATATGCCACATACGACATGAGATTCACCGGATCGTCCCACACCACCGTCTGCCAGGGCCGATCGGGCACGGGGGAGATCCGCTCGCGTCGACGCAGTTCTGGCCGCGCGCGCGTTCCGCTCATCATCCCCACCCCAACTCGTGAATGCGGGCCTCGCTCAGACCGTAGAAATGCGCAATCTCGTGCACCAGCGTGATGCGGATCTCGGCGATGAGATGCTCGTGATCGACACAGTGTGCGAGCAGGTTCTCCCGATACAGGATGATGCGATCCGGCTCTTCTCCGTACCCATACGAATCGCGCTCGGCAAGCGAAAATCCCTCGTACACGCCCAGCACGTCGCTGCCATCTTCGGGGGCATCCTCGACCAGAAAAATGACATTGTCGAGCTTGGCCAGCATGTCGGCATGCAGGCTGTCGAGCCCCTCGCCGACGAGGTGCTCGAAGTCTTCGTGCGAGACATCCCACATGCCTTCACCCTACACAGTTCACTCGCAGTACGACGTCTCAACTCCGAGTTCTGGCAGGCGTCGCGCAGGGCTGTGCGACGCGATCCACTGGGGTGTTCAGTGAACCGACACCCGCGGTTCACCGTGCGGGCACCGTCGCATCATCTGGGAACGACAGCCTGGTGACCGTCCCCTGCGCTGCGTGCGCTGGGCTGCACCCATCGTAAGAAGAAAGAGGCGTATGCGTACTCGACACCCCTGGTTGAAGACTCTCGGCGGCATTGCCTGCGCGGGCGTCGTCGCTGCCCCGCTCATTGTGCCCGTGACAGCGTACGCGGCTCCGAGCCTGCCACCGCTCGTCATCAACGAGGTGATCCAAGATAACGACGCGATTGCCGACGCGATCGAGGTGCTGAACCTCGGCGACACAGCGGTCGATATCTCCGGGTGGATCCTGGCCGATGACAAGAACTCGATGCCGGTGTCTGAGGGTACCGTGGTTCAGCCGGGCCAGTATCTCGCCATCACGGTCGATGACGATACTCGCCTCGACAAGTTCGGTCTGGGCAAGGCGGATCAGGCGAACCTGAAGCTTCCCGACGGCACACTGGTCGATACGTACGCGTGGAGCGGGCACGTCAGCACCTCGTACGGACGATGCGTCGACGGCACCGGCGATTTTCGGGTCACCGTCGAGGCGACCCCGAACGCGGCAAATGCGTGCGTCGCGACGCCCCTGGGCAACATCAAGATCAACGAGGTCGAGTCGAACGGCGACACCGAAGACTGGGTCGAACTGACCAACATCAGCGACTGGGAGATTGATATCGCCGGGCTTGTGCTGACCGATAACGACCCCACGCACACGTATGAAATTCCGGCGGGTACGGCGCTGGCACCCGGCGAATTCGCCGTGTTGAATGGCGGCGATTTCGGCTTCGGGCTGGGCGGTGCGGATGCTGCTCGCCTGCTCGACGGCGGGACCGTCGTTGACGAGTACGCGTGGACAGCTCACGCGGCGCACACCTATGGTCGCTGCCCGGACGGGCTGGGCGAGTTCGCCTCGACCGCTTTGTCGACGAAGGGCGGCGCGAACGATTGCGCCGCACCCGAGATTCCAGCGATCGTCGTGAACGAGGTCGAATCGAGCGACGGCACCCCCGGCGACTGGATTGAGTTGTTTAACCTCAGCGATGCCGCGGTGGATCTCACCGGCTGGGTGGTGCGCGACAACGACGACGCACACGTGTCGACGCTGCCCGCAGGGTCGACGATCGAGGCAGGAGGGTTCTTCGTGGTCGAAGAGGCCCAGCTCGGTTTCGGCCTGGGTAAGGCAGACTCTGCGCGTGTGTATCTTCCGGGCGGTCACACTTTGGTGGATTCGTACTCGTGGACGGCAACCGTCGATGACCAACATGCTCCGACGACCTTCGGGCGGTGCCCGGACGGCACCGGAGAGTGGAAGATCACCACGGCATCGACCAAGGGTGCCTCGAACGACTGTGGCATGGCCGTGCGCATCAACGAGGTGGAGACCTCGGATGACTGGGTCGAGCTGATCAACGTCGGGTTCGAATCAGTGGATCTCGGCGGCATGAAGCTGCGCGACGGCGGTGCAGGAAACGACGCCTACGTGTTCGCCCCGGGCATCCAGCTCGCCGCGGGCGGCTACCTGCAGGTTGCGGTGAAAGAGACCTTTGGGCTCGGCAAGGACGATCGGGTCACCCTATTCGCCGCGGACGACGCTGAACTCGATTCGGTGTCGTGGCTGAGCCACCCGGTGCCCTCACTCGGGCGTTGCCCAGATGGAACTGGTGACTTCGTGAACACGCGAGAGGCGACCCCCGGAGCAGCGAATGCCTGCGTCGGTGACTTGATCGTTGACGCGTGGCCGGGAGCCGAGGGTATGGCGACCGTGGATGTCGCCAACACCTTCGGCACCGACATGAGTGGCGTGGTCTTCGAAGATGGTGGCGTGATCTGGGCGGTCAACAATGGCAACGGAACGCTGCACAAGCTGCAGCTCACCGGTGGGTCGCTGACCGAGGCCGACGGCTGGGTCGACGGGCGCACCCTGCGCTACCCCGACGGCACCGGCACCGTGGATGCCGAGGGCGTGGCGCTGATCGCCGGATCCTCTGCCAATGGCGTGCTCGTTGCCTCTGAGCGCAACACGGGAGGCACCGACGGGGGGAGCCGACCCTCGGTGCTGCGCTTCGACGTTGCCGGAACCGGCGACCTGGTTGCCACTCACGAGTGGAATCTCGCAACGGACTACCCGGGCATTGGTGCGAACGCCGGTGTCGAGGGTGTGGCATGGATCGCCGACTCCGAGCTGACCGCCGCCGGCCTTATCGATGAGACGACGGGTGCGGTCTACGACCCGGCCAGCTACCCGGCGCACCTGGGCGGAGTCGTCTTCGTGGGCGTCGAGGCGAGCAACACGGTCGCGGGCTACGTACTGGGTGAGGCCGGAGAAATGATCCGCATCGCCGAGTTCGAGACCGCCTTCCCGGGGGTCATGGAACTGGAATATGACCCCTCAACAGCGTTGCTGTGGGTCGTGTGTGACGAGGTGTGCGACGGTCGCTCGCAGGTGTTCAAGATCGGCGCGTCCGAATCCGCACCCGGTGCGTTTGCTCCCGTGGCGACTTATGAGCGCCCGGCAGGCACCAGCAACTTCGCGAACGAGGGCTTCGCAATCGCGCCGATCGACCAGTGCACAGACGGTTCGCGCGCGGTCATCTGGGCGAATGACGATCAGACCGATGGTCACGCCTTCCGCGTTGGATCGATCGACTGTGTCGGTGATGAGACCGGCGGAGAAACCGGCGGGTCGACGCCTGACGGATCCACTCCTGGTGGCAGCACCCCAGGCGGCTCGACTACGCCCCCCTCGGTGACCAGCCTCACCGATTCGCTCCGCGGAGGCATCAGCGCACCGGGCGAATTGCGGGCCGGCTCGACGGTCACCATCACGGTGGGTGCCGCATATGCTGGGCAGACGGTCAATGTCTGGCTCTTCTCGACGCCAGTTCACCTCGGAAGCCCGGTCGTGAGCGCGACCGGTACCGTGACCGTGGCTCTGCCAACCGACCTGCCGACCGGCACCCACCGTCTGGTGGTTGCCGCCGCCGATGGCTCCGTCATCGGGTGGCAGAACGTGCAGGTCGTCGGTCGCTCGACCGGTGGCGTGCTTGCGTCGACAGGCGTGGATCCCGCGATCCACCTGATGCTCGCGGGTGGAAGCGCGGTGCTCCTGCTGCTCGCCGCCACGGCCACCGCCCTCGGGCGGCGCACCGCCTAGCGGGAGACTCTTCGTAGCGCTGAGCACTTCGGCTCGCTCGAGTGCTTGAATGGCTCGCTCACGCCCACATCGGCCCTTCTCGGTACCCACCTCGCATGTCGTGCGGTAGGTGTAGAGGAGGGCCGTGCGTGTCTGAGTTGGAGTTGCGGGCCCCGCATGGGATATGATCGTGGGGTTGCCTCGTGAGTTACGCTCGCGTGGTCAGCATGGTGGGCATAGCTCAGTTGGTAGAGCACCGGCTTGTGGTGCCGGTGGTCGCGGGTTCAAGTCCCGTTGTCCACCCCATATGGGCGAGGTTCAAACCTTCGACAAGAGTTTCCACTCTTGAAAAGGTTTGGACCTCGTCCTTTTTCTTTGCCTCAGCAGCCCAGTTCAGAGCGTTCGCCTGAGACTGCACATCACAGAGTGCCTCGTACGACGGCTGGTACTCGACCTTCACTTCCCGATCCTCGTCGATGAAGATCTTCCGGAAGAACGCCTGGTTACACAGTCGCCTGTTCTGGTTGTCGCACCGGCTATAGATCAGCGAGATGTTCGCCAGCAACGCCAGGCAGTCATCGAGATACACGCGTGCCGCCGCGTACTCATCATGGTGAGCCGACAGCCTCCCCTTGATGTCATCGAGCCTGGCCTCGATCCGCATCTGCTCTTCCTTGAGCAGTTCGAGTGAGATCGCACCCGAATAGTGCGCCCGCAGAACGACGAGCCGCTCCTCCTCCAGCGAAGCGCGCTCCTTCGCGAGTGACTCCAACTCGCCCGAGTCTGAAGCCAGCAGTCGATCGAACTCGGCGTGGATCATCCCCGCGAGCGACTGGCGCAGGTCCGCTGAGATCTGGATCGTCTCGTAGTACTTCTCGACCATGCGCTCGACGTCCTCGATGAGGATCGCCTGCCGGGTGCATCCCGTCTTCTTCGAATGACGACCGTTGCACACGAAGTACGGGTAGATCTTGCCCTTGCCGTTGTTCGCGTTGACGATGATGAACCTCGAACCGCACGCCCCGCAGTAGATCGTGCCCTTCAAGTAGTGCGCGTGAAGCTGGGTGGCGTCCGCTGCTGAGACATGCGACTCGAGGACGTTCTGCACCTGGTACCAGACCTCCTTCGGGACCAGTGCTTCGTGCGAGCCCGGATACACCGCTCCCTTGAAGCGCACCATGCCCCGGTAGTACGGGTTCGTCAGCATCCGCTGCACGCTCGTCTTTCCGAGCGGCTTCGACGCACGCTTCGGCGTCGGCGGGGTCGTCAACCCACGGGCTTCGAGCTCGCGCTGCATCTGCGACAGCGTCCACCGGCCCGACGCGAATTGTTCGAACGCCCACCGCACGAGCGGCGCACGCTCCTCGTCCAGCACGACCGTCCGGTTCTCGCGGCCCCGCTCATCGCGCACGCCGACGTTCAGATAGCCGATCGGTGCCCTGTTCGTCGTGCCGCCCTGCGCGGCCTTCTGCGAGAGGCCCTTCACGGTCTCAGTGGCGAGGTTGCGCGAGTAGAACTCAGCGATCGACGACATGATGCCGTGCAGCAGCATGCCCGACGGCGTCTCGTCGATGTTCTCGCTCGCCGACACGAGGGTGACGCCCGCGTCACGCAGCGCCATGTGGATCGCGACGTCGTCGGCACGGTTGCGGGCGAGGCGGTCGACTTTGTGGACGATGCAGTAGTTCACCTGATGCGCGGTGACGTACTCGATCATCTTCATCAACTGCGGACGGTCAGCCTTCCTGGCTGATTCGCCCGCATCGACGAACTCCTCGATCACCGTTGCACCGAGCGCCTCCGCCTTACGCAGGTTCGCCTCGCGCTGGGCCGGGATCGAATATCCCTCGTCGGTGCCGCCCTTCTCCGCCTGCTCCTTCGTGGAGACACGCAGGTACATGACAGCGACCGGGCCGCCGGTCGCGTAGGCAGGATGGATCAACCCGCTCGATGGGGATACGACTGTGGTGTTCGTGGTCATGGCTCTTCTCCGCGTGTGCTTGACAGCGCCCGCCGCGGCATCGTCAACTGCGAATGTTGATCGTGAGAAGAGCCCGAAGGCTGTAGGCCTAGGTCCAGAAGGACCACGTTTACGTGCCCCGTGCCGAAGCTCGGGGGTTTAAGAACCACAACATCCGCTGCTACGGCGGACGGTTACATTCTACGCTTGCCCCTCCCGGCTCGCATCGAGAATCTTGTCGCCCGGCTCTGCCGCGCGACGCTCGCCAAGGTCCTGAAGGGCGAAGCGGATCATGATTTCCGTCAGCAGGTTCAGATCCGGCTGCTCACGGTGAACCGCACGAATGCTCAGACGGCGCTCCTCGCGGCTCCGACGATCCGTCTGCTTCTCGTAGTGCCCGCTCACGATTCCTGCACCTCGCCTGTGCTGGGGTCAGCGTTGGCGAAGAACGCATCTTCTGCCGCTTGTCGGGCCGAGACCGCGACGAGCACGAACTTCACGAAGTCAGCGTCACGGTCGGTGATGACTTCTTCGACGATCTCCTGGTCGCGGTTCTCGCCCGGCCACGGCGTCTGCCGGGTAGGCCGGTCGCGATCCCGTTTGGTACCGCAGGCGGCAACCCAATCTCGGAGCCGGCCGCGTGCATCCGCGAAGTCGCGGTGCCAGCCAAACGGCGCTGAACCGTCCTGGTCAGGGTCGTAGGCGCAGAGCCAGTGCAGGTGCAGCGCTGAGAGTTCCCAGAGCAACTCCGGATGCCGGTGCCAGTACGGCGGGATCTCCGAGGCCGGTAGTCCGTACTCGATCCGAAGCCAGTTGACCCACCGATTCAGCTCCAGCAGCTCCTGTTCGAGATCGTGAGCCGTGAGCAGGTTCCAGTTGATCGGGCGCGGTGGCCCAGCTTGAGGCTCTGGCTCGTAGCTCGGCTCGGGAACGTCATCAATGCCCGTGTGCTGGTCCATGCTCACAGCCCCATGGCCGCGTCCCTTTGAGTGGTGGAAATTCGCGTCACCAGTGCAAGGGTCAGTAGCAGTAGTTTAGGCCGCGTTCAGCTCGGCGAGCATCACCTCCCCAGTAGTGCCCCGTAGAGTGGTGTAACGCGCCCCGGCCCGCTGAAAGACCAGCGTGGCCACCGGGGACACCTTCGAGAAGCCTTCTAACTCTCACTCGAAAGGGCATCGCACCGATGACCACTGCCTCTATTGTCGACCCTGCCAGCGTCCTCACCCAAGCCCTGAGCGACGCGTCGCCCGATCTGATGCGCACCCTGCTGCAAACCATGATCAACACCCTCCTCTCAGCCGAAGCAGACGCTATCTGCGGCGCCGAATACGGCAAGCCCTCACCCGAGCGCACCAACTCTCGCAACGGTTACCGGGCCCGTGACCTCGATACCCGAGTGGGAACGATCGATGTGCGAGTCCCGAAACTGCGGCAGGGCACCTATTTCCCCGAGTGGCTCCTGGAACGCCGCAAGCGTTCAGAGTCAGCGATGATCACCGTCGTCGCTGATGCCTACCTCGCCGGCGTCTCTACACGCCGCATGGACAAACTCGTCAAGACCCTCGGCATTCACTCACTCTCGAAATCACAGGTTTCCCGCATGGCGGGCGAGCTGGACGAGCATGTACACGAGTTCCGCACCCGCCCGTTGGGCGAGGCAGGACCGTTCACATTCGTCGCGTGTGACGCTCTCACCATGAAGGTCCGCGAAGGCGGTCGCGTCGTGAGTACCGTCGTGCTCGTCGCGACCGGCGTCAACCATGACGGGCATCGCGAGGTACTCGGTGTGCAGGTATCGACCAGCGAGACCGCGATGGCATGGAACATGTTCTTCGCGGACCTCGTCGCGCGCGGCCTCACCGGGGTCAAGCTCATCACCTCTGACGCGCACGCGGGCCTCGTGGAAGCCATGCGCGCGAACTTCCCCGGGACGTCATGGCAGCGTTGCCGCACCCATTACGCGGCGAACCTGATGACGGTGTGCCCGAAATCGATGTGGCCGGCAGTGAAAGCGATGCTGCATTCCGTCTACGATCAGCCCGATGCCCCGAGCGTCGAGGCTCAGTTCGACAGGCTCCTGGATTACGTGGCCGAGAAACTTCCCGATGTGCACGCACACCTCGATGCTGCCCGGGCTGACATTCTCGCGTTCGCTGAGTACCCGAAGGACGTGTGGCAGCAGATCTGGTCGAACAACCCGAACGAACGGTTGAACCGTGAGATCCGCCGCCGTACTGACGTGGTCGGGATCTTCCCGAACCGGGCCGCGATCACCCGGCTTGTCGGGGCGGTGCTTGCAGAGCAGTCTGACGAGTGGGCTGAGGGGCGACGATATCTCGGTCTCGAAGTTCTCGCCCGTTGCCGGCTCACCCTGGTGCCAGAGATTTCCGAGGAGGTGATGACGGGGCTACCACTCGCGTTAAGCGCGTAACTCGATCACTTCTTGAAGCGACACCGTTACACCACTCCACGGGACTTGACC
>NZ_JBPCEU010000011.1:104774-124851 GCF_050971685.1 Leucobacter fengyongliangi | reverse complement strand
CGACGTGCCTCACCTAATATGCCCGCGAAACACTTCCGGTGCATCACGTAAAAATGCCCGCGAAACGGAATCATCAGTTTCATGGGAAGTGGGCTATCAATGCGTGCCAGACACGAGATCACACGAAAGTTCGCGAAGCAGTATGCCGCAGCGGCCAAGAAGGAGAAGAGCCGTCTCCTTGACGAGGTATGCGCGATCACGGGCTGGTCCAGAGACAACGCGCGCAGACAGTTACAAGCTGCGCTGAAACCGCGTCGGGTAGGGGCCCGGCAACGTAAGCCGCGCCCGCTGAAGTACTCACATGACGCGTTGAAAGTGCTGCAGAAAGTGTGGGCGTTCGCGGGCGGGATCAGCGGGAAATACTTGGCCGCGTCAATGGAACTCCAACTCATGCTGCTGGAAGCGCACGGCGAACTGGTCCCAGGCCGGGGCAGGTACAGTCACCACGTCGCGGACGAGTTGCTGGCAATGTCACCGGCCACGATCGACCGCTACCTCGCCCCAGCCCGCGCGAGGGACCCACTCCGCGGGATCGCCACCACCACGCCAGGCCCGCTGCTGCGGAACTCGATCACGATCAGGAAAGCCGGTGACGAGATCGAGGCCGTACCCGGGTTCTTCGAGGGCGACACCGTCGCACACTGCGGGCCCGTCTTGAAGGGTGAGTTCTGTCGCAGTGTTGATCTCACCGACATGCACACCGGTTGGACGTACACGCGCTCGATCCGGAACAACGCACACCTGCACATTCGTGACGCCCTCGACCGATTCATCAGCGAAGTGCCGTTCGAGGTGACCGGGGTGGATTTTGATAACGGGTCCGAGTTCATCAACTACGACGTCATCGGTTGGGCTGCAGAACTTGACATCTACTTCACGAGGTCCCGGCCGTACAAGAAGAATGATCAGGCCACGATCGAGTCGAAAAACAATCAGATCGTGCGCCGGTACGCGTTCTACTGGAGGTACGACACCGCGCCTCTGCTGAAGCTATTGAACGAGTTATGGCCGCTGGTGAACGATCGCCATAATTTCCTCACCCCCACGAAGAAACCCATCGGTTGGGCGACCGATCAAAGGGGGCGCCGTAAACGTGTCTACGATGAGCTCGCGACACCATTCGACCGGCTCCAGCGTTCCGGTGTGCTCAGCGCCGAGAAGACCGCCGAGTTGACCGGGTACCGTGACAGCTTGAACCCGGCCCACATCGCTCGCGAGATCGACCGAATCCAGCAGCGCCTCACCTACCTCGCGGCCGAGAAGACTCGCACGCTCGAAGCGATCGAACTCGCGAAAGCACCAAACGCGGCAGCCGGGGTCAAGCCGGCCCGCGCGAGCAGGAAACAGGCAAGCTAAGCTCGAGAATTACGCGGGCATTCTTATGTGAGTCACCGGTGGTGTTTCGCGGGCATATTTATATGAGGTTCCTCGGTTGAGATAAGTCTACGTGGAGCGAACTCGGGCAATGGAGCTGCGGTCAATGCATTGCTACAGATAGCTTTGAACGAGCTTCTTTCGCGCGCCTCCCATTGGTTGGCGCCCCGCACAGTAGCGGGTCGATTATTGGTTGCTCGAATGCCCCGGTGGATCGGTCGACTCCTCCTGCACAATTTGTGCCTGGCGGCGAAGCCGATGAATTTCACCAACGGTCAACGAGGAGTCGCCGGAGGCCGTGTGGTCGGGCCTCTCGGGTCCAGCGGGCTGAATCTTTCCTGGTTCTAGCGTTCGTTCAACGTCCTTGGGTGAAACGGTTGAGATGGGTCCTGTAGTGGCATCCACATACCAATCTACGAGTGAGGGATCATCACTATCGAAACCGGCACCGGCGCCCTCATCGGAAGGCACTGCGCTCGCTTCGAATACAAAGTCGTCCCCGTATTCGTCGATTCCCCGACGAACGCCCTGTGCAATCGCTGCACGCGCATATTTGCTGCGAATGATGTACGGATCGGTTCGCAGATCCCTTGCCCAGGAAATCATGATCCCAATCACAACGAAAGCGAAAGGGAGAGCTGACACCACCATGAGCGATTGCAGCCCCGAAAGTGCGTCTTGGCCGCCGGCTAGCAGGAGCGAAATGGCGATGAGTCCCAACAGAAGCCCCCATAGGATCGTCACTGAAGTCGAGGGCTTAGGTCTGCCACCCTGTGACATTGACGCCATAACCACTGAGGCTGAGTCGGCAGCGGTGACGAAAAACACCACGATGGCGATCATTGCAACGATAGAGGTCAGCAGACCAAAAGGAAGCAATTGGAAGAGATTGAAGAGAACCTCTTCACCTGATCCACCGCCGAGCAGATCCTCACCCTGAATGGTGAAATACATCGCGGTGCCGCCATAGATGACGAACCACAAAAACACGATTGCTGACGGAACCAGCACGACAGTCAGGACAAACTCCCGCAGGGTTCGCCCACGAGAAATCTTGGCGATGAACATTCCCACAAACGGGGTCCACGACACCCACCAGGCCCAGTAGTAGGTGGTCCAAGAAGCCATGAACGCGGAAGCTTCCTCGCCTTGATTGGGGTTTCGAGCCAGCATTGTTCCAAGCTGATTGACAAAATCAACGATTGACGCGGGCACGAGGTTGAGCAGGAAGACAGTGGGCCCCGCGATGAGGACAAACAGCCCCAAAAGACCGGTCAGGACCATATTGGTATTTGAAAGTGCTCGAATACCACGCTTGATCCCGGAGACAGCTGACGCAATGAAGAGTGCCGTGAGGATTCCCATCGCGCCAACAATGAAAATCTTGCCCATCGGGGGGAGCCCCGTGACCTTGAGGAATCCACTTTCGATCTGCAGAGCACCAATTCCGAGTGAGACCGCGGTGCCGAACAGCGTGACGATAATGGCAAAAATGTCGATGATTCGGCCGAGTATCCGATGTGATGATCCGGGGAAGACTGGTTCGAAGAGGGCAGATATGAGAGGTGCCCGGCCTCGACGATACGCGCTGTAGGCGATGGCCCCACCCACTAGCGCATAGAACGACCAGGCGATTGGACCCCAATGCAGCATCGTCTGAGCCATTGCCGGCAATTCAGCGGCGCTGCTGCCCGGGTCGGCGCGCACCCCTGGGGGAGGGTTGAGGAAATAAGTGAGCGGCTCAAGAGGCCCGTAAAACAGCAGTCCGATCCCGAGGCCGGCAGCGAACAACATAGAGATCCACGACATTGTGGAATACTCGGGCTCCTCATCATCGGAACCGAGTCGAATTCCCCCTGTGCGGCCAAAACCTACGGCGAGCATGAAGAGCGTGATGGCAATCGCGAGGGCCCCAAACAGCCAACCGAAGTTGATTGTCACCCAGGACAAAGACGCGGATCCCACTTCGGAGATTTGTTCCGGGGCCAGGAAAGCCCAGACAAGCACAGCGACAGTCAGCGCCACAGCGATTCCCAGAACTGGCCAGTTCGTCGGGAAGCGAACTCCGGTGTGTTCAACTCCGATCCCAGGGATCAAACCCGGGTGTGGTGGATCTATGACCGGTACAAGCGTATCTGGGGCATTTCGCCGGGGTTTTCGACCCGGCGAGGTATGGTCCGGGGGAGCAACACCTGCGTTCTTTGGCTCTGACTTGTCGTTTTGATCGTGCATGTCTCGCCTAATCTGTTGTGTTGAGGGCGTTACAGTTTTCCTCATTTTGGCCAGGCGGCCGTGTATCTCTGTAGGTCACCGAAGCTAGCAAGAGCCAAGTCTTCGTGCAATACGTTCCCGTTCACGCCTGCCGAAGAGCAGTGTCCAGTGTCATGTCGAGCTGTGTGTTCATGTGCTTGAGATACTGAGCCGTTCGCGAACGTGAAGCCCAGGCTTTTCAATAAGCTTGCTCGGGGCGAGACGGGTGCCTGCGGTGGGCTCCAGGGTTCGGAGTATGCTGACACCAACTCGCAAACCTGGCGGATGGAGTGGTATGACAAGCACCAGTTCCTCGGTGAAACCAACCACGTTCACTGGCGCACAGGGCGATACCCTCGCTGGCCGGCTAGAGTTGCCTCCCGGGAATCCGCGCGCATACGCTCTTTTCGCGCATTGCTTCGCATGCGGGAAGGGCGCAGTTGCTGCGACTCGGATTGCTCGCGCTCTTACAAAACATGACATCGCGGTATTGCGGTTTGACTTCACGGGGCTCGGTCACTCCGGTGGCGATTTTGCCGACACGACATTCTCGACGAACGTTGACGACCTTGTCGCAGCGGCTGACTTTCTTCGCCTGCGCTTCGAAGCACCGAGTCTCTTGATTGGGCATTCGCTTGGGGGATCGGCGGTGCTCGCAGCGGCGGAGAAGATCCCCGAAGTGCGCGCAATTGCCACGATTGGTGCTCCAGCAGATCCACGCCATGTCTTGGGAGTTCTCGAGGAGAAGGTCACGGAGATCGAGACAACCGGCGCCGCCTGGATCGATCTGGGCGGAACACCATTCCAGGTGAGCCAGGAATTCCTCACGGACATAGAAGGCCAGCGGTTGGGCGGCCAGATCAGTCACCTTGCCCCAGCGCTTCTGGTCATGCACTCTCCAACGGATCGGATTGTGCCGATCGAGCACGCACAGCAGATTTTTGATGCGGCACCTCACCCCAAGTCTTTCATTGCCCTTGACGAGGCCAATCATCTCCTCACGCGGCCCGCTGACGCTGAATTTGCCGCCGAGGTCATCGCGGTGTGGGCGGCTCGATACTTCCCGAAGGTGGATAGTTCGCTCCCGGCCATGGTTCACGGCGGTTCAGCAGAGTCATTACCTGAGGGTGTCGTACACGTAGGGGAGAGCGGCTATCGTCCATACGGCCAGGTGGTGACTACCTCACGCCACTCTCAGCTCGCAGATGAGCCACACCCGATCGGCGCAGACTCTGGTCCGTCACCCTACGAATACTTGCTCGGGGCACTGGGCGCTTGCACCTCTATGACGCTCAGAATGTACGCAGAACGCAAGAAATGGCCCATCGGCAGAATCGGCGTGACACTCAGGCACTCGCGTATACACGCAGAGGACTGTGCGACCTGCGAGAAGACAACAGGCCAAGTTGACCATATTGAGAGAGTGATCTCCATCGAAGGCGAGTTGACGAGCGACCAGCGCGAGTCATTGCTTTCAATTGCGGATCGTTGCCCGGTGCACCGGACGCTCGAGGGGAGTGTCGCAGTTACGACGACGCTGACGCAGGAACAAAGCGCGTGGCGGCCTGGGTGAGAGCACCAAAGAAGAACTCGAGCTGACATAATATAGATTATCAACACTTAGGCAAGGTCAAGGGTCATGAGTAAAACGCTCTGGCCGAGATCATCGAACGTCGCGTGAGCCCGGCAATCACCGCATGTGGCCTCTCGATCGCTTATCGCTTGGCCGGCCGTGACTGCGCTACGCGCTGAGGGCGACGTACGCGCGCGAAGCGAGTACGCTTGCCCCGATCACGGCCACCTGGGCGCCCGAGATCATTAACTCCGCGGAGGTGAACCAGCCGGCGGCGACCGTCAGTGCCAGGCCGCCCGCCACCAACGTCGCGCCGACAATTGCGAGCAGCACTCCGAGAATCTTGTTCACCGCATACGACACTCGGCCCGGCGCTAGAGGCAACGTGCGACTACTCCGCACGCGGATCAGCGCGGCACACGCGAACACCAGCACACCGAGTGACAGTGCTCCAACGAGATCACTCGGGCGGTGCCACCCATATTCGAGGAGCTGCCAGGCGGCGATCCCGGTCAAGATCGCGCCAAGGAGGGCTGCTGTGGGCTGCAGCGTGCGCGGTACCGCCCAGATGAGTGCCGCACTCACAACAGTGAACACGGTCATGTGCCCGCTGGGAAAGGTGTTCTCGGCGTCGAACTCGAAGAGCCCGGGACGCTCCAGAACCCGCTGCTTCAGGAGTTGGGAGGTCACGATCGCGATCGTCGGAAAAATCACCACCGCGAGTGCGCGACGCGCTCCGTGTGCCCACAGTGCAAGCGCGCCGATCAGCACCAGTGCCACTATTACAGCGGGAATAGAGACAAGACTCAGCGGCGCTGGCGGATCGTAGCTGAAGCTTGCCGCCTCGAGCACGCTTGCCTCAGCGCGTTGACCCAGCAGGCTGCCCACGCCGACTGCGTACGACAATCCGCCGAACACGAGCGCAAGGAGCGCGTAGGCCAGGGCGCGGCCACGGTGCATACCCATCCCGTTCGCTCCCCTCCTCTCCCCCGTCTCGATCGCTCAGCGCGACGAGGTCGTCGCCTGCAGCCTACGGCCGTCGGCTATCGAATTTCTGGGTGTGCGCGGTCAGCCGCGCGAACCGCCCAGAGTGCCACCGCGGCGGCGGTTGCGACGTTGAGTGAGTCGACCTCGTGTTCCATCGGGATGACGACGCTCCGGATCGCTGCGGCCAGTGCCCTGCGGCTGAGGCCTTCACCCTCGGTACCGAACATCAGCGCGAGCCGCGGCGGCAGCGAGTGTGAGAAGTCAGCGAGGTCCTCGGCGTCCTCCCGGAGCGCAAACGCTACGAGATCGTATCCGGCATCTCGAATCATCGGGCCGGCGGTGCGCCAGTCGGGCAACCGTGCCCACGGCACCTGCAGCACCGCACCCATGCTCACACGGACCGAGCGACGATACAGTGGATCCGCGCAGGCGGGTGTGAGCAAGACCGCATCCGCGCCAAGCGCCGCGACCGACCGAAAAATGGCGCCAACATTGGTGTGATCGGCAAGGTCCTCAAGCACGACAACGCGAGCTGAGCGGCTCAGGAGTTCAAGCGGATCGAGTTCCTGAGGTCTGTGCATGGACGCGAGTGCACCCCGATGCATGTGAAACCCGGTGAGCTGTTCAAGCTGCGCGTCAGTTCCGACATAGACCGGCACCTCGGGAAATCTCTCGAGCAACGGCTCAACTCGGGGCAGCCACTCCTGCAGGATTAGGACCGAGCGTGGCTGATGGCCAGCGCGCAACGCGCGTTCAATGACCTTGGGTGACTCTGCGAGGTAGAGCCCCTCGGCTGGCTCCCGCACCCGACGCAGCGCAACGTCGGTGAGTTGCGTATAGTCGGCAAGCTCGGGAGCGTCGATGCTGTCGATCTGGTGGATCCTCACACCCGCTCCCCCGTCGTACTGAGCGCAATGAGAAACGAGTGAATCTCGGCCGCTGCGTGATCCACCGCCTCGTAGTGCACGAGGTGGCCCACTCCCGGGACGATGCGCAGGCGCGCGTCGAGGAGGCGGTTGCGCAGCGATAGCTGCTCTGGCAGTGGCGTGATGTCGTCGCGATCACCCGCAATGAGCAGGGTGGGCTGGGTCAGCGCAGCAGCGTATTCAACGACGGTGTGCGACACAGAAGCCTGGAACGCCTGAAGCAGGGTACCTGTATCAGAGAAAATGCTGAAGTAGGTGTCGTGCTGACCGTGGATCCAGGCTCGGAGTTCGCGGTCTCGGGTCTTTGCCATGACCTCGCTCATCAGACGCACGATGATGGGATGCCCGAGGAGGCCACGCGCCGCGCGCTCGGGAAGCGCATCGGCGGCACGGTAGTACCAGGTGGCGAGTTGCGTCAGCACACCCTGCGGGCCCTCGAGAGCGGGGGCAGAAATTGGATTGATGAGTATCACGTTACTGGGAGCCAGGCCACCCGCGATCGAGTTTGCGACCACCAACGAGCCAAATGAGTGCCCGAGTATCGCGAAACGATCGCCGGCTACCTGGAGGGCAAATTCGCGCAGCCACTCACCGTAGAGATTGAGATCGTGTATGCGCCGAGGGAGCGCCGGGGTGGCACCAAAGCCGGGGAGATCGGGCACGATGATGCGGACTCCGGGTGAGCGTCGAGCGATCTCCCGCGCGAGCAGGTCAAGCCCGTGGTGATCACCGCGAAATCCATGCACCAGAATCATCGGAGCGCCGCCCGGATCGCCATACTGCCACGCTCGGGTGTCAGCTCCAAGGGTAGGAATGAGAAGGTCTGGCAATGCGTCGGTCACGTGTCGAGTGTAGCCGTCCGGCCCACCGATGTCGGTGCCTGCCGGTAGCATCGGGAACGAGGAAGAGGAGCACCGTGACCGATTATCTGCCCTTGTGGGCTGAAAACCTGGCCGTTTTCGATACTGAGACCACCGGAGTTGACACTTCGAGTGCGCGCATTGTGAGCTCAACCATTGCACTCATCGGTGGATCTGGCGAGGTAAAGGAACGGTACGACTGGCTGATCGATCCCGGCATCGAAATTCCAGAGGGGGCGGCGCGCATTCACGGCATCACCACCGAGGTGGCTCGGGCGAGCGGTGTCCAGGCCCACGTGGGCGTGGGACAGATCGTGCTGCAGCTTCACGCAATGCTTGAGCGGGGGTTTCCCGTGGTGGCCTACAACGCGCCGTTTGATCTCAGCCTGCTCCGTGCCGAATCAGCTCGGCACGGAGTGACGTGGCCGGGCGCGGTCTCCCCCGTGATCGATCCACTGATCCTCGATAAGCAGTTCGACCGATTCCGGAAGGGAAAGCGCACGCTCGAAGTTGTCGCCGCGCACTACGAGGTGGAACTCGGCACGGCGCACGATGCCGGGGAAGACGCGATTGCGGCGGGCCGCGTGGCGCAAGCGATCGCGCGCAAGTACGCCAAAGTTCTTCCGGAGGAGATTCTCGCGGTACATGACGCTCAGATCGGCTGGGCGGCCGCACAGGCCGAAAGCTTCCAGGAGTACATGCGACGAGTCAAAGACGTCAGCTTCGTGGCTGACGGTGCCTGGCCCATCCGCGAGGGCTGAACCTCGGGCGGCTTACCGCACTGGGACCCCTGCACCGAGTCCAGACGCAACAAGGCGGGCGACACCCGAAGGTGTTGCCCGCCTTGTTGCGTCTCCCGCCTGAGTGGCGAGGACGTGCTTAGGCCCCGAAGCCCTTGAAGCGCTTGTTGAACTTCTCGACGCGACCGGCCGAGTCCATGATGCGCTGCTTGCCCGTGTAGAACGGGTGCGAGGCGCTCGAAATCTCAACGTCGATCACCGGGTAGGTCGCACCATCAAGCTCGATGGTCTTGCTGCTGGTGAGCGTGGAACGGGTGAGGAACGTCTCGCCCGAAGCCAGGTCGCGAAACACGATGGCGTTGTACTCGGGGTGGATCTCGGTCTTCATGGGTGTCCTTATGCTGTCGGTGATTGATGCGCAGAGCGCACGAAGTCTTTAGCCGTGATGTGCCAAAACTCTACTTTAGCAGATACGAGGGTTGATTCGTGCGTCCACGCTAAACGCGCGCAACCGCGGCGAAGCGACCGCCTTCAACGCTCAAATCAAAACGCATTCCAAACGTCTCACCCAGCGACTCGGCGGTGAGCGTCTGAGCAATGGGCCCCGATGCCTGAATCTTGCCATCTTTTAGCATGAGGACGTGAGTGAACCCGGGAGGAATCTCTTCCACGTGATGGGTCACCATGATCATGGCCGGCGAGTCAGGCGATTGCGCAAACCCTGACAACATCTGCAGGAGACGCTCACGCGCGCCCAGATCAAGACTCGCGCTCGGCTCGTCAAGGAGGAGCAACTCGGGATCGGTCATCACCGCACGGGCAATCATCGCGCGCTTGCGTTCCCCATCGCTAAGGGTGCCGAACGGGTGGTCTGCCAACTCTGTGAGGCCCCATTCGGCGACGATGCGATCAGCCTGCCGGAAGTCATAGTCGTCATACGACTCGTTCCAGCGACCCTCAACCGCATAGGCAGCGGTCAGGACGAGATTCCTCACAGTCTCGCTTGCGGGAATGCGACGGGCCGTCGCGGTCGACGCGAACCCCAGTCGGTTACGCAACTCCCAAATGTCAAAGGTGCCGAGCTTCTGGTCGAGGACCTCGACCGTGCCCGAGGTGGGATAGTCATTGGCGGTCGCGATCCGCAGCAACGTGGTCTTGCCAGCACCGTTCGCGCCGAGCACCACCCAGCGCTCTGAGCTGTCAACCTCCCAGTTCACCCCGTCAAGGATGGGACGACCGCCCCGCACGTAGGAAACATCGGTAAACCGGAGCACATTGACCATAGCTGCAAGCCTACTCAGTCAGATGCTCCCGGTTGGTGCGCGATGACAGCGTGTGCGATCTCTACACTGGACGCATGACCCTCTCCCCCACTCCCCGCCCCCTGGTGGTACTCGATTGCGATTCAACGACGATTCAAGATGAGGTCATCGAGCTCCTCGCCGATGCCGCGGGCACCCGCGAGCAGGTCACCGAAGTGACCGAGCGGGCCATGCGCGGGGAACTCGATTTCGCAGAGAGCCTCCGAGAGCGGGTGGCGACGCTGGCAGGTGTGCCCGAGTCGGTATTCGAGGAGACCTATCGGCGCGTGAGGCCGACACCCGGGATCCACGAACTTGTCGCCGAGGTGCACGCTCGGGGCGGCAAGGTTGGGGTGGTCTCGGGGGGCTTTCACGAGGTACTCGATCCGCTCGCCCAAGACCTGCACCTCGACTACTGGCGCGCGAACCGCCTGGAGGTCGCCGACGGGAAGCTCACAGGAAGACTGACGGGCCCGATCATCGACGCGCAGGCGAAGGCCGATGCCCTGCGGGAATGGGCTGCGGCCGAAGGGATCCACTGGGGCTCGACGGTTGCCATCGGTGACGGCGCGAACGACCTCAAAATGATGGAAGTCGCCGCGCTCTCGGTCGGGTTCAACGCGAAGCCCGTTGTTACTGACTTCGCTGATGTGGCGATCGAAGACGACCTGCGGCGGGCAATCCCGCTGCTCGACAGGTTGCTCGAGACCCCGTAAGGCTCTAGTGGCCCATCCCGAGGCCACCGTCGACCGGAATGACAGCCCCCGAGATGTACCCCGCCTCGTCTCCAGCGAGCCACGAGGCGGCGGCGGCGATCTCAGAGACCTGACCGAAGCGCGCGGCCGGAATGGAGCTCAGGTACTGCTTCTGTTGCGTTTCCGGAAGCTCCGAGGTCATGTCGGTTTCGATGAAACCGGGGGCGATCACATTCGCGGTGATACCGCGCGAACCCAGTTCTCGAGTGAGCGACCGAGCGAAGCCCACGAGTCCGGCTTTTGACGAGGAATAGTTGATCTGCCCGGGTGAGCCGTACAGTCCGACCACGCTCGAGATCAAAATGACTCGCCCAAATCGAGCCTTCAACAGGCCCTTCGCCGCGCGCTTAACTACGCGAAACGTGCCGGTGAGATTGGTATCGATGACGCTCGTGAACTCTTCCTCCGTCATCCGCAGCAGCAGTGTGTCTTTAGTGATCCCAGCGTTTGCCACGACGACTTCGACCGGACCGAGTTCGCGCTCGACCTCTGAGAACGCGGCATCGATAGACGCCGAATCGGTCATCTCGGCTCGCACCGTCAGTGTGCCAACCGGGCCCTCGCCCGAGCGCGCGGTCACGGCCACGCGGTGCCCGTCCGCGATCATCCGTTCTGCGATGGCATATCCGATGCCGCGATTGCCGCCGGTCACGAGTACGGTACGAGGGGTGTTCATCGGGTGGATCCTTCCGTCGAATGCTCTGATCAGCCTAGAGGAACTCGACACTTCCCGAGGTCTGCTCGCACCGGGCACTCAGTGCGGGGCGGTACTCTAGGAGTGAACGGAGACGAGGCGCATGTCTGAGCAATACAGCGTGACTTCGGCAGGGGTGACCCCGGCCGAAGATCGTGCGCGTCGCATGCGCATGTACTTCATCGCGATGAGTCTGCGGGTGGTGTGCATTGCCTCACTCTTTTGGGTGCGCGGCTGGTGGATCTTGGTGGCCGCCGCGGGTTCCGTCATCCTGCCCTGGTTTGCGGTTCTCGTCGCCAACGCCGTCGACCACGGCGGTGATGGCGACCGTCCTGAAGCACCGACACCGTTGGAGCTCACGGGGAGTGCTCCGTCTGAAGCCGGCACTGCGCGGGCTGGGACCCCGGAGTCGCCAGCGACCCTCATCGTCATCGACGCACCGGCCGAGCGACGCAAGAGCGGTGATTCCACGTGAGCGGTGTGCTCACGGTGTCGCTTGGCGCCAACACCCCACAGATACTCGAGTGCTCGCGCGCCGCGTGTCGGGAGCGTGCGACTGCCGCGATCCACTGGCGAAACCCGAAAATTCACGGCGAGGAACGCCGAAAGACTTGGCTGGCGTGCGATGAGCACCTTGATTTCCTGCGTGACTACCTCACGACCCGGTCCTTCCCGGTTGAGGTCTCACCGATTAGCGGTGAGGAGATAGTGGAGTGACTGACACGCGGACCGTCGGATGGAACTTCCTGCGCAGCAGGCGCTGGTTCGGGTACCTCGCGATGTTGATCCTGTTCTCCCTTGCGTGCGTCTGGTTTGGCAACTGGCAATTCGATCGCAGAGCGGAAGCCCGGGCCGAGATCGCGCGTATCGACGCGAACTACGATGCCCCGGTCATCCCCCTCTCAGAAGCCGTCACTGGTCTCAGCGACTTCGACGAGGACGAGTTGAAGTGGCAAACGATCGAGGCGATCGGCACGTACATCGGCGAGCCATTTCTCGCTCGCAATCGACCCGCGGCTGAGGGTGTCGGTTCGAATATGATCATGCCGCTGCAACTCACCGATGGCACAGTTTTCTTTGTGGATCGCGGCTGGGTTCCCGTTGCCGGTGCCGATGAGATTCCGGCGAACCTTCCTGAGGCGCCCGACGGTCTCGTCACCGTAGAGGCGCGACTGCGAGCGAGCGAACCGGAGATCTTCGGGAGGAGCACCTCGGGTCGGTCGGTAGCGAGCATCAACCTCACCGAACTGGGGTCGCAACTGAATTCCGACCGTGTATTCACCGGAGCGTACGGACAGCTCGTGTCAGAAACTCCATCGGGCAACACTGGCATCCTCCCGGCGAAGCCGGAACGAGATGAAGGACCGCACCTTTCATACGCGCTGCAGTGGTACGTCTTCATCCTGATCGCCATCATTGGCGTGGCATATGCCGCGCGACAGGAGTACCGCAACCTCAACGCTGGCGACGCATCCGTCCTTCGTGAGGACGCTCGACGCGCCGAACGGCGACGGCGGCGAGGCCCGAGCGATGCCGACGTCGAAGATGCCCTGCTCGACGTTTAGGCGAGCTCGATGAGATCGAGGTATTCCTTCGACCAGTGATCTTCGGTGCCCTCTGGCATGATCAGCACGCGCTCGGGATTGAGCGCCTCAACTGCACCCGGATCGTGCGAGACCAGCACGACCGCTCCCGTGAAGTTCGCGAGGGCATCGAGGATCTCCTCGCGGCTCGCTGGATCGAGGTTGTTCGTGGGCTCATCAAGCAGCAGTACGTTGGCACTCGAAACCACGAGCATCGCGAGGGCGAGCCTCGTCTTCTCGCCACCGGAAAGCACACCCGCGGGCTTGTGCACGTCGTCGCCCGTGAACAGGAACGAGCCCAATACCCGACGAGCTTCAGTCTCCGTCAGGTGTCGCGACACCGACACCATGTTGTGGAGCACGCTGGCCTTCACGTCGAGCGTTTCGTGCTCCTGCGCGTAGTATCCAACCTTGAGCCCGTGTCCCGCAATCAGGCTGCCTGCGTCGGGTTCGTCCACCCCGGCCAGGATTCGCAAGAGGGTGGTCTTGCCCGCGCCGTTCAGGCCCAGAATCACGACCTTGGAGCCTCGGTCGATTGCGAGATCAACACCGGCGAAGATCTCGAGCGATCCGTAGGACTTTGAGAGCATCTCCCCCATGAGCGGTGTTTTACCGCACGGCGCAGGGTCGGGAAAGCGGAGCTTCGCGACGCGATCCACTTGACGCTCGTCTTCGAGCCCGGAGAGCATCTTCTCGGCTCTGGCGACCATCTGATGGGCGGACGCGGCCTTTGATGCCTTCGCGCCGAAGCGCGCGGCCTGCTGCTGCAGTGCCGAAGCCTTCTTCTCGACGCTGGTGCGCTCTTTGCGTCTGCGCTCCTCATCGGCCGCACGCTGACGCAGGTAGAGCTTCCATCCCATGTTGTAGATGTCGATAACCTGGCGGTTTGCGTCGAGGTAGAACACCCGATTCACAGTGTCACCGACGAGATCGATGTCGTGGCTAATCACGATCACTCCCCCGCGGTAGCTCTTCAGGAACTCACGCAACCACACGATTGAGTCCGCATCGAGGTGGTTCGTGGGCTCGTCAAGGATCATCGTGTCGGCATCGGAGAAGAGGATGCGTGCGAGCTCGATCCTACGTCGCTGACCACCAGACAGAGTGCCCAGCGGCTGGTCGAGCACACGGTCAGGAAGACCCAGGTTGTTGGAAATCGAAGCCGCTTCTGCCTCCGCCGCGTAGCCACCCAGCGTCTGAAAACGATCGGTCAGGTTGCCGAAGCGCTTCATTGCCTTGTCGGCGATGGCAGGATCCTCAGATGCCATGTCATCGGCAGCCTTAGTGATCTGCTGAGTCAGCGTTCCCAATCCGCGCGCGTCAAGAATCCGGTGGCGGGCAAGCTGGTCGGGGTCGCCTGTGCGTGGATCCTGCGGAAGAAACCCAAGTTCGCCCGAAACGCTGATGCTGCCTTCGGCGGGCTGGAGTTCTCCAGAGAGGGTGCGCGTCAGCGTGGTCTTCCCCGCTCCGTTTCGCCCGACCAGGCCGATTTTATCGCCCGGAGTCACGCGAAAGGTGACTCCAGACATCAGTCGACGCGCGCCAACGTCGATTGCGAGATTTTCGACCGTGATCAAGGGAACTCCTACTTCATGTGGCATGCGAAGGCCCGGGCTGGGCGGCCCGGGCCTTCGTGGAAAAGCAAATGACTAGATGGAAAAGCCCAACTGCCTCCGGCAGAGCACTCAGGTGGTGACAGCCCACTGGGCTGCCACTGATCTCGATCCTAGATCGAGAATCCGAGCGCTCTCATCATGTCGCGGCCATCTTCGGTGATGCGCTCGGGCGTCCATGGCGGCATCCACACCCAATTGATGCGGAAGGCAACCACCAGTCCGTCGAGGGCCTCCGCGATGTCATTTTCAATGACATCGGTCAGCGGGCAGCCGGCACTTGTCAGTGTCATGCTGATCACCAGGGCGTCGTTCTCTTCGTCGTAGGCGAGATCGTAGATCAGCCCCAAGTCGACGATATTGACACCCAGCTCGGGGTCAGAGACGTTTTTAAGCGCCTCTATCGCCTGCTCGCGGAATTCGGGATCGATCGTCGTGATCTTCACGGTCTCGTTCATGGTCTCAGCCTAGGCCTCAACGGCTTCGGGCAGAAAACGGTCATAGCCCTCCGCCTCGAGTCGATCGGCGAGCTCGGGTCCACCCTGCTCTGCAACGCGGCCGTCAACGAAGACGTGGACGAAGTCTGGCTTGATGTACCGAAGGATACGCGTGTAGTGCGTGATGAGAAGCACCCCAAGGTCAGTGCTCTCCTTCGCACGGTTCACACCCTCCGAGACCACCTTCAACGCGTCGACGTCAAGACCAGAGTCGGTCTCGTCAAGCACGGCGAACCGCGGCTTCAGCAGTTCGAGCTGCAGGATCTCGTTGCGCTTTTTTTCGCCGCCCGAGAAGCCTTCGTTCACGTTGCGTCCAGCAAAGGAGGAATCCATGCGCAGATCCTCCATCGCGGCCTTCACATCTTTCATCCAGGTGCGGATCGCGGGGGCCTCTCCCGCTATCGCGGTCTTGGCCGTACGCAAGAAGTTAGCGTTCGTCACACCCGGAATCTCGACCGGGTACTGCATTGCGAGGAACAGACCGGCGCGCGCGCGCTCGTCTACTTCCATTTCTGTGACCTCGACGCCGTCGAGAAGAATCGAACCGCGGGTGACTTCGTATCGCGGGTGACCCGCGATCGCGTATGCCAGGGTCGATTTGCCGGAGCCGTTCGGGCCCATGATCGCGTGGGTTTCGCCCTGACGAATGGTCAGGTTCACGCCCTTCAGAATTTCAATGGGGCCTTGTTCGGTGTCGACACTAACGTGCAGATCCTTGATTTCAAGTACGGAACTCATGCGGAGATCTCTTTCATAACTCTGGGGTCAATGTATACGTGGCCGTCTTCGATTTCGACGGCATACACGGGAACCGGTTCGTAGGCCGGGAGGTTTTGGGGCTGACCCGTGCGGAGTGAAAATGCAGAGCCGTGAGCCCAACATTCCAGGGTATCGCCTTCAACGAATCCTTCGGCGAGGCTGATCTGGCCATGAGAGCAGGTATCGCCTATGGCGTGCACCTCTCCCTGCGCGTCGAGCACGACGGCGATGGGAACATCGTCAATCACGACACGCACTGCCTGATCCTGTGTCAAGTCGCTAAGTGCGAGAGCTTTCTGCCTGGTCACGAGTGTGCTGCCTCCGCGAGCTCATCCTCGATGGCAGTCTGCAGTCGCTCTTCAGTCTCGGCATTGCCGATCTGGCCGATGACCTCAAGCAAGAATCCCCGCACGACGAGCTTGCGCGCCTCTTGGGCGGAGATGCCTCGGCTCTGCAGGTAAAAAATGTGCTCGTCATCGAATCGGCCTGTGGCACTTGCGTGGCCGGCACCCTCAATGTCGCCAGTCTCGATCTCGAGGTTCGGGATGGAATCCGCTCGGGTGCCTTCAGTGAGCGTAAGATTGCGGTTCTGCTCGTACGAGTCGGTGCCGCTGGCGGTCCGGCGAATAAGCACATCGCCGATCCACACGGTTCGTGCACCCTGGCCCTGCAGCGCGCCCTTGTAGTTGACACGGCTGCGCGTGTTGGGGGCATTGTGGTCGAGGTAGACCTGCTGCTCTAGGTGCTGCCCTGCGTCGGCAAAGTACGCGCCGTATGCTTCACCATTGGCACCCTGCGAATCCAAGTGAATCGTGGGGTTCACGCGCACGATGGCTCCACCCAGTGAGACCACGATGTGCTTCAGCGAAGCATCTCGACCGACCGTCGCGTAATGGCTTGCTAGGTGCTGGGCATCCTCAGACCACTGCTGGATACTCACAACAGTGAGATCGGCACCGTCTCCCACGACGATCTCTACGTTCTCTGAGATAGTCGCCGCACCTCGGTTCTCGAGGATCACGAGCCCGCGGGCGTGGGCCTTCGCCTCGATAACGGTGTGCGCGGCACGCGGGACTGTGCCGAGCTCTGACCGCGTGACCACAGTGGTCACCGCTTCTTCGCTAGACACCGTGATGAGGTGGGCCTCGGAAAAGGCCGACCACGCGGCGGCGGCGGCTCGCTCTTCCGGGGCCCCAGCGCGACCGATGCGAGCATCGTCACGCCCGATCCACTCGCTCGATACACCCGTGGCATTGGTGACCGCGAGCGGGATTCGCGATCCATCAAGCTCACCGTTCAACAGGGCATCGAGCTTCGCGACGGGTGCGAACTTCCAGACTGCCTCTCGGCCGGTGACGACGGGAAAGTCGGAGACATCGGTTGAGGTGAATCGTTCAGACCGGGTCTGTACCGGTACCTTTTTGTCGAGACCCCCATCGGAGTGGGCGACGAAACCGTGTTGAACGGATTCTCTCGTGGCTACAGCTTCGGTCATTATCCGACGGATCCTTCCATGCCCATCTCGATGAGCTTGTTCAGTTCAAGTGCATATTCCATCGGCAGCTCGCGGGCAATCGGCTCGATGAAGCCGCGCACGATCATCGCCATCGCCTCGGCCTCTTCCAGCCCGCGACTCATGAGGTAGAACAGCTGGTCTTCACTCACGCGCGACACGGTCGCTTCGTGTCCAAGCTCGGCATCGTCGGTGCGAATATCGATCGCCGGGTACGTATCGCTTCGCGAAATCGTGTCGACGAGCAGCGCGTCACACACCACGGAGTTGGCCGCGTGGTGCGCGGACGCGTCGATCCGCACCTCGCCGCGATAGCCGGTTCGGCCGCCCCCTCGTGCAATTGACTTTGAAAGAATCGACGACTTGGTGTGCGGGGCCATGTGAATCATCTTGGCTCCGGCATCCTGGTGCTGACCGGGGCCCGCGAATGCGACGGAGAGCGTCTCTCCCTTTGCGTGCTCACCGGTGAGGTAAATCGAAGGGTACTTCATCGTGACCTTCGAACCGATGTTGCCGTCGACCCATTCCATAGTGGCGCCTTCTTCTGCCACCGCGCGCTTGGTCACCAGGTTGTAGACATTCGTCGACCAGTTCTGAATCGTGGTGTAGCGCACACGGGCGTTCTTCTTCACGATGATCTCAACGACCGCCGAGTGCAACGAGTCGCTCTTGTAGATCGGCGCGGTGCAGCCCTCGATGTAGTGGATGTAGCTGTCCTCGTCGGCGATGATGAGGGTGCGCTCAAACTGGCCCATGTTTTCCGTGTTGATACGGAAATATGCCTGCAACGGAATCTCAACGTGTACGCCCTTGGGTACGTAGACGAAGGAACCACCCGACCACACCGCGGTATTCAGAGCGGCAAATTTGTTGTCGCCGGACGGAATCACGGTGCCGAAATACTCCTTGAAGATCTCGGGATGCTCGCGTAACGCGGTATCCGTGTCGAGGAAGAGCACTCCCTGCTGTTCGAGATCTTCCCGAATCTGATGATAGACAACCTCAGACTCGTACTGTGCGGCGACTCCGGCAACCAAACGCTGGCGTTCTGCCTCGGGGATGCCCAGACGCTCGTACGTGTTCTTGATTTCCTCCGGCAATTCTTCCCAGCTGGTGGCCTGCTGTTCGGTGGATCGCACAAAGTACTTGATGTTGTCGAAGTCAATCGCGCTGAGGTCGGCTCCCCAGGTCGGCATCGGCTTGCGGCCGAAAATCTGCAGCGCCTTCAAACGGCGCTCCAACATCCATTCAGGCTCGTTTTTCAGGCCAGAAATATTGCGCACAACAGCTTCACTGAGCCCACGCTGAGCAACAGCACCGGCCTCGTCTTTGTCATGCCAGCCAAATTCATATACTCCCAAGCTGTCGAGCTCGGGCCGTTCAATCAGCACGTCTGGCATCGTTCCATCCCTCGATCGTCTCGTTTCGGGAACCGTGCACTGCACCGACAATGTCAGTTTTGCGGGGTGGGGCATCCACCTGGTTCCCTGCAACGGTGCAGTAGTCTGGGCTTCGGACGGATCCGACCGACTGTGCACTCCACAGCGAGGCCGGATCACCGTTCGTAAGCTCAGCTTCCCATGGTACTTCACCCGCATGTGAATCCGCAGGCGGAGTCGTTGCGCTCTGAGCGAAGGAAGCTCCCTTTCGAAAGGAAACCGCAGTGTCCACAGTGAGCCACACGCGCAGCGCAGCAGCTCCCGGGGCGAGACCCGCTCTCCCCCGGTTCCTTCCGACGCTTGCGTGGGCATCATTCGTGGCAAACGTTGGCATTATCGCCACGGGCGGAGCAGTGCGGCTCACCGGTTCCGGGCTGGGGTGCCCCACGTGGCCGCTCTGCACCCCCGAGTCGCTCGTCCCGACTGAGGAGATGGGGATCCACGGGATCATCGAGTTTGGCAACCGGACACTCACCGGAGTGCTGGGCATCCTTGCGGTGCTGGTATTTCTCCTCGTCTGGCGGATCCGTCGGAAGCGCCGAGACCTTTTCACTCTGGCCGCAGTGATCTTGATCGGGATCGTGGCGCAAGCTGTGGTCGGAGGGATCACCGTACTCACGGATCTCAACCCACTCATCGTTGGGTTCCACTACGTGGCATCACTCGTTCTTGTCTGTGTGGCCGCCGCCTTCCTCGTCAGAATGCGGGAGGTACCCGGTCCGCGCGAGCTGATCGTGCCGCGAGGCTTTGCTGTCCTCACCCACGTCAACAGCCTGGTGCTTGCACTGACCGTCTTCGTGGGCGTTCTGACAACTGGCGCTGGCCCGCACTCGGGAGACTCGGCTGTCGGCCGCAACGGATTCGATGCTGTCTGGCTCTCGCACGTTCACGCCTGGCCCGGGTACGCGCTCACCGCGCTGACCCTGTCCCTGGTGATCTGGGCCATCCTCCGGGGCCTGCGGCCGAAGGCCTGGCTCGTTGCCCTGCTGCTGGTCGTCGCGATACAGGTGCTGGTGGGTATCTATCAAGCCCGCAACGGTTTGCCCGCATTTGCCGTTGGGGTGCACATGGTGCTTGCTTCGCTCGCGGCCGCGGCACAGACGGTCGTCATTCTTCGCCTGAAGCGGAGGTCGGCTGAGGACTCGGTCAACTAAGCGCGGTGGCCGCTTGCCGAACCCTTCCGCGGGAACCCCGAACGGTTCATTCTTCACCA
>NZ_JBPCEU010000011.1:0-104764 GCF_050971685.1 Leucobacter fengyongliangi | reverse complement strand
GCTGACACCCCTCGCCCCCTCTCCCCCCCCCCCCCCCCCCCCCTCCCCCCCCCCCCCCCCCCCCCTCCCCCCCCCCCCCCCCCGCGACCGGTTAGTGCTTCACCGGGGGTTCCGCACCGAACCCAGTGAGCGCGCGCACCTCCATCTCGGCAGCGAGCTTGCTTGACTCTGCACGTCGCTCGGTGACCGAGCCCAACCACGCGAGGAAGAAGCCCACAGGTATCGAGACGATACCGGGGTTCTTCAGCGGGAAGATGGCGAAGTCGATCCCCGCACCGAGCATGGCCGTCTCATTCCCTGACACGACTGGCGACAGTGCAATCAGACCGACTGCGGTCACGAGGCCACCGATCATGCTCCAGACGGCACCGCGAGTCGTGAACTTACTCCAGAACAATGAAAAGAGAATGGTCGGCAGGTTCGCACTCGCAGCGACAGCAAACGCGAGCGCAACGAGGAACGCGACGTTCTGACCCTGCACCCCAATCCCACCCAGGATCGCGGCCGCACCAATGACCAGGGTGGTGATTCGAGCGACCTTCACCTCTTGCTTTGGCGACGCTTTACCCTTCTTAATGACACTCGCATAGATGTCGTGGGCGAACGATGCCGATGCCGTGATCGTCAGCCCGGCCACCACAGCCAGGATCGTTGCGAACGCGACGGCTGAGATGAAGCCCAACAGCAACGGCCCACCGAGTTCGAGTGCCAACAGCGGCGCAGCAGAGTTCTGCCCACCGGGTGCCGCAGCAATTGTTTCTGGGCCAACCATTGCGCCCGCGCCAAAGCCAAGCACGAGCGTGAAAAGGTAGAAGATACCGATCAACCAGATCGCCCACACCACGGATCGACGGGCTTCCTTTGCTGTGGGCACCGTGTAGAAGCGCATGAGCACGTGTGGCAGGCCCGCCGTGCCGAGCACGAGCGCGAGCGCGAGCGACACGAAGTCAAACGGGTTCGAACCATACTGCAACCCCGGAACGAGGATGGCCGCACCATTTGCGTTTTCCGGGTTGTTCACTGCAGCATCCAGGAGTGCGCCGAAGTTGAATCCATTGAGTGCGAGCACCCACACAGTCATAACTCCAGCGCCGGAGATCAAGAGAACCGCCTTGATGATCTGCACCCAAGTCGTGCCTTTCATACCGCCGATCAGCACGTACAGGATCATCACCACGCCCACGACGACGATCACCAGAGACTGACCCAGCTGATCGTTGAGGCCGAGCAGGAGCGAGACCAGGCCACCGGCCCCTGCCATCTGAGCCAATAGGTAGAAGAATGAGACAGCCAGGGTCGTGAGTGCCGCCGCCATGCGCACCGGGCGTTGCTGGAGACGGAACGAGAGCACGTCGGCCATGGTGAACTTCGCGGTGTTGCGCATGAGCTCGGCTACGAGGAGCAGGGCCACGAGCCACGCCACGAGGAATCCGATCGAGTACAGAAATCCGTCGTACCCATTCATTGCGATGGCGCCACAAATCCCGAGAAATGAGGCCGCGGAGAGATAGTCGCCCGCGATGGCGATGCCGTTCTGGCGGCCGGTGAAGGAGCGGCCGCCCGCGTAAAAGTCGGCAGCGCTCTTGTTCGTGCGGCTGGCGCGAATGACGATCACCATAGTGACAGCAACAAATGCGAGGAAGATTGAGATGTTGAGGACGGGATTCTGTTCAGCACCACCCTCTTGCATGAAGAAGGAAGTCATAGCTGGCCCTCCTCAGTGGTCGATGTGGCATCGCGACTCTCGAGCTCGGCACGTAGGTCGGTCGTCAGTGGATCGAGCTTCTTGTTTGCGAAGCGGACGTACCACATCGTGATCACAAACGTTGAGACGAACTGCAACAGCCCAAGGAGCATCCCAAGATTGACAAATCCCGGGACGGGTATTGCCATGAAATCGTGTGCAAACGCTGCCAGCGCAACATACCCGAGAAACCAGACCATGAAGGCGGCCGTGAGAGGGAACACGAAGCCGCGATAGCGGCGTTTCAGCTGCTGGAATTCCGGGGTATGTCGGAATTCTTCGTAATCAATCGATGATTGAGCTTCGTTGCTCATACGACCTCCTTGTCGTGAAATGCCAGCCCGTCTCATTCGCGAACCGGACTCTGGAAGTCTCTAAATATATTTCTCCAATGTCAAGATATATTTTGGAATTGGTGTCAGGTGAGTTATTTGCGAGGATCAGAACCTGCGACTCTGGGTGAACCAAGACAAGAAACACAACAAGGCGACCTCCCCAGATTGGAGAGTCCGCCTTGCTGAAGTTCTACTGCCTCTTAGATCGGGAGCAGCGCATCTACCGCGATGGCAATAGAGATGATCGAGAGATAACTAATCGAGCCATGGAACACGCGCATCGGCCTTCCTTCTCGGCCCCGTATCGCGCTCCCGTATAGGCGGTGTGCCTCAATGATGAAGTACGCTCCAGCTGTGACCGAGGCAATCGTGTACACCCACCCCATCTGGGCGACAGGGATGAGCAGCAGGCTTGAGGCCACTGTTGCCCAGGTGTAGAGAATGATCTGCAACCCCACCGTGATTCGTCCGCGCACGACACCCAACATCGGCACACCTGCGGTCGCGTAGTCTTCGCGGTATTTCATCGAGAGTGGCCAGTAGTGAGGCGGTGTCCAAAGGAAGATGATCAAAAAGAACACCCAGGCAGGCCAGTCAAGAGAGCCGGTAACCGCGGCCCAGCCAATCAAGACCGGAAAACATCCAGCGATACCGCCCCAAATGATGTTCTGCTCACTGTGTCGCTTGAGCAAGAGTGTGTAGACGACGACGTAAAAGAAGATCGCCGCAGCACTCAGAACTGCTGCAAGCCAGTTGGTGGTGATCCACAACCAACCCACGGAGATGGCACCGAGCACCCATGAAAACACGAGTGCGTTTCGGTCGGAAATTTCCCCGGTAACCAACGGTCGGTTCTTGGTGCGGTTCATCTTGCGATCCATGTCGCGGTCGAGGTAGCAGTTGAACGACCCCGCCGAACCGGCGCTCATCGCACCGCCAATCAATGTCGCGATCACGAGCCACAGATTGGGCAGGCCTCGCTCTGCGAGTATCATCGCCGGAACGGTGACCACGAGCAGGAGCTCCATGACACGCGGTTTGGTGAGAGCGACGTAGGCCTTGACCCGTCGCCAAAATCCTCCAGGTGTGCGCCTGGTTTCCGGGGTGCCTGTGCTCACGGTTCTCGTTGACATCGCCCTCTATGGTACCGGCCCGCGCTGTAGGCTTGCTTCAGGTGCAATTCGGCACGCACCCATCGTTTATGAGAGGCTGGGCATTGGCACACCAACTGCAGTGGAATGAGCTGGACGACCGTGCGGTAGACACCGCCCGAGTGCTGGCGGCAGATGCCGTCGAGCGGGTGGGTAACGGTCATCCGGGCACTGCGATCAGTCTCGCCCCGGTGGCGTATCTGCTGCATCAGAAGGTGATGCGTCACGACCCGAGCGATCCGACCTGGGTCGGCCGCGACCGATTCATCCTGTCGGTGGGTCACAGTTCGCTGACCCAATACGTCCAGCTGTACCTCGGTGGCTACGGACTCGAGATCGAAGACATTCAGGCTCTTCGCACCTGGGGATCGAAGACCCCGGGTCACCCTGAGTACGGTCACACTGCGGGTGTCGAGATCACGACCGGCCCGCTCGGCCAGGGGCTTGCATCAGCGGTTGGATTTGCCTACGCCCAGCGTTTCGAGCGCGGGCTCTTCGACCCGGACGCAGCTCCCGGCACGAGCCCCTTTGATCACTTCACCTACGTCATTGCAGGCGACGGAGATTTGCAAGAGGGAGTCACGAGCGAAGCGGGATCCCTCGCGGGGCACCAAGAGCTGGGCAACCTCATTGCGATCTATGACAGCAACCAGATCTCGATTGAGGACGACACCGACATCTCCTTCTCGGAGGACGTCGCGAAACGCTACGAGGCCTACGGATGGCAGGTCATCGAGGTCGACTGGAAGAAGAGCGGAGCGTACGTCGAAGACCTGGGTGAACTCCACGCGGCGATCGAGTCGGCCAAGGCCGAGACCACACGTCCGTCACTGATCATCCTGAAGACCATTATTGGTTGGCCGTCCCCCGGGAAGCAGAACACGGGTGGCATCCACGGCTCCGCTCTGGGCGCAGCAGAGCTCGTGGCACTCAAAGAGGCTTTGGGATTTGACCCCGAGGTGCACTTTGCGGTTGACCCGGAGGTTCTTGCGCATGCCCGCGGCGCGGTGGATCGTGGCGCTGCCGCCCGTGCCCACTGGCAGGCCGATTTTGATCGCTGGGCCAGTGCACACCCCGAGCGCAAGACGTTGTTTGATCGCCTCGAATCAGGGCACCTCCCCGACGAGGCTCTCACCGCGCTCCCGAGCTTCGAAGCGGGCACGAGCGTGGCGACGCGTGCTGCGAGCGGGAAGGTGATCAACGCTCTCGCCCCCGTGCTGCCTGAGCTGTGGGGTGGTTCGGCAGACCTTGCTGGGTCGAATAACACCACCATCTCGGGGGCGGCATCGTTCGTTCCCGCGCACCACTCGACCAACTCGTGGAGCGGCGATCCCTACGGGCGCGTGCTGCACTTTGGCATTCGCGAGCACGCGATGGCCGCGATCCTCAACGGCATTCAGCTACACGGAAAGACCCGCAGCTACGGGGGTACCTTCCTGCAATTCGCCGACTACATGCGCCCCGCGGTGAGACTCGCTGCCTTGATGAACGTGCCCAGCATCTTCGTCTGGACGCATGACAGCATCGCCCTGGGTGAGGACGGTCCCACGCATCAGCCCATCGAGCATCTGGCATCCCTGCGCGCGATCCCGAACCTTGCGATCGTACGACCGGCGGATGCGAACGAGGTATCGATCGTCTGGCACGAGACTCTGAGCCGTCAGGCAGGCCCCGTGGGCCTCGCGCTCACGCGCCAGAATGTACCCGTGTTTGCGCGCGGCACTGGGGCGGCGAGCGGCAACACGTTCGCCGCCGCCGAGGGTGCGCGTATGGGTGCCTACGTGCTCGCAGAGTCCCCCACCGACAGTCTTGACGTGATTCTCATTGCCACCGGATCAGAGGTGCAGCTCGCCATCGCTGCCCGCGAACAGCTCGCGAGCGAGAGCATCGGTGCCCGCGTGGTGTCTGCTCCCTGCCTCGAGTGGTTTGCTGAGCAGTCACCCGAATATCGCGAAAGCGTTCTGCCGGCAGCGGTCACCGCCCGGGTCAGCGTGGAGGCGGGAATCGCACTCGGCTGGCGCGAGTACGTCGGCGATCGCGGTCGCTCCGTTTCCATCGAGCACTATGGAGCGTCGGCCGACTACGAGACGCTTTTCCGTGAGTTTGGGTTCACTGCGGAGGCAGTGGCCACCGCCGCCCGTGACTCCCTCGCCAGTTGACCACCCAACCTCATTAGGGGAAGAAACATATGAATCCGCGCACATCTCGGTTGAGTGAAGCCGGAGTGAGTATCTGGCTCGACGACCTCTCACGGGAACGGATCGAGAGCGGCAACCTCGTCGGGCTCATGCAGACCCACGATGTGGTCGGTGTTACCACCAACCCCACGATCTTCGCGCAGGCGATTGGTTCTGGTTCAAGCTATGGCGAAAGGATCGCGGCCTGCGGGGCCCGGGGTCTCAGCGCCGACGAGACCGTGACTGAGCTCACCACCGCCGACGTAGCGGATGCCTGCGATCTATTCGCGACGATCTTCGAGAACACCGAAGGCCGTGACGGCCGAGTCTCGATAGAGGTGGAACCCGCTTTGGCGCGAGATGCTGCAGCCACGAGGGCACGCGCTCACGAGCTCTGGATGCGTGTGGATAGGCCGAACGCGATGATCAAGATTCCCGGTACCACCGAAGGCCTCTCCGCGATCACCGACACCATCGCAGCCGGCATCAGCGTGAATGTCACCCTCATCTTTAGCATCTCCCGATACCGGGAGGTCATCAATGCCTACTTGCTGGGTCTCGAACGCGCTCGTGCAGCAGGGCTTGACTTGAGCAAGATCCACTCAGTTGCCTCGTTTTTTGTGTCTCGACTCGACACCGAGGTAGATCGACGACTCCGTGAGATCGGCACCGATGAGGCTTTGGCACTCACCGGGATGGCCGCAGTGGCAAACGCACGTCTCGCCTACGAGATCTTCGAGCAGTCCTTCGCGAGCGAACGCGCGCAGCTACTGCTGTCTCAGGGGGCACACGCGCAGCGTTTGCTGTGGGCCTCAACAGGTGTGAAAGACCCGTCGTTGCCCGACACCCTGTATGTGACGGAGCTCGTCGCGCCCGGCGTGGTGAACACGATGCCTGAGCTCACCCTGCAGGCGTTTGCCGACCACGGCGAGGAACAAGGTGACCAAATCACCGGTGGTTATCGCGAAGCTGATCAGGTATTGAACTCAATCGATGCCCTCGGTATCGAGTATCGGGAGGTCACCGAGCTTCTCGAGGCCGAGGGCCTCACGAAGTTCGAAACCTCCTGGAACGAGCTCGTCGACTCGGTGCGCGCGAGCCTGGGGCATCAGGGATGAGCGACATCCGTCTGAGCGTCGAGTGTGACACCGACAGCCCCTCTGCCCAGGCCGCCATACGCGATCTCATCGACGCTCGGGTCAGCAGTCGACTGTTTGCGGGCGATGCCTCCCTCTGGGGCGCTGCCGCCGAACCTGAGGCCTCCATTCGACTGGGCTGGGTAGATCCTTTTCCTCAGGCGACCGAGTTGATACGCGAGGCAAGTGAACTTCGAGACTCCCTACAGACCCAGGGTATCGACCGAGTCGTTCTCTGCGGGATGGGGGGATCAAGCCTCGGACCGGAGGTCATCGCTCGCTGGGCCGGGGTTCCTCTGACACTCCTCGACTCGACACACCCGAGCACCGTGCGACGAGTGCTTGCAAATGATCTCGAACGCACCGTCGTCGTCGTGAGTTCAAAGTCAGGCACGACTGTCGAAACACGCAGTCACCTCGCCGCGTTCGAACAGGCATTTCTCGAATTGGGCATCCCCGCGGCCGAGCGCATCGTTGTCGTCACCGATCCCGGATCCGCCCTAGAAAGCTACGCCAGGTCCGCGGGATATCGACTCTTCCTCGCAGACCCAAACGTGGGCGGTCGTTTCTCGGTACTCACCGCGTTTGGAATCGTTCCCACCGTGTTGGCGGGAGTCGACATAGGGATCGTCATGCAGCAAGCTGCCGCCGTGCGCGTGATGCTCGCCGCTGACGACCCGGAGAATCCCGCGGTTCGACTCGCTGCGCGTGTGTTTGGACAGCTGCCCGACCGGTACGTGCTGGCGATTGCAGAAAACCCGAGTACACGGTGGGGGCTCGGAGACTGGATCGAGCAACTTGTCGCTGAGTCCACCGGGAAGGAGGGGAAGGGCGTGCTCCCCATGAGTCTGGCGCCGGATGCTCCAGAGGTCTCGGAAACTGTACCGGCGTGCACCACGATTGTGCGGGTGAGCGGAGTTGCAGTCGGACACACCGTCACAAACGATGAGATCGGTGTGACCGGCGACCTCGGCTCACAGTTCTACCTGTGGGAGGTAGCGACTGCGCTGCTCGGTTATCTCATGAACATCGATCCCTTCTCGCAACCTGATGTTGAGTCTGCGAAGATCGCCGCTCGGCGCGCGCTTGCGGAGGCGGAGGGCCCGGCCATCGCAGAGCAAGCGCAGCACTCCCCCGCTCATCTGACTGAGGAGTTGCGTCAAGCTGTTCCTATAAACGGCTATGTGGTAATTCAGGCGTTTCTTGATCGAGATCAGGAGACGATGCGCATGCTTGAGACACTCCGCTCGGAGTTGGAGCGAAGCCTTGCGGTCCCTGTCGCCGTGGGATTCGGGCCCCGCTATCTCCACTCGACCGGGCAGTTCCATAAGGGCGGTCCCAAGCTCGGCACGTTTCTGCAGATTGCCGACGCCGAGGTTGTCGACCTGCCGATACCCGGCAGCCCAGCTTCGTTCGGTGAGGTACTTCGTTCACAGGCACGCGGCGACCAGGAAGTTCTTCGCGCGCACGGGCGAACGGTGCTGACGATGACGACCTTGTCTCTCCGCACAAGCGTCGCAGAAATGGTCGAAGCCCTCTCGCGCTGACGCTGAGAGGGCTTCGACGAAGTTCGCGCCGTCGCATTTCTTGAGACGGGGACCGGGTTGTTAGGAGACCGGGATGGAACCCCGGCGCTCGCGAAGCTTCTGCAGCGCCTGCTCGAGAAGTTCCTCGGCCTCTTCCGGCGTGCGACGCTCTTTCACATATGCGAGATGCGTCTTGTACGGCTCGTTCTTTGAGATCTCGGGCGGGTTCTGCTGATCGCGGCCAGCGGGAAGACCACTGTGCGGCGAGTCAATCTGATCCGGGATCTCTTCCTCGGAAACGTCTGCCGCGAAGTGCCGCACCGTTTCGTTACCCAAAGCATCCCAATATGAAACTGTGACCCGCTCAGCACGCGAGCCGTGATCCTTTTCGCCCATCGGGCCTGACCCGACGCGGGCGCCGCGAATTGCGCTGCTACCAGACACACTCAACCTTTCTGTGGGCTTTCGCCCGGAACCATGTGGCGGGTGTTAGACCACCGAAAAACGTGCGATCAGGCCGAGCCCGATGATTGTGGCGAACCATACCAGCGAGACGGCAACCGTGATGCGATTGAGATTGCGCTCGGCCACGCCAGAGGAACCCAGCCCGGAAGTGACTCCGCCACCGAACATGTCAGAGAGGCCGCCGCCGCGACCCTTGTGCAGCAGGATGAACAGAGTGAGCAGCAGGCTCGTGATCACCAAGATGACGATCAATGCGATCTTCAGAATGAGCACAGAATGCCTTTCACTGGTTTCGGGTGGAGTGGGCCAGCGTTCAGTATACCGGGTCTGTAGTGAGAAGCCGTCGGCCTACGCACCAGTAACGTGCTTCTTGAACTGAACGATGCGAGAAAACTCTGTGGCATCGAGGCTTGCACCTCCCACCAGTGCCCCATCGATATTCGGCTGCCGAAGGAAGGCTGCGATATTGAGGCTCGTAACGGAGCCTCCGTACAGGATCCGAGTCCGGTCTGCAATGCCCTCATCGCGCAACCCGGCGATGTTGGCGCGCAGGGCGCTGCACACTTCTTCGGCCTGCTCGGGGCTCGCGGCCTCGCCACTTCCGATCGCCCACACGGGCTCGTACGCGACCACGAACTCTGCCCCCGACGGTAATTCAGTGAGCGCTTCTGAGAGCTGCTGTAACGGCACGGATGCCGCCCCGTGTTCGACGAGATCGTCAGCAGTCTCTCCGACGCAGATCACGGGGATCATCCCCGCAGCATGCACCGCTTGTGCTTTGCGCGCGACGAGGTCGCCACCTTCTCCGTGGCCGAGGCGTCGTTCAGAATGACCCACGAGAACATACTCGACCTCAAGCTTCTTCAGGAATGAGGCAGCGACATCACCCGTGTAGGCGCCGGCCGCGTTCGGTGAAACATCCTGAGCTCCGAGGCGCAACGCGAGCTTATCCGCGGCAACAAGAGTCTGCACGGAACGGAGATCGGTAAACGGCGGAAATACGGCAACCTCGACGGAGCCGAAATCATGCTTGATATCTTTCAGACTCCACGAAAGCTTCTGTACGAGGGCAATCGCCTGCAGATGATCGAGATTCATCTTCCAGTTCCCTGCGATCAGGGGAACCCGAGTGGTGGCCGCGCTCATGCGAGCACCTCCAGCCCGGGAAGGCTCTTCCCCTCGAGATATTCGAGACTCGCTCCCCCACCCGTAGAGATATGACCGAAATCGCTGTCTGCAAAACCCAAGGCTCGCACGGCTGCCGCGGAGTCACCTCCACCCACAACGGTGAATCCTGACGTTTCGGTGAGCGCACGCGCCACCGTGCGTGTTCCTTCGGCGAAAGCTGGCATCTCAAACACACCCATCGGCCCGTTCCAGAACACCGTTTTCGATTCTGCAATGATTCGGGCAAATGCGGCAGCGGATTCCGGCCCGATATCCAGTCCGATTCCAGCCGAACCGAAGCTGCTCGACTCGATCGCGTCGGCAGCGACGGTCTCGTGGGCGGCATCAGGCGCGAACTCCTCGGCAACGACAACGTCGGTGGGCAACACGATGCGCACACCACGTCGTTCCGCTTCAGCCAGGTAGCCACGCACGGTCTCGAGCTGGTCTTCTTCAAGCAGGCTGGATCCGACCGCGTGCCCCTGAGCAGCCAAAAAGGTAAAGAGCATTCCCCCGCCAATCAGCAGGGTATCCACACGATCCAACAGATGCGCGATCACGCCCAACTTGTCGGAAACTTTCGAGCCGCCTAAGACCACCGCATAGGGACGCTCCGGATCAACCGTCAGGCGCTTGAGTACCTCGAGTTCTGTCATAACCAGCCGTCCCGCAGCACTCGGAAGCATTTCTGCCAGTTCCGTCACGCTCGCCTGTCGGCGGTGAACCACGCCGAAACCGTCGGAGACAAAGGCACTCGCGCCCTCAGCCAGAGCGGCCGCAAAGGCCTCTCGCTCGGCGGCAACTTTGCTTGTTTCGCCCGCATTGAAGCGGAGGTTCTCAAGCAGCAGTACGTCCCCATCAGCGAGCGCCGACCGGGCCGAAGTGGCCTCAGGTCCGACCGTCTCGCCCACGAACGCGACCGGTACTTCGAGCAACTCCGACATGCGAAGCGCGACAGGGCGCAGCGAGAATTTCGCTTCGGGAACGCCAGCCGGTCGACCCAGGTGACTCACGAGTACCACTCGGGCACCAGCGGATCGGAGCTCGCGAATCGTCGACAGGGAGGCACGTACCCGACCGTCGTCGGTGATGACTCCGTCCGAGAGTGGGACGTTCAGATCGCAGCGAACGATGACCGTCTGTGAGCGAAGCGAGCCGAGGGTCTCGAGTGTGCGCATGGGAATGCTCCTCTGGTGATGGATCGTGCCCGAACTCTTGCGCTCACGCGTGGCCCTGGCGGTGAACTGTGCAAACGCAGAAAGCGGGCCAACCCAGGAGGGTCAGCCCGCCCGACGGTTACAGCTGGATCAGGCCTGCGCTCTGGCTGCGGGCAGCCTCAAAGCGCTTCGCGACGTCCTGCCAGTTGGCGATGTTCCAGAATGCCTTCACGTAGTCCGCACGCACATTCAGGTAGTCGAGGTAGTACGCGTGCTCCCACACGTCAAGCATGAGGAGGGGGATGGTGCCGGCGGGCAGGTTGCCCTGCTGATCGAACAGCTGCACGATGTTGGCACGCTGACCCAGCGCGTCCCAGGCCAAGACGGACCAACCTGAGCCCTGTACACCCATGGCGGTCGCAGTGAAGTGAGCTTGGAACTTCTCGAACGAGCCAAAGTACTCGTCAATTGCTGCGGCCAGTTCGCCCTCGGGGCGCTCGCCACCCTCTGGCGAGAGGTTGTTCCAGAAAATGGTGTGGTTGACGTGGCCACCGACGTTAAATGCGAGGTCTTTCTCGAGCTTGTTCACCGCTGCGAGATTGTCGGCATCGCGAGCCTCAGCGAGCTGCTGCAGCGCGGTGTTCGCGCCGGTCACGTATGCCTGGTGATGCTTGTCATGGTGCAGCTGCATGATCTTGCCACTGATGTGCGGCTCGAGTGCGGCATAGTCGTAGGGAAGTTCGGGGAGTGTGTATGCAGTCATGTGGCGTTCCTCCAGAATCGAGTCGAAGTCCTCCGGCTAGTCTATGCCCGGGCTGGGTTCAATCGCCGGGGGAATTGCCCGGTTCTCGCCCACAGCGAACGGTGAGTCCACAGGGATCAGTCTGTGAATCTTTTCACCGTGAATCGACTACAGGCGATCGAGTTCGTCCGGCAGATTCGCATCAGTCCCGGGTATCCCGCGAACCTCGGCTTCTTTGTCTGCCATCGCAAGCAGTCGACGGATTCGACCCGCAATCGCGTCCTTGGTGAGCGGCGGATCTGCGCGGTTTCCGAGCTCGTCCAGACTTGCATCACGGTGCGCCATACGTAAGGCGCCCGCATACTTCAGGTGATCCGGAATATCATCGCCCAGGATCTCCAGGGCCCGTTCGACTCTCGCGCACGCCGCCACCGATGCCTGCGCACTGCGGCGAAGGTTCGCGTCATCAAAGTTGACGAGTCGATTAGCCGTATTTCGGGTTTCCCTCGCTTTGCGGAGATCTTCCCAATCGGCCTGAGACTCGACGGCCCCCATGGCACCCAGCATCTCTCCGATTGCTTCGCCATCTCGAATCAGCACCTTATGCTGCCCGCGAATCTCCCGGTTCTTCGTGGCGACTCCGATTCTGCCTGCAGCACCGACCAGCGCCATGGCTGTTTCGTTGGTCGGGCAGATAATCTCGAGGCTCGCTGAACGGCCCGGAGGTGTGACAGATCCACGGGCCAGAAAGGCACCACGCCACATTGCGGAAAGCTCACCGGGCGAGCCTGTTGTGAGTCGATTCGGCAGCCCGCGGATGGGTCGGCGACGCTGGTCGAGCAATCCGAGCTGGCGAGCGAGCGTCTCACCATCCAGCACCCGAACCACGAATTGCGGAGCACCCGGACGCGTGCTTGCTGCAGGCAATTGTTTGGCATCGGAACGCACCCCGTAAATCTCAGCGAGATCCTTTCGTACCCGCTGCACGATTGCCGGGGTGTGCAACTCGGCCTCCAACGCAATTCGGCCAGAGATGGTGTGCAGGCCCCCTGCGAGTCTGAGCACGGTCGCGAGTTCCGCGATCCGCTCGCCGGTCTGCTGTGCAGGCACGCGAACGAGCTCGTTCTTGACATCGGGGGTTGAAGGCACTCTGGATCCTCTCAAAGAAGAGTGTAGAAAGAATTCTGCAGCTGACGGCGGACGGCCGTCAGGCGGTACTTACTCGCGCCCGAGATCTCGGTGGCGCAGGCTGACGCTCACGCCGGGAAGCGCGGCAAGGCGATCGGCAAGTTCACGCGCCATTGCTACAGAGCGGTGTTTGCCGCCCGTGCAGCCTACTGCAAGTGAGACGTGACGTTTGTTCTCGCGCTGATAACCCGCGAGTACTGGCTGCAATGCTGCCACATAATGCTCAAGAAATTCTGCCGCACCCTCGCGGCTGAGCACGTACTCCTTGACATCCGCATCAACTCCGGTGAGCGGGCGCAATTCGGTCTCCCAGAACGGGTTCGGCAGAAACCGCATGTCTGCCATGAGATCGACGTCGGTCGGGGTGCCGTATTTGAAACCGAAGCTCTGCACAGAGAGCTGCAAACCAGGGGTGTCGTCGTCGGAGAAGAGTTCGCGAGTGGCGGTTGAGAGATCGTGCACGTTGTAGCGTGAGGTGTCAATGACGACGTCGCTTGAGGCGCGCAACTCCTGCAGTCGTTCGCGTTCGAGACGAATACCGTCGAGGAGACTGCCCTCCGCCTGCAGCGGGTGCGGGCGACGCACAGACTCATAGCGCCGCACCAGGACCTCGTCGGTGGCATCGAGAAACACGACGCGTACTTTCGCGTTTTCACGAAGGTTGGCTACCGTCTCCTGGACATCAGCGAACAAGTCCCGTCCGCGCACGTCAACCACGGCCACGATGCGCGGCAATGCTCCGCCGGAGCGATCCGCCATGTCGGCGAGCGGCTTCAGCATGGGCAGAGGAAGGTTATCGACCACGTACCAGCCCAGGTCTTCCAGCGCGTTCGCAACGGTGCTTCGCCCAGCCCCCGACATGCCGGTGACGATCAGGATTTCCTGATCCGCTGACTGCTCGTTCACCGTTCGATCTCCTCGGTTTGCCGCTGCTCGGATGCAACCTCTAGCTTAGCCGCACTTCCGCTTGCGCTGACCGCTGCAGCTTCAGAAGCCGAGCCATGCATGTGGCGGTGGATCTGCTCAGCCAGTTGCGGCCCCACGCCCGGGGCGCTACCAATTTCAGCGACCGAGGCGGCCTTCAGCCTCGCAACCGAACCAAAGTGTCGGAGGAGCGCCTGCACTCGTTTCGGGCCCAGCCCCGGGATCTCCGCGAGCGTACTCGCAATCGCCGTGCTGCGCCGCTGACGTTGGAACGTGATCGCAAAGCGGTGCGCTTCGTCTCGCACGCGTTGCACGAGGAATAGTCCCTCACTGGTTCTCGGCAGAATGACCGGGAAAGGATCATCGGGCAGCCACAGTTCCTCAAGCCGCTTGGCGACACCGACGAGGGCGATGTCAGCAATGTTCGCCTCTTTCAGCGCACGGTGTGCGGCCGCGACCTGGGGCTGCCCGCCGTCGACGATCAGCAGCTGCGGCCGCTCCCGGTACCTGCCCGAGGGCAGCTGATCAGACTCTGCGGCAGCGTTGAGTTGGGCGGCACGTCGAGAAACCACCTGGTAGATGGAATCGGTGTCGTCTCGGGTCTGCTCGACTCGATACTTCCGATAGGCACCCTTCGCGGGCAGGCCATCCTCAAACACAACCAGGGAGGCCACCACTCCAGTGCCCTGCAGGTGCGAGACATCGATGCATTCGATGCGCAGAGGCGGCTCCTGCATCTCGAGGGAGCGCTGCAACTCAGCGAGAGCGTCGGTTCTTGCCGTGATATCGGCAGAACGCTTCAGCTTGTGGCGCACCAGGTTCTCCCCCGCGTTCAGGGTCGCGCGATCCATCAGCTGCGCCTTATCGCCGCGTTCCGGCACCTGCACGCGCACGCGTCCAGCTCGGGGCCGCCTGGAACGAAGTGCCTCCTCGAGTGCCTCGACACCTTCGGGGAGGAGGGGGACCAAAATTTGCGGTGGGGGTTCACGCTCCCCCTCGTAGGCGGATTGGATGACCTGCTCGAGCAGCGTTCCCGGGGAATCGTCGAGCTCAACGTCAACAATCCAGCTACGTTCGCCACGGATGCGGCCGCCACGCACGATGAACTGGTGAGCCGCGGCAGAAAGTTCGTCTGCGCGAAACCCAAACACATCGGCATCCACGTCGTGGCTGAGCGATACCGAGTTTCGCTCCAACACGTGTTCGACGGCCGCGGCCTGATCTCGCAGTCTCGCGGCATCCTCATATCGTTGATCCGCGGCGGCATCGCGCATCTCGCTTCGCAGTCGTCGCAGGTGGGAGGTGTCGCCTCCCGCGAGAAACGTGACGAGATCACCCACGCGGGTGCGATGTTCCTCGATGCTGATGAGCCCAGAGCACGGGCCGTGACACCGGCCGATCTGACCCGCGAGACATGGCTTTCCCGACTGCATCGCGCGCCGGTAATCCGCCTCGTTACAGGTGCGGATGGGAAACGCCTGGTGCAGCAACGCCGTGGTCTCTTTGAGAGCCCACACCTTGGGATAGGGCCCAAAGTAGCGCGCGCCCCTGATCTTTTCGTTGCGCGTGATGAGTAGCCGAGGTGCCTCGTCGCGCAGGGTGACGGCGAGATAAGGGTAAGTCTTGTCGTCTCGAAACTGGACGTTGAACGGAGGCTTGAACTCAGTGATCCAGGTGTGCTCGAGCACCAAGGACTCGGTATCGGTCGCGACGACCGTCCAGTCCAGTCGCGCAGCCAAGGCGAGCATTCTTCGCGTGCGGGGTTGAATCGAATGCAGCGGCTGGAAGTAGTTGGCGAGCCTGGCCCGCAGGTTCTTCGCCTTGCCGATATACAGCACACGCCCGTGTCGATCACTGAATCGGTAGACCCCAGGGGTGGTAGGGATCTCGCCGTTTGCCGGGCGAAAATCCGCTCGGCGATCCACAATCTCCGTCACTCTAGACCTGTATCCGGGCCTTCGCCGCCGCCGTGCGCGACCTTCCTGCCTCAGAAGACTTGTCCCCACGTCCCGTCAGCACCTCGGCCAGGAACTCGCCCGTATGGCTGCCGGGTGCCTTCGCAATCTGTTCGGGGGTACCCGTCGCCAAGATGCTTCCGCCGCCCGAGCCGCCTTCGGGGCCCAAGTCAATCACCCAGTCCGCGCTCCGAATGACATCGAGATTGTGCTCAATGGTGATGACGGTGTTGCCCTTGTCAACCAGGCCATTGAGCACGAGCAGCAGCTTCCGCACGTCTTCAAAGTGCAGGCCGGTGGTCGGTTCATCCAGTACGTAAATGGTTCGGCCATTTGAACGTTTTTGGAGTTCGGTGGCCAGTTTTACTCGTTGAGCCTCACCTCCGGAAAGGGTGGTCGCTGCCTGCCCCAGGCGCACGTACCCCAGCCCGACATCGACGAGGGTCTTGAGATACCGATGAATGCTCGAAATAGGCTCAAAGAACTCAGACGCTTCTGCGATCGGCATCTCGAGCACCTCACTGATGTTCTTGCCCTTGTAGCGCACCTGCAGGGTTTCCCGGTTGTACCGTTTACCCCCACACACCTCGCAGGCCACGTACACATCGGGCAGGAAGTTCATCTCGATCTTCAGCGTGCCGTCACCCGAGCAGGCCTCACACCTTCCGCCCTTGACGTTGAAGCTGAATCGGCCGGTGAGGTACCCGCGGGTCTTTGCCTCGGGAGTATCGGCAAACAGATTGCGGATCTTGTCGAACACCCCCGTGTAGGTTGCGGGATTCGAGCGGGGGGTGCGGCCAATCGGTGCCTGATCGACGTGCACCACCTTGTCGAGATGCTCGATTCCGGTGATACGCGTGTGCTTACCGGGAACCGTTCGCGCCCCGTTGAGTTGCGAGGCGAGCACCCGGTACAGGATGTCGTTCACAAGCGTGGACTTTCCTGATCCACTCACGCCGGTCACCGCGGTCATGATGCCCAGCGGGAACGTCGCATCGACACCCTTCAGGTTGTTCGAGCGAGCTCCGATCACCTTGAGCTCCCTTCCCTTCTCGGGCTTCCTACGCTTCTGAGGAGTCTCGATAGCTCGGCGGCCCACGAGATAGTCGGCCGTAATCGAGTCGGTGTTGTCGAGTAGGGATGCGTAATCGCCCGAGTGTACGACGGTGCCCCCCTCGACGCCGGCCCCGGGGCCAATATCGACCACCCAGTCGGCCGCCTCGATAGTCTCCTCGTCGTGTTCAACGACGATCAGCGTGTTGCCGAGATCTCGCAGCTTGATCAGTGTCTCGATGAGCCTGCGGTTGTCACGTTGATGTAAACCAATACTTGGCTCGTCGAGAACATACAGCACACCAGTGAGCCCCGAGCCGATCTGCGTGGCGAGACGGATGCGCTGTGCCTCGCCGCCGGACAGGGTTCCCGCGGATCGCGCGAGCGTAAGATACCCGAGCCCGACCTCAATGAGGAAGTTGAAGCGCAATCGAATCTCTCGAAGCACCTGCGCGGCGATCTTGGCCTCGCGCTCCGTGAGCACGACCTCGTTGAAGAAACGCTGTGCGGAATTGAGGCTAAACTCTCCCACCGCTGCGATTGACTCGCCGTTGACGGTCACCGCGAGCACCTCGGGTTTCAGACGCTGACCGTTGCAGGCGTGGCACGGCACCTCCCGCAAGAATTCCGACCACCTTTCGCGCCGACCGTCACTTTCGGCCTCCGCGTACTGACGCTCGATGAAGGGGATCACGCCTTCGAACCCCGAGGTGTACTTGACCTCACGGCCGAAACGATTCTTCCACTTCACATTGACCGTGAAATCGTTGCCGCGCAGTACCGCTTCACGCACGTCCGCGGGTAGGTCCTGCCACGGAGTCTTGAGATCGAAGCCAAGATCTTGTGAGAGCCCTCTGAGGAGTTTTTCGTAGTAGTTGTAGAGACTTTTTCCCTGACTTGTCCAGGGAACAATCACGCCTTCCGCGATGCTGAGCGACTCATCACCCAGCACGAGTTCTTCATCGACCGACATGCTGGTACCAAGCCCCGAGCAGACCGGGCACGCACCGAAGGGTGCATTGAACGAGAATGTGCGTGGCTCGATCTCGGTGAGAGACACTGGATGTCGATTCGGGCAGCTGAGGTTCTCGGAGAATGTCTGGCGCCGATCCTTGGCTCCTTCGTCAAGATCGACGAAGTCGATGGTCACGAGGCCGCTTGCGAGCTTCAGAGCCGTCTCCAGGGAATCGGTGAGCCGCCCCAGTCCATCCGGGCTCGCAACGAGGCGATCCACCACCACCGCAATGTCGTGCTTGACCTGCTTCTTCAACTTCGGGGGGTCTGACAACTGCACCACTGCACCGTCGACGATAGCGCGTGAATACCCAGTTGCCGCGAGCTCGTGAAACAGGTCGACGAACTCGCCTTTCTTCTGGCTCACGACGGGTGCAAGCACCTGGTATCGCGTCCGGTCAGGAAGTTCCATCAGCGTGTCAGCGATCTGTTGCACTGTCTGAGCGCGAATCGGCTCGCCGCACTCGGCACAGTGAGGAATCCCGATGCGAGCCCACAACAACCGCATGTAGTCATAGATCTCGGTGATCGTGCCGACAGTGGATCGCGGATTGCGGTTGGTCGACTTCTGATCGATACTCACCGCCGGGCTGAGTCCCTCGATAAAGTCAACGTCAGGCCTGTCGACCTGCCCGAGAAACTGCCGAGCATACGCGGAAAGGCTCTCGACGTACCGCCGCTGACCCTCCGCGAAAATGGTATCGAAGGCCATGCTTGACTTGCCCGAGCCCGAGAGCCCGGTAAACACCACGAGCGAATCTCTCGGAATCGTGAGGTCGACATCTCTCAGGTTGTGTACCCTTGCACCCTTCACGCTGATGTGCGCGTGGGTTTCGGGCGAGGGAATTGGGGCCTGGGCGGGGGTCACAGTCACTCCCCCATCTTACCGCCGCCACATCTGAGATTCGAACATATGTGCGATTTGTGGTTAGCGGTGCCCCGCGGCATCCATGCTCCGCAACTCCTTCTTCACCTCGGCAACTTCATCGCGCAGCCTGGCCGCGAGTTCGAACTTGAGTTCTGCCGCCGCCGCGAGCATCTGCTCGGTGAGATCCGAAACCAACCCCTCGAGTTGCGCCGCACCTTCGCCAGCGATGGCACCCGGCCGCGAAGAGGTTCGCCCCTTGACGCGAGAAGATACCCCGCCCTTTTTCTGCGCGTGTTGCGAGACGCGAGATGCGAGCACCGCCTCGGTATCGGCCGCCTCCCGATTCAGGAGTTCCGTGATGTCACCGATCTTCTTGCGCAACGGCTGCGGATCGACACCGTGCAGTGTGTTGTATGCGATCTGTTTTTCGCGTCGCCGATTCGTCTCGTCGATGGCGTGCTGCATCGACCTGGTGACTCTGTCGGCGTACATGTGAACCTGGCCGGACACATTACGCGCCGCGCGTCCAATCGTCTGAATCAACGATGTGCTCGAGCGAAGGAATCCCTCCTTGTCGGCATCGAGAATCGACACGAGTGACACCTCGGGAAGATCGAGTCCCTCGCGGAGTAGGTTGATTCCGACGAGAACGTCGTAGACTCCAGCGCGGAGTTCGGTGAGGAGCTCGACACGGCGCAGCGTGTCGACATCGCTGTGCAGGTATCGAACTCTCACTCCCGCTTCCTCCATGAACGTGGTGAGTTGTTCCGCCATCTTCTTGGTGAGCGTCGTCACGAGCACTCGCTCATCGCGCTCCGCCCGGATCCGAACCTCCTCGAGGAGATCGTCGATTTGCCCCTCACTGGGCTTCACGATGATCTCCGGATCGATCAGGCCGGTCGGCCGGATGATTTGTTCGACAACTCCGTCCGCACGATCCAGTTCATAGGCCGCAGGCGTCGCCGAGAGGTAGACCGTCTGCCCCACTCGATCCTTGAATTCGCTAAATTTCAGTGGCCGGTTGTCGAGCGCGCTCGGGAGACGAAACCCGTGATCCACCAGGGTTCGTTTGCGCGAAGCATCACCCTCATACATCGCCCCAATCTGCGGAACTGTGACGTGTGACTCATCAATGACCATCAGGAAATCGTCAGGGAAATAATCGAGCAGGCAGTGCGGTGCCTCACCTGGCTGGCGGCCGTCGATGTGCCGCGAGTAGTTCTCAATGCCCGAACAGAAACCAATCTGCTCCATCATTTCGAGGTCAAACGTGGTGCGCATCCGCAGCCGTTGCTCCTCAACGAGTTTGTTCTGTTGCTTCAACTCGCGAGTACGAACCTCAAGTTCTTCCGAGATCGTGCCCATGGCACGGTTCATGACCTCACGGCTCGCCACATAGTGCGACCCTGGAAAGACCGACACCGTATCGACCTGCTTGATGACCTCCCCGGTCAGCGGGTGGAGGTAGTACAGCGCTTCGACCTCGTCACCAAAAAATTCGATACGAATCGCCAATTCCTCATACATCGGGATGATCTCAACCGTGTCGCCACGCACCCTGAAGTTGCCCCGTACGAACTCAATATCGTTGCGCTGATACTGCATGTCAACGAAGCGACGCAGCAGCACATCTCGGTCAAGCCGATCGCCGACGACGAGCGGCACCATGGCCTCGTAGTATTCCTCTGGTTTGCCGAGGCCATAGATGCAGGACACCGTCGAAATTACGACCACATCGCGCCGACTGAGCAGTGCGTTCGTCGTCGAGTGTCGCAGTCGTTCAACCTCCGCGTTAACCGAGGAATCCTTCTCGATGAAGGTGTCGGTCTGCGGCACATAGGCCTCAGGTTGGTAGTAGTCGTAGTAGGAGACGAAGTACTCCACCGAATTGTTGGGCATGAGCTCGCGGAATTCGTTCGCGAGCTGAGCCGCCAGAGTTTTGTTGTGCGCAAGAATCAGCGTGGGTCGTTGCACTGCCTCGATGAGCCATGCTGTTGTTGCAGACTTTCCCGTGCCGGTTGCACCCAGCAAGACCACCTCAGTCTCGCCAGCGTTGATTCGCTTGGTGAGCTCTTCGATCGCCTGTGGCTGATCGCCGCTCGGCTCGTAGTCACTGACGACCTCAAAGGGTCGCACGCTGCGCGTCGGTTCCATGCTTCGAGGCTACTCCGCACCCCTGACAAAGTTGTTACCGATACCAAAAGCCCGGCAGGCACGCGTGGAGATCAGCGCGGTTCGACTGGGGTCGATGGCCCGCAAGCTGCGTTCGCCAGTTTCAGCTGAACCAGAGCTTCAGTTCCCGCTCGGCCGAGAGGGTCGAGTCTGAACCGTGTACGAGGTTCTGCTGTACCTTCAAGCCCCAATCGCGCCCAAGATCACCGCGAATGGTGCCGGGCAGGGCAACTGTCGGGTCGGTGGCTCCCGCGAGAGCGCGGAAGCCCTCGATTACGCGATTACCTTCGGCGCGAATCGCCACGATCGGACCGGAGGACATGAATTCCAGCAACGGCTCGAAAAATGGCTTTCCCTCGTGCTCGGCATAGTGCTCCGCGAGCAGGGACCGGTCAGCGGTCACGAGTCGAATGTCGACGAGGCGGTATCCCTTGGATTCAACGCGACGCAGAATTTCGCCGGTCAATCCGCGTGCCACGCCGTCGGGCTTCACCAAGATGAGGGTCTCTTCTGCTGACATGTTCTCTCCTGTGCTTCGCATCATTCACCTACCGGTCGGGCTTCGCCCTCGTCGAGTGTAGTCCCTTCGATCGAAGAGGGCACGTCGTACCTACTGTTGCTCGGCAAGCCAGGCCGCGCGATCTCGATCGATCCGCGCGCCTTTCACCATGCAGTAGACCCACAGGGCAGAAAAAATGATCCCGACGATTAACGCCATGGGCAGTACGAGTGCACTGAGCAGCATCAACACATGCACTGCCCACCCGATCCAGATTCCGATCTTGCCCCTGCGCATCGTCGCAAGGGCAACAATAATCACCACGCAGAGTCCGATGCCGCCATAGATGCCGAGCTCGCGCGGCTCGGTGATGCCGAGGCCAAACACTGTCATGCCGATGAGGAAGACGACGATGAGCTCAAACCCGAGCACGATCGAGGCGAGTGCACGTTGGGTGCGCGCACCACCATCGGAGCCAGAAGTGGCACCGGAGACTCGCATTGCCGCGTCGTGGGCGAAACTCTCTGACGGCGAGAGCGTCAGTTCTGGTTCTTCTGAGTCGCGCGACGAGGGCGATCCGGCACTCATGCGACGGCCCACCCCTCGGAACGAGCGAAGGCGATTGCCTCGCCAGCGAGCAATACCGAACCGACGACTAGAACCGCCCGGCCCTCGCCCCTGCTTGCCCAGCCACGTGCCACGTCAAGTGCCTCGGGAAGCGACTCGGTCACGCTGACCGGGAGCTCGCCCAGCGTGTGGGTACCGAGTGCGGCGAGTTCATCGGCGGTCGCTGTTCGTTCGGAATCAACCGGGGTCAGGTATACGGCATCGGCAATAGGCGCCAGTGCCGCCAAGACTCCCGTGGCATCCTTCTCTCCCATGACACCGACCACGAGTGCGAGTTCGGTGAACGCGAACGACTCGGTGACGGCGCGTGCCAACGCCTCAGCCCCGTGTGGATTGTGTGCTGCATCGACATAGACAATGGGATCGGTGCCGATGAGTTGCAGGCGCCCGGGCGAGGTAAGCTGCGCAAGCCCCTCCTCGAAGACCGACTCTGGTATCGGCCGTTCCCCGCCGAAGAAGCCTTCGACTGCGGCGACCGCGACCGCGACGTTCTCAGCCTGGTGGCTCCCATAGAGCGGAACGAATGTCGATTGGTACAGGTGCCCGGTGATCCCGCGCACGTCAATATGCCGACCGCCGACAGCAAGCCGGTCTTCGACAAGGTCGAAATCCAGTCCGGCAATCAGCAACTTTGCGTCTCGCTCATCGGCTGTCAACCGGAGTTCACCCGCTGCATCTTCATGCTGGCGCGCCGAGACGACGAGCGTGCCCTGCTTGATGATTCCCGACTTCGTGTGTGCGATCTCCGCGATCGTGTGGCCGAGAATCGAGGTGTGATCGAGATCGATCGGAGTGAACACCGCGACCTGCGCGTCTACGATATTGGTGGCATCCCACTCCCCGCCCATTCCAACCTCAACAACCGCGACCTCGACTGGGGCATCCGCAAAGGCCAGGAACGCGAGCACTGCAAGAGCCTCGAAGAAGGTAATGGGACCCTGACCCGCGTCGGTGAGCTCACGATCTACCACTGCAAGTGGGAGCTGGAGGTCGGCCCAGGCAGACGCGAGTGCTTCGTCACGAATCGGCTCGCCATCGATCTGAAAGCGCTCGGTGAAATCCACGAGGTGGGGGCTCGTGAACAGCCCCGTCCGGAGGCCGTGCGCGCGCAGCAGAGACTCGATCGCCCGACTCGTCGAGGTCTTTCCGTTCGTACCCGCGATCTGGATGACCGGAAAAGACAATTGCGGTGAGCCTGCGAGTTCTGCGAGGCGCCGGGCCGGCTCGATTCGGGGGCGGGGGGTCGCCTCGCCTACCCGTTCCAACAATGCCTCGTAGACACTCGCGGCACCTGGGTTCAGACTCATTCTGCACTCGTTTCTGATGCGTCAACGGTAATGATCAGCGGGGCCTTTTCCGCGCCCAAGGCCGCAGCGCTGCTGACAAACACGACGTTGTCGATAATCCGGTCGGGCGCAGCCGCCAGCTCTTCCATCTCTTCCGTGGGTTGCACCGCGAAGCCGACAGCCAGAGTCTCGGCAGCGATGAGGCCGCCGTGGAGTTGTAGGGCCGCGGCGTATTCGGGGGCAGCGTTCAGCGCGAGCACGATCCGATCGCTCACCTCGAGTCCGGCATTCTTTCGAGCCTCTTGCACCGCGCGGATCGCATCTCGAGCGATGCCCTCCGCCTCCAGTTCGGGAGTGGTCTCCGTGCGTAGCAGCACGAAGCCTCCGCCTGGCAGGAGCCCCAGCACATCTCGATCGTGCGATCCGTCACCCACCGAGTTGGTCAGCTCGTACTCGCCAGGCTGCAGCGCTACCCCTCCGGCGGTCACGACACCGTCAGACTCACTCCAGTTCCCACTCTTGGCTCCGGCGATCGCTTGCTGCACGCTCTTCCCGATGCGAGGTCCGGCGGCCCGCGCGTTGACAGTGAGCTGCTGCACAATGCCATGCTCCTCAGCGCTGTCGTCTTTCAGTCGCTTCAACTTGACCCTCTTGACGTTGAGTTCCTCTCGCAGAATCTCAGCGAATGGCTTGAGCGCCTTTTTCCGCGCGGTCACTACCGTCAGCTTCTTCAGAGGCAATCGCACGCGAAGGCGACGAGACTTTCGAAGCGACAGCGCCTGCGAGGTGATCTGTCGGATCTCGTCCATCGCGCCGACCAACTCTTCGTCTGCCGGAAACGCGTCCGCCTTCGGCCAGTCGGTCAGGTGCACGGAGCGGCCCCCGGTGAGTCCGCGCCACATCTCCTCGGCGACCAGCGGCATCATCGGGGCCGCGACTCGCGTCACTGTTTCCAGCACGGTGAAGAGAGTGTCGAACGCCTGACGGTTGACCTCGTCCCCGTTCTCTCCACTGGTTCCGGCCCAGAACCGATCCCGCGAGCGACGCACGTACCAGTTGGTGAGCACCTCGGCAAAATCCCTCAGCGATTCAGCCGCAGATGTGGTGTCAAGCGCCTCAAGGTGCGCGCCAACATCTCGCACGAGCGCACCGGTTTTCGCCAAGATATACCGATCCAGTGGATCGCGTGAGTCCGTGCGCCACCGCCCCTCGAGCCCGTCGGCGTTGGCATACAGACTGAAGAAATACCAGGTGCTCCAGAGCGGCAGGATGAATTGTCGCACCCCCTCCCGGATCCCCTCTTCCGTCACGATCAGGTTGCCCCCACGGACGACTGGCGATGCCATGAGGAACCATCTCATCGCATCCGACCCGTCACGTTCGAACACCTCGTTGACATCGGGGTAGTTCTGCAGACTCTTCGACATTTTGTTGCCGTCGGAGCCAAGCACAATGCCGTGGCTGATGACGTTCGTGAACGCCGGCCGGTCAAACAGCGCGGTGGCCAGCACGTGCATGACGTAGAACCACCCGCGAGTCTGCCCGATGTATTCGACGATGAAGTCGGCGGGCTGGTGTGTGTCGAACCAGTCCTGATTCTCAAATGGGTAGTGTGCCTGCGCAAAGGGCATCGAGCCCGAATCGAACCACACATCGAACACGTCCTCGATGCGCCGCATCGTGGACTGCCCCGTGGGATCGTCGGGGTTCGGGCGGGTCAGTTCGTCGATGTAGGGTCGGTGCAGATCCACTTCACCCTCTGCGCCAAGCGGGAGGCGGCCGAAGTCGGCCTCGATTTCGGCGAGCGAACCGTAGACGTCGATTCGTGGGTAGTCGGGATTGTCGCTCTTCCACACCGGGATCGGGCTGCCCCAGTAGCGGTTGCGGCTCACTGACCAGTCCCTCGCGCCCTCAAGCCACTTCCCGAACTGCCCGTGCTTGACATTCGCGGGCACCCAGTTGATCTCTTCGTTGACCTCAAGCATGCGCTCTTTGAGTTCCGTGACGCGAACGAACCAACTCGAGACGGCCTTGTAGATCAAGGGGTTTCGACAGCGCCAGCAGTGAGGGTACGAGTGCTCGTAGCTCGCCTCACGGATCAGACGGCCCTGCTCGCGGATCAGGCGGATGAGGGGTCGGTTTGCGTCAAACCACAACTCCCCGGCGACATCGGAAACTGCCGAGATGAAGCGGCCTCCGTCGTCCAAACTGACGATCGTCGGCAAGCCAGCAGCCGAGGCGATGCGCATGTCATCCTCGCCATAGGCTGGCGACTGGTGCACAATGCCCGTGCCGTCAGTCGTCGTGACGTAACCATCGACCAGGATACGCCAGCATTGCTCGGTGTTCCACACCTCCGCGTCTGCGAAGTAGTCAAACACTCGCGCATACGAAACATCGGCGAGGTCACTGCCGAGTATGGTGCGCAGCGATGCGCCACGTGCCTCATCTGCCGACTCGTATCCGAGCTCCTTTGCGTGTGCTCCGACGAGGTCGGCTGCGAGCATGTAGGTGGCCGATGCCGCACTCCCCCCATCTGCAGCACCGAGAGGCCCCTCGGGCACCACCGCATAGGCAATCTCGGGGCCGACCGCGAGTGCCACGTTGGTCGGCAATGTCCAGGGTGTCGTGGTCCAGGCCAGCGCACGTACCCCATCGAGCCCCAGTGCCGCCGCCCGCTCGCCAACCAGCGGAAAACTCACCGTCACTGACGGATCTTGACGCATCTGGTACACGTCATCGTCCATGCGCAACTCGTGGTTCGAGAGCGGGGTCTCGTCACGCCAGCAGTACGGCAGAACGCGATGACCCTCATAGGCCAGCCCCTTGTCATACAACTGCTTGAACGCCCAGAGCACGCTCTCCATGAAGTCGAGATTCAGTGTCTTGTAGTCATTCTCAAAGTCGACCCAGCGCGCTTGACGGGTGACGTACTCTTCCCACTCCTTCGTATAGAAGAGCACCGACTCGCGCGCCTTGGCATTGAACGCAGCGATGCCCATCGCCTCGATCTCGCTCTTCTCGGTGATGCCCAATTGCTTCATTACCTCAAGCTCGGCGGGCAACCCGTGAGTGTCCCACCCAAACCGGCGCTCGACTTTCTGGCCCCGCATGGTCTGGAATCGCGGAAACACATCCTTCGCATACCCGGTCAGGAGGTGACCGTAGTGCGGCAGGCCGTTTGCGAACGGCGGACCGTCATTGAATACCCACTCCGACGCGTGCGCTCTCTGCCTAATCGACTCACGAAACGTGTCGTCCGCCTGCCAGAAGGCCAACACCCGTTCTTCAATTTCGGGAAACGACGGGGAGGGCTTCACGCCGAACGCGGAGCCTGTCATCTTTGCGGCATGCTTCGGGCCGTTTTCGGTGCTCGCACTGTGTGCGTCGGTCGACTGCTGGGGGTAGGGCATGGGTTCCTCGCTGCGGCTCTCATCGTGCGGTTGCCCACTCTCCACTCCTCGCGCCACGTTATGTGATGCGAGGGGGGTGAATCGTGGAAAAACTGCCGGGACGAGGCTGCCAGCCCGAAAGCTTCGCAATCCCGCGGTACCACCCTGCTTGTCGCGATCCGCGCTCTTATTCCAGCGCTGAACTCGACCACTTCATTCGGCTGTAACGGGCCACCCGTTCGGTTCTACTAGGCACCCGGGGGTGCCGTTCTTCCGAAGACTCCCCGGTGATAGCCGGATCCTCGCATTTGCCTTAATACTACCCGGTGCGAACCTGAATCAACGGTCTGTGCGTCGAGGGCTTTGGCCCGATCGCGAGCACGTCGAGAGGTAAGCTTGATTCGACCCCCTTTCAGGCACCAGAGCCTTCCATTGAACCCAGTGGATCGCGCCTCACGGCGCAGCTCGCAGACACGATGCCGCCTATAGCGAAACCGGAGCAGACGCATGAGTGCGATCCCAGATAAGCCCCAACTCGAAGGCCTGGAAGCCAAGTGGGGGGCCGCGTGGGAGAATTCCGGAACCTACCGTTTCGATCGCACGGGCGCGTCAAGCGACGAGGTGTTCAGCATCGACACTCCCCCGCCCACCGCCTCTGGATCACTTCACGTGGGTCACGTATTCAGCTACACCCACACTGACACCGTCGCTCGTTTTCAGCGCATGCGTGGCAAGCGCGTGTTCTATCCGATGGGATGGGACGATAACGGACTCCCCACTGAGCGCCGCGTGCAGAATTACTACGGCGTGCGCTGCGACCCGTCTCTCCCCTACTCTGCCGACTTCACCCCACCGCACGAGGGTGGGGATGGAAAGAGCATTAAGGCTGCGGATCAGCAGCCCATCTCGCGTCGAAACTTCATCGAACTCTGCGAGCGACTGACCGTCGAAGACGAACAGCAGTTCGAGGATCTCTGGCGCACACTGGGGCTCTCGGTTGACTGGTCACAGACCTACCGTACGATCGCCGACGACTCCCTTCGCGCATCTCAACTGGCATTTATCTGCAATGTGCAACGAGGTGAGGCGTACCAGGCGCAGGCACCAACGCTGTGGGATGTCACGTTTCGCACCGCGGTGGCCCAGGCCGAGCTCGAGGATCGGGATCAGCCCGGCGCCTATCACACGATCGCGTTTCATCGCACTGACGGCGGCGGCGATATCCTCATCGACACGACCAGGCCCGAGCTCCTTGCCGCGTGCGTCGCACTCGTTGCCCACCCCGATGACGAGCGTTTTCAGCCCCTCTTCGGCTCCACCGTGCGCACCCCGCTCTTCGATGTCGAAGTCCCGATCCTCGCCCACCACCTCGCCCAGAAAGACAAGGGCACCGGTATCGCGATGATCTGCACGTTTGGCGACGTCACAGACGTCATTTGGTGGCGCGAGCTGCAACTTCCGAGCAGAAGCATCTTGGGTTTCGACGGTCGCGTGCTCGCAGATGCGCCTGAGATCATTACGAGCGAAGCCGGGCGGGCAGCGTTCGCGGAGATCGCCGGGAAGACGGTGTTCAGCGCCAAGCAGACCATGGTCGAACTCTTGCAAGCTTCTGGCGAGATGACCGGAGAGATCCGTAAGATCACACACCCGGTGAAATTCTTTGAGAAGGGCGACCGACCTCTCGAGATCGTGTCGACTCGCCAGTGGTACATCAAGAACGGAGCGCACGATTCCGACCTGCGCGAGCGTCTTCTTGCACACGGCCGCGAGCTGCAGTGGCACCCCGAGTTCATGCGCGTGCGCTACGAAAACTGGGTGGAAGGGCTCTCTGGGGACTGGCTGATCTCACGTCAACGCTTTTTCGGGGTACCGATTCCGGTGTGGTATCCACTCGACGCAGACGGCAGCCCTCTGTTCGAGGAGCCGATCCTCCCCAGCGAGGCCCAGCTTCCGGTCGACCCCTCAATCGACGTGCCTCCCGGATTCGAGGAGTCACAACGTGGCATGCCTGGCGGCTTCATCGGAGAAGTCGATGTCATGGATACCTGGGCGACCTCGTCGCTCACGCCGCAGCTCGCGGGCGGGTGGCAACGAGACCAGGAACTCTTCGACCTGGTGTTCCCCTTCAGTCTGCGGCCACAGGGCCAAGACATCATTCGTACTTGGCTCTTCAGCACCCTGCTGCGCAGCGAGCTTGAGACCGGTCAGCTTCCGTGGCAGCACGCGGGCATCTCCGGGTGGATCCTCGACCCGGATCGCAAGAAGATGTCAAAGTCGAAGGGCAATGTCGTCACTCCAGCGGGCATGCTTGAGCAGCACGGCAGCGATGCAGTGCGCTACTGGGCCGCCTCGGCAAAGCTCGGAACGGATGCGGCATTCGACCCGCAGAACCCCACGCAGATCAAGATTGGTCGTCGACTGGCGATCAAGCTGCTCAACGCGGCTAAGTTCACGCTGGGCTTTGACGACAGTGCTGCGGGAACGGTCACGGAGCCGATCGACCGCGCGATGCTTGCCGGGATGGAACGCGTCATCGAGGAGGCAACTCGGGCGTTTGAAAACTACGATCATGCCCGGGCGCTCGAGGTCGCAGAGTCGTACTTCTGGACATTCTGCGACGATTATCTCGAGCTCGTGAAGGAGCGTGCGCACAGTGGCAGCGGGCAGGAGCAGGCCTCGGCAGTCACGGCCCTGCGTGCGGCACTTTCCGTGTTCGTGCGGCTCTTTGCCCCGTTCATTCCCTTCGCGACGGAGGAAACCTGGTCGTGGTTCAATACAGGCTCGGTGCACACCTCTCCTTGGCCAGTCACCGACGAGGTGATGAGTCTCGCCGGCGCAGATGCTGATCCAGGTCTCCTCCCGCTCGTGGGCGGAGCGCTCGTGGGAATCCGCGGCGCGAAGACCGCAGCCAAGGCCTCCCAGAAGACGATGGTTGATCTGGCTGTCGTGCAGGCCTCCGGTGAGGATGCCGCTCGTCTGCGACTCGCCGCTGCCGACCTCGCCGCGGTTGGCAGAGTCTCCGAGTTGCGGATCGAAGCAGCCGAGGTCTCTGCAGTCACCGTGTCCGAGATTCACCTGGCCGAGCAGTCAGAGTCGTAGGCATCGATCATGCAACTTGGATCACGCTGGCGGGTGGGTGACCCACCCCACCCGGGCGTGCCACGGGAGCTTCAGGAGACGATAGCTGAGCAGGAGGCTCGGCACCCGGGTGCCAACGCGTGGACGCTGACGTGGCTCGAGGGGCGGCCACACTGTGCCCTCGACGAGCTGGTGTTGGTCGAACTCGATCCGACCGGGGCGGCTCGCGTCACAGGTTTACAATCCTGGGACAGCGTCGCTTCTGTTTCTGATGAGGCCACTGATTCAGACGACTGGTTGAGTGGATAAGGGAGTGGAAATGATGCGCACAGGAGTTTCGTTCGCCGGACGCGCGCTGGTAGGCGTGAGCGCACTGCTGCTCGCGCTGAGCCTGGCCGGGTGCGCTCCCGAGTCCACCGAAATCGCGGGCCAGCCCGAAAAGGGATCTGAGACGGTAAATCCTGAGAGCAGTTGGAGCCAACCCACGGACGACTTCGACCCCGCAGTCAAGACGACCGAGCTCCCAGAGACCTTCCCCCGCGAGCAGTTTCCACTGCCGGCCCAGGCAGTCATTGATGATGCAGGAACCCGAAGCGAGTCAGCATGGTTCGTCGTGCTCCGCGCAGGGGATGCAACCGAGGCCTCGGTGTTCTGGTCCGAGATCGTGGCACTTGGCGGTTTCACCGAGTCTGACGTTTCGGAAACCCCCGAGGGCGGGAGGGCGGCAACGCTTTCGAGTGCCGCGCTGTCAGTGGTCGCCGTCACTATCCCGCAAGACGATGGTGCGGTGCTGCTGAGCTTTGACGTGAGTCAAACTACAGGCTAGGCGCTGCGCTCCTCGGCCGCGCCGGCACTCTGGAGCACCCAGGGAGCGGCTTCGCCGAGCACCGATTCGCGCGTCACGATGACCTTAGTGATCTCGCCGTTCGACGGAACATCAAACATGACCGGGCCAAGTACACCCTCGAGGATTGCACGAAGGCCGCGAGCTCCAGTCTTGCGCTCTACGGCAAGCTCAGCAATTGAAGCCAAGGCCGCCTCTTCGAATTCAAGGCCTACGCCGTCGAGCTCGAACATGCGCTGGTACTGCTTCACCAGGGCGTTGCGCGGTTCAGACAGAATACGCACCAGAGCATCTGCATCAAGCGGATCGACCGTCGCGATGACGGGTAGGCGCCCAATGAACTCGGGAATGAGGCCAAACTTGTGCAGGTCTTCGGGCTGTACCTGTGCGAGCAACTCAGCTTCATTACGCTTGCTCGCCATCGGGGCCCCAAACCCGATACCACCCTTGCCGAGGCGAGCAGCGATGATGTCTTCGAGACCTGAGAAGGCACCGGCGACTATGAACAGAACGTTGGTGGTGTCGAGCTGAATGAACTCTTGGTTCGGGTGTTTCCGACCACCCTGAGGCGGTATTGATGCGACCGTGCCCTCGAGAATCTTGAGCAGAGCCTGTTGCACACCCTCACCAGAGACATCGCGGGTAATCGACGGATTCTCTGCTTTGCGCGTGATCTTGTCGACCTCGTCGATGTAGATGATGCCTGTCTCTGCCCGCTGCACGTCAAAATCTGCGGCCTGCAGCAGCTTCAGCAGAATGTTCTCAACGTCTTCACCGACGTATCCGGCTTCCGTGAGTGCCGTAGCGTCGGCGACGGCGAATGGCACGTTGAGCTGTCGAGCCAACGACTGGGCCAGGTAGGTCTTACCGCACCCGGTCGGTCCGAGCATCAAGATGTTCGACTTGGCAATCTCGACCTGTTCGGAGGCGGCTTCTGCGCTTGAGAGCGACTTCAACGCACGAACGCGCTTGTAATGGTTATACACCGCAACCGCAAGCGACTGTTTCGCCCGATCTTGACCGATGACATATTGATCAAGGAAATCCGCGATCTCGCGAGGTTTATGCAGCACAAACTCGGTCGACTCGTCGACGGAGTTTTCAGCCATGCGCTCTTCGATGATCTCATTACACAGGCCAACGCACTCGTCACAGATGTAAATCTGAGGTCCTGCAATGAGCTGCTGCACCTGTTTCTGTGACTTGCCACAAAACGAGCACTTCAGCAGGTCGCTGCTTTCACCGATTTTCGCCATGCGCGGTTCCCCTTCTGCAAGTCACCCCGGTACCACCGAGCCTAGCTGGCCCAACTGACAATCTTTGCCACGGCACGCCGCCCCGAAGTCGGGTCCGTCCGGGAACCGACTTCGGGGCGGCGTCACACTGCGGCTACTTATCGATGACCGGCTGCGGATTCTTCCGACTGGTCAGCACCTGATCGACTAGTCCATACTCCAGCGCTTCCTGCGCGCTGAGAATCTTGTCTCGGTCGATGTCGCGATTCACCTGTTCAGGCGTACGCTTTGAGTGTTTCGAGAGCGTCTCTTCAAGCCACTCTCGCATGCGCAAGATTTCGCGTGCCTGAATCTCGATATCCGAGGCCTGACCGTGCCCTGACTGCCCAGTTGACGGCTGGTGGATCAGCACCCGGGCGTTGGGCAGCGCGAGGCGCTTGCCGGGTGAACCGCCCGCGAGGAGGACGGCTGCGGCGGAGGCGGCCTGGCCGAGGCAGACCGTTTGTACGTGCGGTCGGATGTACTGCATCGTGTCGTAGATGGCGGTCATCGCGGTGAACGATCCACCCGGTGAGTTGATGTACATCGTGATGTCGCGCTCGGGATCTTGACTCTCAAGCACAAGCAGCTGGGCCATCACGTCGTCTGCCGACGCATCATCGACCTGCACACCGAGGAATATGATGCGGTCTTCAAACAGCTTCGCGTATGGATCTTGACGCTTGTAGCCGTAGGCAGTGCGCTCTTCGAACGTGGGGAGCACGTATCGTGCGCTCGGGGAGTGAATGGCCTCGCCACCCAACTGCGGCATGTGCGGGTACACCATCTGATCGCTCACTTCCCACTCTCCTGCTTGCCTGTACCGCCGCCGCCGATGACATCGCTCGCGGAATCGCGGATGTAATCGACAAAGCCATACTCCAGCGCCTCTTGCGCATTGAACCAGCGGTCGCGGTCACCATCCGCGTTGATCTGCTCGACCGTCTTGCCGGTCTGCGCTGCGGTGATCTCAGCGAGTCGATTCTTCATCGACGTGATGAGCTGAGCCTGCGTCTGAATGTCGCTGGCCGTGCCACCGAACCCACCGTGTGGCTGATGCAGTAGCACCCGGGCGTTCGGGGTGATGTAGCGCTTGCCCTTCGTGCCCGCGGTCAGGAGGAACTGGCCCATTGATGCGGCCATGCCGATCCCCACCGTAACAATGTCATTCGGGACGAAACTCATCGTGTCGTAGATAGCCATGCCGGCCGTGATGGATCCGCCGGGGGAATTGATGTAGAGGTAAATGTCCGACTCGGAGTCCTCTGCCGCAAGCAGGAGGATTTTCGCGCAAATCTCGTTCGCGTTGTCGTCACGCACCTCGCTGCCCAGCCAAATGATGCGGTCTTTCAGCAGTCGCTCGAACACGCTGTTCGGCGGCATGTTTTCTGCCATGCGGCGCTCCTTCGATTGGTACCTGTAATGAGGCTACCGATTTGCGGATGGTTGTGCGGCCGTGTTCGCCCTGGGCACACCGCTGGGCATCTGGGAGGCCAGAGCACAAGAGAATCCCTGCCTCCTCAGAGACAGGGATTCTCAGTGCGATGGCGAAGCCGAGGTGACGAAGATTACTCCGCGTCGTCTGCCTTCTTGGCTGCGGGCTTCTTCGCGGCCGGCTTCTTCGCGGCAGGCTTCTTGACAGCGGGCTTCTCGCTGACGGTTTCGTCAGCCTCAACCGACTCGACTGCTTCTGCTGCCTCTGCCTCTGCCTCTTCCACGATTTCCTCGGCCTCGTCGATGACCTCGGCTACGGCTTCGTCATCCACTGCAGTGAATTCGCTCAGGTCAACTACGTTGCCGTTTTGGTCAACAACCTTCGCCTTGGAGAGCGCGATCGCGAGCGCCTTGTTGCGAGTGACCTCACCGACGATGACCCCCATCTGACCACCCTGGCCGAGCGCCTGGAGGAACTGCGACGGGTCCATGCCGTACTGCTGCGCAGACTGGAAGATGTACTGCGAGAGTTCGTTCTGGGTAGGAACGACCTTCTCTGCTTCAGCGATAGCGTCGAGCAGCAGCTGGAGCTGGATCTGCTTTGCAGCCGAAACCTGAACTTCGGCGCGATGCTCGTCATCTTCGAGCCGATCTTCGCCCTCAAGGTGACGGTGCACCTCTTCCTCGACCAGCTCTTCCGATGCCGGAATCTTTGCCTTCTCGATGAGTGTGTCGGTGAACAGGTCGCGCGCCTGACGGCCCTGCGCGAATACGGCTGCCTGCTTCGCCTGCTCGGCGAGGCTCTCGCGTAGCTCATCGATCGTGTCAAACTCGCTTGCGAGCTGAGCAAAATCATCGTCGGCAGCAGCGAGCTCTCGCTCCTTCACTGCGGTGACCGTGACCTCGACCTCTGCGTCGCGTCCCTCGTGCTCGCCGCCCAGAAGCTGCGATGTAAAGGTGGTGGACTCGCCTGCAGTCAGGGTCTCAACGGCCTCATCGAGCCCCTGCAGCATATTGCCGGCACCGACCTCGTACGAGACGCCCGTTGCCTGATCCACATCATCTCCATCGACACGAGCCACCAGGTCAAGTTCGACGAAGTCGCCGGTCGCAGCGGGACGATCGACAGTCACCAGGTTGCCGAAACGCTCGCGCAGCTTGGTGAGCTCGTTCTCGACAGCGTCCTCGCCAATTTCGGCGTTGTCGACGGTGATCTTGAGACCGTCGTACTTGGGAAGCTTAAACTCAGGGCGAGCCTCAACCTCGAACGCAAGCACAATCTCGCTCGCTGGATCCTTGACGTCAAGCCACTGCTCAACATCAGCGGTGGGCCGACCCATCGGACGCGTATCGGTTTCGGCAAGCGCGGCCTGGTAGAACTCGTCGAGCGAAGAGTTGACGGCCTGCTCGACCACTGCCTCACGGCCCATGCGCTGATCGATGATTGGCGCAGGTACGTGGCCCTTGCGAAAACCAGGAATTGACACCTGCTCGGAAATCGTCTGGTAAGCCTGCTTCAGGTGCGGCTCGAGTTCGTCGATCGTGATCGCGACGGTCAGCTTGACCCGTGTCGGGGTGAGCTTCTCAGCATTCGTCTTCGGCAATTTGGCCTCTCAGTGTCGATTTTCGCGGGTGTTGCACGTGCGGCGAACCGCTGCACTCGTGTCGGGGCGACAGGATTCGAACCTGCGACCTCCCGCTCCCAAAGCGGGCGCTCTAGCCAAGCTGAGCTACGCCCCGTACTGCCCTGTCGGGCGAAAAGAACCACTCGGATCCCTGAAACCCCCCTGACATCAGTCAAGGGGCTTCCGAGGGGATGACGGGAATCGAACCCGCGTAATCAGTTTGGAAGACTGAGGCTCTACCATTGAGCTACATCCCCGAGAGCTTGCGCACTTTGAAGCATGCAAACGCACCCGCACTAGTCTAGTACATCTCCGACCCCCCAAATGCGCAGGGTGCGAAGAAGCCCCCACCAATTCGGTGGGGGCTTCGGGCGCTCCCCCGGCTGGGCTCGAACCAGCGACATCCTGATTAACAGTCAAGCGCTCTGCCAACTGAGCTACAGGGGATCATTGCCTTGGGCAACATCGTTTAGCTTATCAAATCGTCAATTCGGCCCGCAAATCGGCCCGCCAAATTCCCGTGAGTCCCCCGGATTCGCGCGGTCTATTCCTCGGCAACTTCGTCGTACGCCGTCGCGCGCAGGGCTTGGGCGAGCTGCAATACGTACCCGTGGTCGGCGTCACGAAAGATCTCATTGATGTCGCCGGTACCCACCTGTCGACCCTGTTGGAGCACTAGAACGTCCTGCACGAGTGCCTCGAGCACGCCGATGTCGTGACTTACCAGCACCATGGTTGCGCCGCTCTTCTCCCGATACCAGGTGAGCAGGTCGACGATCCGGGGCCGATTGTTTGCGTCAACGCCGAGTGTGGGTTCGTCAGCGAAATAGACCGTGGGATCGAGCATGAGCGAGCGAATCACTGCCACCAGCTGTCGCTGTCCCTTGGACAATTCGAAGGGAAACTCCTGCAGTTTGCTGAGGGGCAGACCCACCAGATCCATCATTTCGGCGACAACCTGACCGAGTTGCTCCCGATCGAACCTCTTCGTTCTTTCCGCGATGGGCTGAAAGAGAATGTCTCCGACGTTGAGGTCGGGGGGTAGTGTGGCACCGGCATCTTGCGCGAGGTGACCTGCATACGCAGTCAAACGAGTTGCGGCGCGGCGCGTAAGCCGGCGCATTGGGACATCGAGCACCGAGGCTTCACCCCCGGCGACCTGCACTCGAGATCCCTTCGCCATCCCGTCGTCTCCGCGCCCAGCGAGAAATTTCGTCAGCGTGGTCTTCCCTGATCCACTCTCACCCAGGATCGCAAGTACACCGCCCCGGGCGACCTCAAAGGTGATGCCTTCGACGGCTTGAAACGCCTTGGCGCCGCCGTGTGCCGGATAGCCCAGCGAAAGATCAGACACTGAAATTGATGGATCTGCCTCAGGATGCGGTTCAACCATGCGTCCGATCCTATTCGTTTCGCAGCGCGCGTCTGGCCGACTCGAGTGCGGCGAGCTGCTCTTGGATGCGGCGAAAGCCGGGGTCGAGCGAGTCGCCAATGCGCTGCAGCCGTGCCACCAATTCTGCCTTAAGCGCAAGCAAGTCCCGATCCAGCAGTGCAGCGACGACCTCTCGGGCATACACTCCCACAAGCGACTGATTCTTGTGCGGCATCGGGGCCATCGCGAGTTCTCTCACAAGTCCGCGCAGGGGCTCCGGTGCCGCCAAAGCGACGCGATCCAGCCAACCTTCCTGCCCGAGCGACCCGATTTCGGTTGCGATGGCATCTCGTACCGCGCGCAGTGCCGGCGTGAAGATCTCAGCTGTCACCGCTTGGGCCATGAGCTCGGCCCCGACCGCATCACCGTGCTGCAGCATCGCCATCAGCGCGTCTCTTTCAAGCCTGGCCGCGGGTGTTGTCGGCAAGCTCAGCAGAGAGAATCGAGGCTGCGGGGCGCTGACTCGCTCGCTGGTACCCGGTTCAGGCGGCAGTGGCGAATCGAATCGGCTTCCGTGGGCCGAATCTTGTCGCCCCGCGCGCCCTCGCCCGCCCACCGGAGCCTGAGTCGGAGCTGCGTGCGCTCGAACGGCCCGCTGCACCTCCGCCAGCTCAATTCCGAGCATCCGGGAGAGCTCTCGAGTGTACGCAGGACGCAGACCGGGATCCTTGATGTCCCCGAGGATCGGTGCCGCGGCTCGCAGCGCTGACACTCTCCCCTCGACCGTATTCAGATCAAAGCGCGAAATCGCTTGCTTCAGCGCGAACTGAAACAGCGGAACCTTACGCTCGAAGATTTCACGAACGGCCTCATCGCCCCGGTGAAGCCTCAGGTCTGCGGGGTCGAGCCCTTCGGGAGCCACCGCGACGTAAGTTTGGGCGCTGAAGAGCTTTTCGTCGCTGAACGCGCGAAGGGCCGCCTTCTGCCCGGCCTCGTCGGGATCAAACGTGAAGATGACCTCGGCGGCCGGGTCGTCGCCCATGATGCGGCGCAGCACCGCGATGTGTTCCTTGCCAAAGGCCGTTCCGCAGGTCGCGACCGCAGCCTCCACGCCAGCCAGATGGCACGCCATGACATCGGTATATCCCTCGACCACAACCACGCGTTTCCCGCGTGCCACCGCTCGCTTCGCGAGATCAAGCCCATAGAGCACACGCGACTTGTGGTAAACCGGTGTCTCGGGCGTGTTGAGGTACTTCGGGCCGTTGTCATCGTCGTAGAGCTTCCGCGCGCCAAACCCGACCGTCTGACCACTTGTGTCTCGAATTGGCCACACGATACGCCCGCGGAACCTGTCGTAACTCCCCCGTTGTCCTTCCGAAAGCAGGCCGGCCTGCAGCAACTCCTGCTGCGTGTGGCCGAGCCCGGCGAGGTGATCAGAGAGTCCGCTCCACCCCTTGGGGGCGTACCCGACGCCAAAGCGTTCACAGGCGGTGGCGTCAAACCCGCGAGAACTGAGAAACTCGCGCGCCGTTTCGGCCTCATTGCTGGCTAACTGTGCGGTGAAGAATGCCGCGGCCGCCTGGTTCGCGGCGAGCAGTCGCGCACGCGCCGGACCCTCGTCGCGCCGTTCGCCTCCCTCTTCATATGTCAGAACGAAGTGGATCCGAGCGGCAAGCCGCTCGACGGCTTCCGTGAAGGTGAGATGATCCATATTGCGCAGGAAGCTGATGGCATCGCCAGACTCCCCGCAGCCAAAGCAGTGGTAGTAACCGAGGCTCGGACGCACATGGAAGCTCGGGCTGCGCTCGTCATGAAATGGGCACAGGCCCTTCATTGAATCAATGCCGCCAGGCTTCAGCGCCACGTAGTCGCCGACCACGTCGGCAAGATTGGTGCGGCGCTTCACCTCTTCGATGTCGCTCGCTCGAATACGCCCTGCCATGATTGCCGAGTGTATCGCGATCTGGCTGGCGTCAGACGAGCGGAACGTCGCAGAGGCGACGGTACCAGGCGATCGCCGACTGGTCAGTGAGCGATGCCACCTGATCGACCACGGCTCGCCGCGCAGTCGACTCGTCGGGAGCCGCCCGATAGTCTTCCGCGAACGCGGCATCGAGCTCGTTGGGCCCTGCGTCCCACAAGGTCTGGGTGAGCTCAAGAAGAAGTTCACGCTGCCGGCGATAGGTTGGCTGCCGGCGACCACTCTCCATCACAAAGGCGGCCACAATCCCCTTGAGTACCGCGATTTCTGCACGAATTTCTCGCGGCACGACGATGTCAGCGCCGTAGCGAGCGAGCGGCTCACCCCCGGCCTCGGCGAGGGTGTCGCGGATCGCTGCTCCAGCGAAGCGCCCAATCATGTCACTCGTAAAGTTCTTGAGCCTCGCCTGATCTGTCCGGGTTCCCTCCCAACTCGTGAGCCAGGTGTCAGCACACGCGATCCGATCGAACGCCTGGGCCAGTTCATCATCAGAATAGGTTCCGTTTGACCACCGGGCGACGGCACGAATCAGGCTCTCGTGGCCCGACTTCGAGGTGAGGATCTCTGGGTCGATGTACTCTCCCACCACGGCATCTTCAAAGTCGTGCACGGAATAGGCAATGTCATCAGAAAGATCCATAGCCTGCGCTTCCACGCACTTGCGTCGAGCCGGCGCACCACTCCGCATCCATTCGAAGATGGGCGAGTCGTCAATAAAGTAGCCAAACTTGGCGCTTCCGACTGAGGCCTCCTGCAGTGACCAGGGGTACTTACAGCTCGCGTCAAGGGTTGCTCGGGTCAGGTTGAGACCCACGCTCCGTCCGGCGGAATCAAACCGCTTGGGTTCGAGCCTTGTCAAGATACGCAGCGTTTGGGCGTTGCCCTCGAAACCACCAAAATCAGCCATCCACTGGTTGAGTGCCCGTTCGCCGTTGTGGCCAAACGGGGGGTGCCCCAGGTCGTGTGCGAGGCAGGCGGTGTCAACGACGTCTTGGGCGAGACCTAAGGAAACGGCAAGCTCACGCCCAATCTGCGCGACCTCTAGCGAGTGCGTCAGGCGGTTCCGCGCAAAATCAATGCCAGCAGTGGGGCTGAGCACCTGCGTCTTGGCTGCCAGCCGCCTCCAACCGCTCGAGTGCAGAACCCTAGCGCGGTCACGCGCGAAACTCGTGCGGTGCCCACCATGCTGCTCAGGAACAAATCGCTCTTCGTCGAGGGCACCGTACCCGTCAACCACCGGAGTCGTCCCGTTCGGCCTCAGCGAGCTCACCAAAATCGATGTGCTCGCTGGTGCGGTTCTCGAGCCAGCCATGCGGAAGCACGGGCCTCTTGGGGCTTCCCGCTCTCCCCCGCGGACCCTCTGCACCTTCGCCAGGGTAGGGCAGTTCCGCATCCATCGTGCCAAAGATCTCATCCATCTGCGCGAGAGACTCCACCATTGACAAGGAGCGCCGGGTATCGCCACCGACCCCGTAGCCCTTGAAGTACCAGGCCACATGCTTGCGAATGTCGCGACATGCCCGACCCTCGTCATCGAAGAAATCCACCAGCAACTCGGTGTGCCGACGCATCGCACTCATGACGGTACCCAATGGAGGCTTCGCGGTGAGGCGCGCCGCTTCCTCGGCGGTCATCTCACCTGCCTCCGCTTTGAAGGCCGCTGCGAGATCGCCGAAGAGCCACGGACGACCGAGGCACCCGCGCCCCACCACGACACCATCGCACCCCGTCTCGCGCACCATCCGAATGGCATCATCTGCCGACCAGATATCGCCGTTACCGAGAATTGGCACGCTCGTGATGGTCTGTTTGAGCGTGGCGATCGCCCCCCAATCCGCCTGCCCGGAGTAGAACTCACTTGCGGTGCGACCGTGCAGCGCAATTGCGGCAACTCCCGCACCCTCGGCAGCTCGCGCGGCCTCGAGATAGGTGAGGTGTTCAGGATCAATTCCCGTGCGCATCTTTACGGTAAGCGGCAGGTCGCCCGCCGCTTTCACCGCTTGCTCAACAATGGCGCGAAACAGATCCAACTTCCACGGGAGTGCGGATCCACCGCCCTTGCGTGTGACCTTGGGCACGGGGCACCCGAAGTTCAGATCGATGTGATCAGCGCGATCCTCATCGACGAGAAAGCGCACGGCCTCGGCAACGGTCTTCGGATCGACCCCGTAGAGCTGAATCGAACGCGGAGTCTCGCTCTCGTGGTGAGTAATCAGGCGCAGAGATTCGGGGGTGCGTTCAACCAGCGCACGACTCGTAATCATTTCACTCACATAGAGTCCGGCACCATGCTCGCGACACAGGCGGCGAAACGCCGTGTTCGTGATTCCTGCCATCGGAGCGAGCACGACGGGCACGTCAAGTTCAAGCGGGCCGATGCGCAGACGACGGCCGGAGGGTGCTGCTGGTGTGGGCATCAGACCATTCTCTCAGATCGTCCTATGCGCTGGGCTTGTCAGTCGCGCTTCCGAAGCGGCGGTCGCGTTCCTGGTAAATCTCTATTGCACGCCACAGCTCATTTCGATCGAAATCCGGCCACAGCGTATCCAAGAACACCATCTCGGCATAAGCTGCCTGCCACAGCATGAAGTTGCTCGTGCGCTGCTCACCAGAACTTCGCAAGAAGAGATCCACCTCGGGCAGCTCCGGCACATACAAGTGTCGCTGGATCGTGCGCTCGTTGATGCCGTGCGGGGAGAGCCTGCCAGCGGCAACCTCCGCGGCGATGAGACGCACCGCGTCGGTGATTTCATTGCGGCCGCCGTAGTTGACACACATGGTCAAGGTGAGTCCGGTGTTCGCAGCCGTTACGCGCTCGGAAGTCTTGAGTTCAGACAGCACAGAGCCCCAGAGCTTCGGCCTCCGACCGGCCCAGCGCATGCGAACGTTCCAATAGTCAAGTTGTTCTCGTCGCCTACGCAAGACGTCTCGGTTGAATCCCATCAGAAACCGAACCTCGTCGGGCGACCTTCGCCAGTTCTCGGTCGAAAAGGCATAGACGCTCAGGTGCGTGACCCCCGCCTGTATCGCCCCCGCAACCACGTCGAGGAGCGCCTGCTCCCCCATCCGGTGGCCCTCGACGCGCGGAAGTCCTCGCCGGTTCGCCCACCTCCCATTCCCATCCATCACGATGGCGATGTGCCGCGGAATGGTTCCGGAAAAACTTGGCGGAGTCTCGCCGGTCCAGTCAACCGGAACAAGCTCACTCGGAGCCAGGCGCATGCTTCCTCGTCTCTCGTAGGGCCAGCATTTTTCAGACTACCGCTCACCGGGTGGTGAAAGATCGCAACCCGCGCTCAAGGTGCCACTGCGTGTAGGCCGCGACCACACCAGAGGCCTGGTCACGATCCCGCTCGTTCGAGCCGACGGCTGCCTCCCAGTCGCCGGTCAAGAGCGCAGCGAGCAGGTCGATCGCACCGGGTTGCAGTCTGGGCGCACCGGGCACTCGGCACTCCTCACACACCACCCCACCCAGTTGCACAATCACCTGGGTGTGCGGACCCGAGGCCCCGCATTTCACACACTCGCTAAATCCCGGCGCCCAGCCCGCCGCAGCCATCGCGCGAAGCAGGTAGCCATCCCGCACCAGGCCCGGGGGAATTTCGCCCGTCGCGAGGGTGCGCAACGCGCCCACCAAGAGCCGATACTGTTCGGGCGCGGGACCCCCCTCGCTCACCCGTTCGGCGGTCTCCACCATCGTGCTGCCGGCACGGTACCGATCGTAATCGGCACTGATGCGCGGGCCATATGCACCGAGGGTCTCCGCCTGGGTGACGGAATCGAGCGTGCGGCCCTCAAAGAGCTGCAGGTCTGCCACCATGAAGGGTTCGAGTCTGGCACCGAACTTTGAGGTCGTGCGGCGCACTCCCTTCGCCACAGCCCGAAGGAGACCTCGCTCACGGGTGAGGAGTGTCACGATTCGGTCGGCCTCGCCCAATTTCTGGGTGCGCAGCACGACCCCTTCTTCTCGGTACAGGGGCACGAGTTGATTATCTCAGCCGCGGAGGGCACCGGCAGGATGCTCACCGATTCCCGCGGCGCTTACCTGACTTCGCTTCCGCCTCGCGCCAAGCCCGCTGAGCAGGGGTCTCGGAACTCGCCTGTGCCGTCGCAGAACCCGCGCGGCCGCGGTTCAAATTCCAGGCGTGCGTTACCGCCAAGGCCAGCGCGTCAGAGGCATCGGCCGGTTGTGGAGGGGCATCGAGTCTCAGTAGCCGTGCCACCATCTGACCGACCTGTGCCTTGTCTGCGGCCCCATAGCCGGTGACCTGGGACTTCACCTCGTTCGGCGTGTACAGCGTCACCGGGATTCCGCGCTGGGCAGCGAGATACATCACCACGCCGCTAATCTGTGCGACTCCCATCACGCTAGGAAGGTTCTGCTGGGCGAATACCCGTTCCAGGGCGATCGCGCCGATCTCCTGCCCATCGAGCATTCGGGCGATGCTCGAGCCAATCTGCAGCAGACGCGATGGTGTCGAGGCATCGGCGGGGCTCTTCAAGACCTCGACGTGCTCGAAGGTAACGGCCCGCCCGGGCCCGGCGGTCACCACTCCCACCCCGCATCTGGTCAGGCCTGGGTCGATGCCGATGATCCTCATCGCACCGCCTCCGTCTTCATCTCGCGAACTCCGGGGGCGCACCTGCACGCGGGAACCGAACTGCAGTGAGCAGTGCTACTCGTCGGCTCCGAGTTCGGCCTGCACCTCGGGTGTGAGATCCACATTTGAGAAGATGTTTTGCACATCGTCAAGGTCTTCGAGGGCCTCAATGAGGTGAAACACCTTTCGAGCGGTCGCGGCATCAACCTCGACCTTCAGGTTTGGCACAAACTCCGCATCCGCGGAGTCGTAATCGATACCGGCATCGACCAGCGCCGTGCGGGTCGCGACCAGGCTGCTCGCCTCAGTGATGACCTCGAAGGCCTCCCCGTTCGGGGTCGGCGCGACTTCCTCAGCACCGGCCTCGAGCACGGCCATGAGCACGTCGTCCTCGGTAGTGCCTTCCGCCGGAACGACGATCACGCCCTTCCGCTCGAAGTTATAGGCCACGCTCCCGGGATCCGCCATAGTGCCGCCGTTGCGGCTCATCGCCGTGCGCACCTCGGCCGCAGCGCGGTTCTTGTTGTCCGTGAGACACTCGATCAAGAGGGCAACGCCGTTCGGTCCGTAGCCCTCGTACATGATGGTCGTGTACTCGACCGAGTCACCCGACAGACCTGCTCCGCGCTTTACTGCGCGATCAATGTTGTCGCCGGGAACCGAGTTCTTCTTCGCCTTGTGGATCGCATCGGCGAGGGTCGGGTTGCCCTGCAGGTCGGCTCCACCAATGCGGGCGGCGACCTCAATGTTCTTGATGTACTTGGCGAACGCCTTCGCTCGACGCGAGTCGATGATGGCCTTCTTGTGTTTGGTGGTGGCCCATTTTGAGTGTCCGGACACGCTTGATCCTTACGCTTGTGGTGATTCGCTACCTAGGGTACTGGTGGATCCCGGTGAGGCGCGCGGGCCTCGCCGGTCCGCGCGCTATGGCTCGGGCCACGCCTCAGCAATCTTCGCCCGAACGTCTCCGAGCAATTGCGGGAGGGACTTGGTCTTCGCGATGATGGGGAAGAAATTGGCATCTGCCTGCCAGCGCGGAACGATATGTTGATGCAAGTGGGCAGCAATTCCGGCCCCAGCGATCACGCCCTGGTTCATCCCGAGATTAAACCCGTGGCACCCCATCACTTGTCGCATCACGCGCATCGCGATTTGTGTCAGTTCGCCGATCTCAGCGACTTCCTCGGCCGTCGCCTCGTCGTACATCGAAACGTGACGATATGGGCACACGAGCAAATGGCCCGTGTTGTAGGGGTAAAGATTCAGCAGCGCATAGGAGTGCTCTCCACGGGCCACGATCAGGGCCTGCTCATCCTCGAATTTCGGGGCTTGGCAGAAGGGGCAGTTGTGCTCTTCGGGCTGCGTGTTATCGGCGATGTAGACCATGCGGTGTGGCGTCCAGAGACGCTGCATTTCGTCTGGCACACCCACGAGTCCGCTCTCCGCGAGGGATTCGGCAGAAGGATGCTCCACGCTGTCGCTCATTCCGACCATGCAGTCGACACCTGCTCGTGTGTCTTGATGGCGGTCACGATGCGATCCACCGCTTCGTCGATCGGTACGCCGTTCATCTGGGTTCCGTCGCGGAACCGGAAGCTCACGGCTCCAGCTGCGCGATCCTCTTCACCAGCGATGAGCTGGAATGGAACCTTGGCCTTCGTGTGCGTGCGAATCTTCTTTGGCATGCGATCGTCGCTGTGATCGACCTCAGCGCGAACGCCCAGCTGACGCAGCCGTGCGATCACCGCGTCTAGGTGCTCGCCATACTGCTCAGCGACCGGGATGCCCACCACCTGCACGGGTGAGAGCCAAGCCGGAAAGGCACCGGCGTAGTGCTCGAGCAAAATGGCAAAGAATCGCTCAATTGATCCGAGGAGCGCACGATGGATCATAATGGGCCGCTTCCGCGTCCCATCTGCCGCCGCGTATTCCAGCTCAAACAGCTCCGGCTGGTTAAAGTCAAGTTGCACGGTGCTGAGCTGCCAGGTGCGACCAATGGCATCGCGTGCCTGTACCGAGATCTTGGGGCCATAGAAGGCGGCTCCACCGGGATCGGAGACGAGCTCGAGGCCGGATTCCTCCGCAACCTGCCGCAACGTTTCTGTTGCGACATCCCACTGCTCATCGGTGCCGACCGACTTCTTCGGGTCTCGGGTCGAGAGCTCGAGGTAGAAGTCGTCGAGGCCGTACGCGCGCAACGTCTCAAACACGAAGTCAAGCTGACGCTTGATCTCTGCTTTCACGTCTTCTTCGGTCACATAGATGTGTGCGTCGTCTTGCGTCAGGCCGCGCACGCGGGTGAGGCCCGAAAGCGTGCCACTCTTCTCGTAGCGGTAGACCGTGCCGAACTCAGCCAGCCGCAGGGGCAACTCACGGTAGCTGCGGGCGCGCGCGCGGTAAATGAGGTTGTGGAACGGGCAGTTCATCGGCTTCAGGTAGTAATCCTGGCCGGGCTTCACCACATTCCCCTCCGCGTCCTCGACCGCGTCGAGGTGCATCGCGGGGAACATGCCCTCTTTGTACCAGTTCAGGTGCTGGCTGGTTTCAAATAGCGTGCCCTTGGTGATGTGCGGGCTATTCACCAACTGATAGTCATGGTGCAGCAGGCGCTCACGCATGTACTGTTCGATCTCGTGGCGAATAATGCCACCCTTCGGATGGAACACCGCGAGTCCCGAACCGATCTCGTCGGGGAAGCTGAAGAGGTCAAGCTCGACACCGAGTTTGCGGTGGTCGCGCTTCGCTGCTTCCTCAAGCCGGGTCTGGTAGGCGCGCAATTCATCTTTTGTCGCCCAGGCCGTGCCATATATGCGCTGCAGCATCGGATTTGCCTCGCTGCCGCGCCAATATGCTGCCGCGCTGCGCATGAGCGCCCATCCGTTGCCCAGCATTCGCGTATTGGGCACGTGAGGCCCGCGACACAGGTCTTTCCAGCACACCTCGCCGGTCTTGGGATCGACGTTGTCGTAGATCGTCAGTTCGGATCCACCGACCTCGACGTTTTCGTTGTCGTCGCCGGTGTCGCCGCCCTTCAACCCGATGAGTTCGAGTTTGTAGGGTTCCTGCGCGAGCTCGGTGCGCGCCTCAGCTTCGGTCACCACTCGGCGCACGAACCGCTGTCCCTGCTTCACGATCTTGGCCATCTCGGCGGTGATCTGTTTCAGGTCGTCAGGGGTGAACGGCTCAGCTGGCTCAAAGTCGTAGTAGAAGCCATCGGTGATGGGGGGGCCGATCCCGAGCTTTGTTTCGGGGTTTCGTCGCTGGACGGCCTGCGCGAGCACGTGGGCGGCGGAATGGCGCAGGATGGCGATTCCGTCGGCGGAATCTACAGAGACGGGTTCAACCGTGTCGGTGTCGGCCACCTCCACGGCGAGGTCTCGTAACTCGCCGTTTACGCGCATCGCAACGATTGAACGATCACTGAACAGGCTGAAACCATCTGCCACGGCAGGCACTCCTTCGACGAATATCTGCACAATCCTACCGGGTGTACTCGGGCGATCATCGGTGGGTGAACGCGTGAGGCCCGGTTCTACAAGAAACGGTGCCTCACTGTGAGTCAAACCGTGTGCAGGCATGCCACTGCGAGCAGAGGGTCTGGCTGAATCGACCAGACGGAAATTACAGTAGCGCGTACCTTGCGCGGGCGAAGCAGTACACGCCATACGCTACTAATCCAAGCGCGACGACAGCGAGAATGACCCGACCGAAGGGAAGGTCGACGAGCGCCTTGAGCGCACCGTCGAGACCGGTGGCCTCGCTGGGGTCGGAGGTGAACGCCGCGGTACAGAAGAGGAGACCGACGACCGATATTGCGACGCCTTTGGCGATGTATCCGATGCGACCAAGGGTCGTCACAAGACGGCCAGTCTTGCCAGCAGGGGCCGAGATGTCCTGCAGAAACCGCTGCTTCCCACCCTTGACGATGAAGTACACGCCAGTGGCAAGCACCCCGAGACCGAGGAGAACAACGAGAAACACGCCACCGGGCGTGGAGAGCATTGTCGCCGTGATGCGCTGCGCCTGACCTGAGCTATCGCCTCTGCTGCCCATGGCGATATTTGTCGCGGACAACCCGATGGCGAGGTAGGCAATCGCTTTGCCGGCTTCCTTGGCCCGGGCAGCCCAGGCCTCCTTATCGGTGCCGCGAACAATGAACGTCTCGAGAACTTGAAACAGTCCGAGCGCGAACATCCCAAGCGCGACGACCCACAGCACGAAGAGGCCGCCGGGGTTCGAAGCGAGTTCGTTCAGGGCACCACTTTGATCAGCTTCACCGCTTGAGCCGAATGCGACACCGATCGCGATGCCACCGATGATGAGGTGCAGCAGGCCGTTGACTGCAAAGCCTGTGCGGGCGGCGAGTTGGAAAGCCTGATTGTCTTGCAACCGTGACGCGGCAGAGCGAGCGGTCGCTGCAGAGGAAGGAGCGCGGGACATAGCCTCACCCTAAGCTGCGTCATGGGAATGGCGATACCCCTTGCGCTCGCGCCCAAAGGTCGGTCTTGAGCGCTCGATTCTTTACCAGTCAGTTCAGCAAGCCGCCAAATTTCCGCACGATCAGACCTGAACTCATAGTGGGCGATACCGGACTCGAACCGATGACCTCTTCCGTGTGAAGGAAGCGCGCTACCAACTGCGCCAATCGCCCGCTTGCACTGCATCCTCATCGCCGTGCCAACCTGAACGATAATACACGGATTCAGGCACGCAGATTACCACGCCCTGGCGGCAGCATTCAGTTTTGTTCGCGCTGCACTAAGCGTTGGGAGCGGTTGCTGGCGGAGCAAGCTCGCTGTTGAGATTCGCCTGGAGCTCCGTGCTGAGCTCGCCCAGTTGCTGCAATTCGATCCTCATGGTTTCGTATGCCGCAATATCAGAGTTCAGAGCTGCGAGATCTTCGTTGAGGGCGTCTCTCCGCAGATCAAACTCGTTACGAATCGCATAGAACAGGCCCGGATTGTCTGAAAACTCGAACGCCTCATTTCGCTGCAAAAAGATCGCCCATTCGGCGTTGAACTGCGCGACGGCAACATCGTAGGTGGCACGTCGAGCTTCGATATCGGCTCGCATCGGCGTGAGTTCAGCTTGCAGTATGTTGGCGCGTTCCTTGAGTTGGGTGAAGACCTGATGATAGGAATCGAAGAAATCGACGATGACGCTCCGCTGTGAAAACCACTGCGCATAGTGCACCTCGAGCTCTGCCGGCAGTTCGCGCACCTCGGTGCCGAGCACGGAGTGCAATTCGTTCGCGAAGGCTGTGCCCGACAGGCCTTCGTAGACCTGCATGCGTTCGGCAAGCGCCGAGTCGGTTGCTGAAAGCTCCGCGAAAGCAGTCTCGAGTTGTTCCACGAGTTCTGCCTTTGCCGAGGCGTCAAGCCTGCTAAACGCAGCGTGTAAGAGCTCGTGGGCAGCCGTCACCTCAACGATCCCGGCGAGCCGTTCGTCGGTGACTTTAAATAGGTGGATCGTGCCGCCGGAAAAGCAACCGAGCACGTGCCCCTCTTCAGAGTGATCCACCTGCGAACACTGTTCGTTGAATCCTTGGCTCGCGTCGAGCGTCGGTTCGGAAGCAAAGAAAACCCGCTCGCCAGCCGGGGTAGGAAGAATGCGCGCAGTGAGATCGACAACCTCCGCAGTGGGCGTGAAGTTCTGAGCAGCAAAGTGGTCGGAGATCACCTGTCGATTTTGGTAGGCCACAAATGCGCCCACAATGAACGCAAGAATCACGAGCGATGTGACAACTCGACCTATCGCACGCCCCACGCCTACCGTCATGTCTTCCAGTATCCAATCAGTGGGCAATGAGATCGAATAACCCGCCGCGAGAATTCGTCATTCTCCGAGAAACCCCAGACTCCGGCTGGCGCGGCGTGTCTCGATTTGCGGTGGTTCAGGGCTTCCCCTATAGTCATTCAGGTGCACGGAAACGTGCCAAGCGGATGTAGCGCAGTTGGTAGCGCATCACCTTGCCAAGGTGAGGGTCGCGAGTTCGAGTCTCGTCATCCGCTCCAGTGATCTGGGAAACCTGATCGCTTGTGGTGTCAACCACTGCGGTGGCGTGGCCGAGAGGCGAGGCAGCGGCCTGCAAAGCCGTTAACACGGGTTCGAATCCCGTCGCCACCTCGCTCAACATAATTGAATAGCCTCAAGTAGGCGCGATTGGCGCAGCGGTAGCGCGCTTCCCTGACACGGAAGAGGTCACTGGTTCGATCCCAGTATCGCGCACTCCACACTCACCAGTGACCCGCGAAGATCGGCAAGAGCGATGCTCTCACCCCTAGATCTTCACGCTAGTACGATCCCAGTATCGCGCACTCCACACTCACCAGTGACCCGCGAAGATCGGCAAGAGCGATGCTCTCACCCCTAGATCTTCACGCTGGTTCGATCCCAGTATCGCGCACCACCAAGAACCCGACCCAGGTCGGGTTCTTTCGTTTAGTCGAGGATGATCGTGGTCTGTGAGACTGAGATCTTGCGCAGTCGAATCGCCGTCCAGATGAGTGAGGTGCCGAGCATCACGGTGAATAGGCCACACACCACGGCAACCACCTTGATCGCGAAGTCTGGCCAGATTAAGGTCACCACTCCCCCAAGCAAGGTGAGAAGCGTTGGAAGCAAGACCAACATGCTGGCACCTTCGGTGAGCCGAATTCCGATCACCAGCCAGAGTGCCCCGACAAAGATCAATGAGACTCCCACGAACGTCACAAGCGCGGACACTGTGAACTCAGAAAACACGATCGCAAGTATCCCGGCCAGGATCAGCAACACGCCACCGACTGTGGTGCTCGCTGAAGGACGGAGGCGCACGGTCAGCGCAAGCCCGTTCGCAATCAGTGCGGACCCGAAGAGGATCACCAGAATCCAGGTGGCAGCGACAAATGGCCAGATCAGGAGTCCGATTCCTGCCGCGGCGACGAGCACACCCACAACCAGGGGGATCCACCAGGGAAATCTGCGGGTGGATACGTGTGTCACCGGTTCGAGCGGGTACGTCATGGGTGCTCCTTATGAAACGTCAAATTCAATCTATGTGGAAAGCCCGTGCAGCGCGGCAATGTGTCGCACCGTCTGCTCGAAACGGTCAGGTGTCACCACGTGACCTTCACGCCGCATGCCGCTATCTGAGACGAACAAGATTCGGCCGGGATTCACGAAACTCTCCCGTCCTTCGGGATCCCATGCGCCACTGCCGATTGAGATAAACCCGTCGTGACGTTTGGTGCTGAGATAGCAGCCGGCAACCGCGTGACGGTCAAAGCGAGCGATGATGAGTACCGGGCGGTCCTTCCCCCGGCCGTCGTTCTCAACGTACGGCACCCACGTCCAGACAATTTCGCCGGGATCGGGGTCACCATCGGGGTGCGGATCGTACTCTGGCACCAGTCCGACGATCTCGGATCGAGTCAACTCTCGAGTTGCGCCGAGTCCCGCTTGTCCAGCTTCCGTCGTGGTAGGCGAGGAAGGTACCCGCGGAGTGCGGCTCTTCACGAGCCTTCGCGACTTCGCCACACCCCAATTCAGCGCGATTGCACCGACAGCGCCGAGGAGGCCCAACAGCTTGCGGTTTTCTCGGCTCATTTCGATCAGGCGCCTTGGGTAAGTGCGTTCAGGCGAGACATGCACCGCATGTACTTCTTGCGATACCCGCCGTCCAGCATGCCTCCACCGAACACCGACGTGAGCGAGAGTCCGGTGGCCCGAATGGGAATCTGCGCGTCGTACACGCGGTCAATGAAGGCAACAAAACGAAGCGCGGCTGACTGATCGGTCAGTTCTGTCACGTTGCGCAGACCGATTGTCTGCACCCCGTCGAGAAGCCCGATGAAACTGGATGGGTGAATCGTCGCGAGGTGAGTGATCAGACTTCCGAACTCGTCGTCGGTCATCCGCTCGCCCGCAAGCGCCACATCTGCAAGGGCGAATCGATACGCCTCATCACTCAGGGTGATGGCATCGCCTGCGAGGTCGCGCTGACGGAAGTCGACACCGTCAATGCGAAGTGTCACGAACCGATCGGCCATCGCCTGAATTTCCCGCATGAAATCTGCAGCGGCGAAGCGGCCCTCTCCGAGCGCGTTGGGCGGGGTATTTGAGGTAGCGACGATCCGCGAACCCGTGCCTGTCAGATCGCCGATGAGACGCGTCATCAGCATCGTGTCGCCCGGGTCATCGAGCTCAAACTCGTCGATACACACAAGCCGGGCACCCTGCAGAACCCCGACCGCACCGGCGTACCCGAGCGCCCCTACGAGCGCCGTGTACTCGATGAAGGTGCCGAAGTACTTCCTGCCAGAGGTTGCATGCCACGTCGCAGCGAGGAGGTGAGTCTTACCCACACCGAAACCACCGTCGAGATACACGCCCGGTTTGGTGGGCGCGAGCGACTGCGGCGCGGCTACGGCTTTCTTCCTCCCGAACCCGAAGAGTCCAGCGCGGGCTATCGGCGCCTCTGGCTCGGCGAACGCCTGCAGCGTGTCGCGAGCCAGTGCCTGCGACGGGAATGCCTCATCCGGCCGATAGGACTCGAAACTCGCACCGTTGAACTGCGGCGGGGGCACCAGAGTACCCACGAGCTCGGTGCCGGAAATGGCCGGATGACGGTCGACGAGGCGGGCGGAGCTGTGCTCTGTATTGTGGGACATCGTCCCTCAGTTTACGCGGTACCCGCGGACCGGTTGTTTCAGCGTGCTGCGACGTTCGGTGCTTCGAGCGAACGAACGAACTCCTCGGTCTCCGACTCCCAAGCCAAGGGGTCAACGTTCCAAAGTCTCACGTGCTCCCCCATAGCTTCTCGTATCCGAACGAGGTCCGGTCGCAGTTGCGCAAGTCGCAGCGATCCATCCCATGGCACAAATGAATCACCCGGGCTCGCGTGGATGAGCACTGGCACGTGAAGCCGCACGGCGAGAGCTTCGGGGCTCATTGTTTCCAGATCCGTGCCACGTTTCCATGGCACGGCTCCGCGCACGACTCCGTGTTGCAGCATGCTCATGCCAAGTCTCGCCGCAACTTCAGGGAGTCCAGCCAAACGTGCCTGCCGACGAAGAATAATGTGCCAGTCCAGGCCTGGGGAATCGAGCACTAATCCATCAACAGCGCCACGATGGGGTCCACGCGTCGCTGACAACAGCGAGGTGATCCCACCCATTGACCACCCCACCAAAGTAATCCGCTGCGCGCCCTGCTTCAGCAACCAGGCGATTGCTGCGTCAACGTCGTACCGTTCCGCGAGTCCGAGACCGTATCTCCCGCCGATGCCCGAAGGCGCGCCCGGATCGTTTCGATACGCGATGACGAGGCTCGTGACACCCGCCCGCAAGACAGGAGCAAGTCCCCGGAGTGTTTCCTCCGGGAGCGCACCGCGACCGTGCACGTGCACGGCAAATCTGCCTGGAACAGGGTTCTCTGGTCGCACCAACCAGCCCCACGACTCTCCCCCGTCAACCGGAAAAGTCACCCGCTTGACACGCCCACCGCTCTCGCGAGGGTCGGTGAACCACCAACCGGTAATCCGGCCCTGTGCCCCCACATGGAGTTTGCCGCGGTCGAGCGCAATCACGTCTCGGGCGATGCGATCCACACCGTCATCGAACACCCGATCCACGACGGGGCCCAGCCGTGCATGGCCAGTCCCTTCGTCAAATATGAAGGAGTACTTTCCGGGCAGGCCAGCATCTGGGCCGTGAATCCACACGCGCATCACCTCGTTGCGTGGCTCAATTGCCCACACCACGACGTCCGCGTCGGGCGCAGATGGTGTCAGCACCCGTCGAGCGAACATGGAGGAGAGCACAGCAAGTATGCCGCCAACGAGTGCCGTTGAGCACGCAAGACCACCCCACACTGCGCCCGCCACCCATGACCGGGTCTGTGCCATGTCACTCACCTCGCTTCCTCCACGCGACTCGGTGACCGCGTGGTCACCTCACCATCCGAGTCACAATTGCGCCATCGCGCGGCGTGGCAACCGGAGGTTTCACCACCAAACTCTAGTGTTCCACTTGTGAGGGAACATGACTTCGGCAATGTCGCAACATTTGACGCTGCGGCATCTCAGTTGCGTGCCGCAAGGTATCGCACCGAGTTGCACGTGAGAGAGATTCCCGCGCCAGATCGCATAGCGCCACGGTCGATCGCGTTCTCAGCAGGAGTCGCACAGGGCAGCGCACATCCGGCCGAGGATGCCGGAGACTCGCCATTTGGGGCTGGTCGCCTGGTGCTGATGCACGATCCGGCTTCTGCCAGCGACTGGGGTGGTCCATTTAGAATCGTGTGCTTCGCACAGGCGCCGCTCGAGGTCGAAATCGGTGTGGACCCGTTCATAGCAGACGTGGCATGGTCATGGCTCATCGATGCCCTCCATTCCCGCGCGGCGAACTACACCTTCGCCTCGGGTACGGCTACCAAGACATTGTCAACCGGCTTTGGCACGCTCGAGGAGCAAGAAGACACCGCTCAGATCGAAATACGTGCGTCTTGGACACCGCTGGGTGATGACTTTGCGCCCCATGGCGAGGCGTGGAGCGAGTTGCTCTGTCTTCTTGCTGGCCTTCCGCAGCAAGAAGGCGTGGCATCTCTGAGTGCACGTCGGGGCTCTCGCGGCAATACTCGCGGGGCATAGCCGTGGTAGAACAATCAGACCTGGCCGCAGACTGGTCGCTCGTCACAGATCTGTCCGCGCTTGAACATGCGGCCGAGCGGATCGCGGCTGGTACAGGTCCCGCCGGTGTCGATGCGGAACGCGCGTCCGGGTTCCGCTACGGGCAAGAGGCTTATCTTGTGCAGGTACACCGTCAGGGTGCGGGCACGTTCCTTTTCGATCCAACCGCGCTTGATACTTTCGAGCCGCTCGCCGATGCTCTGCGCGGTGAAGAGTGGATCTTGCACGCCGCAAGCCAAGATCTTGCCTGCCTCGAGACACTGGGCCTCATTCCTGAGCGACTTTTTGACACCGAACTGGCATCTCGTCTGCTCGGATTTGATCGTGTGGGACTGGGAGCTATCGTTGAGCAGCTGCTCGGCATTCGCCTCCACAAGGCACATTCCGCCGCAGATTGGTCAACTCGCCCTCTGCCTGAACCGTGGCTGGAATACGCGGCGCTCGACGTCGCGTTGTTGCCAGACCTGCGCGAACTGGTTGCGCGCGAACTCGGGGCACAGAACAAGGTTGAGATTGCACAGCAGGAGTTTGAGGCCGTCCTGAATCGAAGCCCCAAACCTTTGCCCATCGAGCCCTGGCGCAAGCTCGCCGGGGGCAACCGCTTGAAAACTCCGCGCGAGCTCGCGATCGCCCGAGAGCTTTGGTATGCGAGAGACGATTTGGCCCGCAGCAGCGATGTTGCGCCTGGCAGGCTCCTTCCCGATGCCTCACTGATTGTCGCCGCCTCCACAAACCCACGCTCAAAGGGCCAACTGGCTGGCATCAAGGAGTTTCGGGGCCGCGCCAGTCGTACCGAGCTCGACCGCTGGTGGAACGCTGTGCTACGAGGAAAGACCTCGGAGGATCTTCCGGGTCAACCAGCTCGAGTCGCTGATGCCATGCCGCATCATCGAAACTGGGGGCAGCGATACCCGGAGGCTGCAGCACGTTTGGCGGCCGCGCGTGAGGTTGTCGCGGCCGAAGCTGATCGGCAGCGCATGCCGATCGAGAATCTCCTCACCCCTGATACCCTGCGTCGGCTGGCTTGGGATCCACCAGCAGAACCGACCGCGGAAGCGATCGCCCATCGACTCGCTGAGCTCGGCGCACGCCCGTGGCAGTGTGTAGCAACTGCACCGATTATTGCTCGCGCTTTTGTAGAAACACGATAGTTTGGTCCGGATCGCTCGAACTCCCCACGGTGATTCCACACGTGCGTGCCCCACTGTTGAGACTCAGTTCCTAAGATGGAAGCTGACGCTGAAAACCCATCCGATGGAGGCATAGTGGCCGCAATGAGAGAAGTCGTGTTCGTTGATGGGGTTCGCACCCCATTCGGGCGCGCTGGCGAAAAAGGCATGTATTGGGGCACTCGGGCTGACGACCTGGCCGTCAAGGCGCTGCAAGGGCTCATCGAGCGAAACCCCGGCTTGCCGTTAGACCGCGTGGATGACGTGGGTATCGCCGCGACCACACAGCAGGGCGACCAGGGGCTGACACTGGGTCGCACCGTGTCAATGCTTGCTGGTCTTCCAGTGACCGTGCCCGGGTACGCGCTCGACCGAATGTGCGCCGGCGCCATGACCGTGGCTTCAATGATGGGGGCTGCGATCGGTGCCGGGCAGTATGACCTCGCTATCGCTGGTGGCGTGGAGCACATGGGTCGTCACCCCATCGGACTCGATGCCGATCCGAACCCACGTTTCGTGGCCGAGAAATTGGTAAGCCCGGACGCACTCAACATGGGAATCACCGCCGAGCGACTACACGATCGCTTCCCAGAACTCACCAAGGAACGCGCTGATCGGTTCGGAGTGGCTAGCCAGCAGAAGGTGCAGGCGGCCTACGATCGTGGGGACATTCAACCCGATCTCATCCCAGTCGCGACCCGCAGCGAGAGCGGCTGGGGCCTCGCAACTGAGGACGAGGGCCGAAGGCCCCAGTCCACCCTCGAGGATCTCGCCACGCTGCGCACGCCCTTCCGGCCGCACGGCAAGGTCACCGCGGGCAACGCGTCCCCGCTCACTGACGGGGCTACGATGTCGCTCCTCGCGGGTGCAGACACCGCTCAAGAACTTGGCCTCACGAGCAAGATGAGACTCGTTGGCTTCGCCTTCGCGGGAGTCCAGCCGGAGGTCATGGGGCTGGGACCAGTCCCATCAACTGAGAAGGCGCTCAAACGGGCCGGCTTGCAGATCACTGACATCGGCCTGTTCGAACTCAACGAGGCCTTCGCTGTGCAGGTGCTCTCCTTCACTGATCACTTCGGGATCGCCGATGACGACCCCCGGGTGAACCCCTGGGGCGGTGCAATTGCTGTGGGCCACCCACTCGCTGCATCGGGGGTGCGCTTGATGCTCCAGTTGGCGCGCCAGTTCGAGCAGCGGCCCGACGTGCGCTTTGGCATCACCGCCATGTGTGTTGGCCTCGGCCAGGGCGGCACGATGATTTGGGAAAACCCCCACTTTGACGGCAAGAAGGGCAAGTAACTCGCCATGACCGATTACACGAAGATCGATTTCTCCCCGCTCATCGATGCGGCCGAGGGCGAAGTTGTGACGCACAGTTTCGTTCGCGACCTTGCGCTCCCTTCGGGCGGCACGCTCGCGCTCATCACTCTTGACAACGGTGCCGACTACACCCGGCCCAACACGCTCGGCCCACTCACCCTCCACGAGTTGAACGGCGTGCTAGATGCGCAAGCAGCCCGCGCTGCCGCAGGCGAGATTCAGGCCGTCGCGATTACCGGGAAGCAGTTCATTTTCGCTGCCGGGGCCGACCTGTCGAAAGTCTCAACGCTGGCGACGGAACAGAACGCGCGACTCATGGCCCAATACGGCCACCATGTGCTGGGAAAATTCCGCGGGCTCGGCGTTCCCACCTTTGCATTTGTGAACGGCCTTGCACTCGGCGGCGCGATGGAAATCGCGCTGAACTGCGACTACCGCACGCTCGATTCTTCGACCGCTGCGCTCGCCTTTCCGGAGGTCTTCCTGGGAATCATTCCGGGGTGGGGTGGTGCAACACTCGTTCCCAACCTCGTCGGCATCGAGCGGGCAATCGAGATCATTGTCTCAAACCCGCTGAAGAACAATCGCATGCTGAAACCGGAGCAGGCGCTTGAGGCTGGTCTGTTTGATGTCATGTTTGGTGCAGCCAGCTTTCTCGAGCAGTCTGTTCGCTGGGCGGACCGTGTACTGACCGGCGAGCAGAAAGTGGATCGCCCACACGTGCCCGGCAAGACCGAACGACTGATCAAATGGCCCGCGGCGATCAAGATCGCACGCGACACCCTGAAGGCTCGCATCGGAAGCGCTGCAAAGTCTCCCTACGTTGCGCTGGAGCTGCTCAGCGCAGCAAAAGACAACAACATTGAGCGCGGGTTCGAGCGCGAAGACGAGGCGTTGACTGAGCTAATTTCCGGCGATCAATTCCACGCCTCGATCTACGCATTTGATCTGGTGCAGAAGCGAGCCAAGCGCCCGGCAGGGGCGCCCGATCGCAAGCTCGCTCAGCCTGTGCAGAAGGTCGGTGTAATCGGTGCCGGCCTCATGGCCAGCCAGTTCGCTCTCCTGTTCGCACGCAAGCTGCGCGTACCAGTTCTCATTACCGACATCGACCAGGCCCGAGTCGACAAGGGCCTCGACTATATTCGGGGCGAGATCGACAAGATGATGGCCAAGGGTCGTCTCACATCCGACGACGCGAACCAGCTCAAGGGCCTCGTGCAAGGAACGACAGACAAGTCTCTGTACGCCGACTGCGACTGGGTCATTGAGGCCGTCTTCGAAGAGCTCGGCGTGAAGCAGCAGGTCTTCGCAGAGATTGAGCCAATCATCAGCGACACCGCGATCCTTGCGACGAACACGTCGTCCCTCTCGGTGGAGGAGATTGGCGTGAACCTGCGGCACCCCGAGCGACTCTTGGGATTCCATTTCTTCAACCCGGTTGCGGTGATGCCACTGATCGAGGTCGTGAAGGTGCCCAGCACCGACGATGCCGCTCTCGCAACCGCGATGGAGGTCGCGAAGCGACTGGGGAAGAGTGCGGTCATCACCGCGGATCGCCCTGGTTTCGTCGTGAACCGATTGCTCGCGAAGGTGATGGGCGAGGCCGCACGCGCCCTCGACGAGGGCACGCCCATGCCGGTGGTGGAACGTGCGCTCGCACCGATCGGGTTACCGATGGGACCGTTCGAACTCATCGATCTCGTCGGTTGGAAGGTCGCCGCGCACGTGCAGGACACGATGGTGCACGCATTCCCCGAGCGCTTCTACGCATCGACAAATCTGCACGCGATCGCTGAGCTCACTGATCCCCTGGTTAAGAACAAGCATGGCAAGGTTGAGGATCTGTCTCGCGAGGCCAAGAAGGCGCTCGCCTTCGGCAACTCGGCGGTGACTGAAGACGTGATTCTCCGTCGGGTGGAAGACGAACTCGCTGGCGAGATCAAGATCATGCTCGACGAGGGCGTTGTCGCCGCTGCCGAGGACATCGATCTGTGCCTGATCTTGGGCGCGGGTTGGCCCTTCCAAGCTGGCGGAGCGACCCCATACCTCGACCGAGTCGGAGCGAGCGAGCGGGTCTTTGGATCGACGTTCCACGATCCCAGGATTGCTGGCACCGGGTTGTAGACTCGGCCACAACTAGCGAAGGCCCGATTCACCTCAGTGGATCGGGCCTTCGCTAGTTACTCTGAAGCGTGTCCCGGGGGCTCCGGTTTTGCCACCGGGATTCGCTTGCCGTGAACCTGATCTGCCACGTCGGCGGCGATCTTCTCGGCGGTGAGCCCCGTGTACTCGAGTAATTCGGCGCGAGTTGCGTGCTCTAGAAACTCCGACGGCGTTCCCAGCTCGCTCACCGCGGTGTCGACACCAGCGTCTCGAAGGGCCTGCCTGATTCGCGTGCCGATTCCACCCACCCGGATGCCATCCTCGATGCTGATCAGGAGTCGATGCGCTCGCGCAAGATCGACGACGGAATCGGGAACGGGCACAACCCAGCGAGGGTCGACGACCGTAACCGTGATTCCCTGTGCTGCCAAGAGATCCGCCGCATCAAGTGCAACACGGCTCATCGGGCCCACGCCTACGATGAGCACGTCGCGCCAGGCGGCACCCCCGTCGTCTGCCTGTTCCAAACGATCTTCGCGCAGGATGTCGACGCCGTCGTCGGTTCGGCGCACTGCCGGTACGTTGATTCCTACGCTGCCCTTGGGGAAGCGGAGCACGGTGGGCCTGTCTTCGACCCGAACGGCCTCGCTCAGGAGCTCGCGTAGGTTCGGCTCGTCCCGGGGTGCGGCGATCCTGATTCCGGGAACCACCTGCAAGGTTGCGAGATCCCACACACCGTTATGACTCGCCCCGTCGGGGCCCGTGATGCCAGCTCGGTCAAGTACAAATGTGACGCCGGCTCCATGCAACGCGACATCCATTAACAACTGGTCGTATGCGCGATTCATGAAGGTTGCGTACATTGCGACCACCGGATGCAACCCCCCGTAGGCGAGACCCGCGGCGGTTGTCACACCGTGTTGCTCAGCGATCCCAACGTCGTACACGCGGTCGGGAAACTCGGCTGCGAAGGCGTCGAGCCCGGTGGGTGCGAGCATGGCGGCAGTGATCGCGACGAGTCGAGGCTCCTCACGGGCAAGCTCAAGCATGTGTTCGCTGAATACCCCGGTGAAGCTCTTCCCTCCACCGTTCTGCAAAGATTCACCGGTCTCAGGATCGATTTTGCCGATAGCGTGAAACTGATCCGCTAGATCATTCTCTGCGGGCGCGTATCCCCGCCCCTTCTCCGTGATGATGTGCACAAGCGTGGGACGACCGTAGCCCTTGGCCTGGCGGAGCACCTCTTCCACGGCCTCGAGGTTGTGGCCGTCGACGGGACCGAGGTACTTTATATCAAGGTTCGAATACAGGTCCTGGTTGTCACTGACCCGACTCACAAAACCACGCATTGCACCCCGTGCGGCCCGATACACGGTGCGACCTGGAGCGCCAAACGCAGAGAAGAGCTTCTCGCTCCCCTCCTGCAGGTCGCGATAGCTGCCCGTGGCGCGAACGGAGTTCAGGAAGCGTGCCATCCCACCGATGGTCGGCGCGTACGAGCGACCGTTGTCATTCATCACGATGATCAGGTTGCGGGAGTTGTCATCGGTGATGTTATTGAGTGCTTCCCAGGTCATCCCACCCGTCAGTGCGCCGTCACCTACGACCGCGACGACGTGCCTGTCCTGCTGGCCCGTCCGGGCAAAGGCACGAGATATTCCGTCGGCCCAGCTCAGCGAACTGGACGCGTGCGAACTCTCCACGATGTCGTGAGTCGACTCAGAACGCTGCGGATAGCCGGCGATGCCCCCCCGCTGCCGGAGCCTGGAAAAGTCTTTCCGACCGGTCAGGAGCTTGTGAACGTAGCTCTGGTGCCCCGTATCCCAAATAATCGGGTCGTGCGGCGATTCAAAGACCCGATGCAGCGCGATCGAAAGTTCGACCACGCCGAGGTTGGGCCCCAAATGGCCCCCGGTCTTCGCTACCTCTGCAATGAGAAACTCACGAATCTCCGCGGCGAGAGCTTCCAACTCGGCCAGAGTCAGCGCATCCAGATCGCGCGGGCCGTCGACCCGATCGAGAATTGCCACCCAAAACCTCCGACTCACCCGAAGCAGGTGCCACGGGAATTCTCACCATCTTATCCACCCTGAAGAGGGGCAAACTGGGGACGAACAAGGTAGCGCGAGCCCCAGAAAAACTAGGTGGCCCGGGCGCAATGCGCCCGGGCCACCTAGCCGCTGTAACCGCTAGACCAGCGAACGGAGCACGTACTGCAGAATGCCACCGTTGCGATAGTAGTCAGCTTCGCCAGGGGTGTCGATCCGCACCACAGCGTCGAACTCAACCACGGTTCCGTCGGTCTTGCGTGCCGCGACGCGGAGCGTCTTCGGCGTAACGCCTTCGTTGAGCTGAGTCACGCCATGAATGTCGAACGTCTCGGTACCGTCAAGGCCCAGATCGTCGGCACTGGCACCAGCGGGGAACTGCAGCGGCAAAACACCCATGCCGATCAGGTTCGAGCGGTGAATACGCTCGAAGCTCTCAGCAATAACCGCCTTCACTCCAAGGAGGCTCGTTCCCTTGGCTGCCCAGTCGCGGGACGAACCAGACCCGTATTCCTTACCGCCCAGCACAACCAGGGGAATGCCAGCCGCCTGATAATTCTGGGCGGCATCGTAGATGTACGACTGCGGCGCACCCTCCTGGGTGAAGTCACGCGTGAATCCGCCCTCAACGTTGTCGAGAAGCTGATTGCGCAGGCGAATGTTCGCGAAGGTTCCGCGGATCATTACTTCGTGGTTGCCGCGACGGGATCCGTAGGTATTGAAGTCCTTTGGTGCAATGCCGTTGGCGACGAGGTACTGCCCTGCCGGCGTCTCTGCCTTGAAGCTACCGGCCGGGCTGATGTGGTCAGTCGTGACCGAATCACCAAGCTTGGCCAGGACCCGAGCTCCGGAGATATCGACCACGGGCGAGGGCTCCAACTGCATGCCCTCAAAATACGGTGCCTTGCGCACGTAGGTTGACTTCTCATCCCATGCAAACGTGTTTCCCGCGGGAGTCGGGAGCGAACGCCACAGCTCGTCACCGTCGAACACGGTGGCGTACTTTGAATTGAACATGTCAGAGTCGATCGAGGCGTCAGCAATCTGCTGCACCTCCACCGGATCTGGCCAGATGTCGCGCAGGAAGACATCCTGGCCATCAGTCCCCTGGCCGAGCGGCTCTGTATCGAAATCAAAGTCCATCGTGCCGGCAAGCGCGTAGGCTACGACCAGCGGTGGGCTCGCAAGGTAGTTCATCTTGATGTCGGGGTTAATTCGACCCTCGAAGTTTCGGTTGCCCGAGAGTACCGCCGTGACGGCGAGGTCGTTCTCATTTACCGCTTGCGAGATCTCTTCGTTCAACGGGCCGGAGTTTCCGATACACGTCATGCAGCCGTAACCGACCAGGAAGAAGCCGAGCGCCTCAAGATCTTCGCGAAGGCCCGACTTTTCGTAGTAATCAGTCACAACTTTGGAGCCGGGGGCCAAAGTCGTCTTCACCCATGGCTTTGCCTTCAGACCCAACTGGTTCGCATTACGAGCGAGCACACCAGCCGCAAGCATGACCGAGGGATTCGATGTGTTGGTGCACGAAGTGATCGAGGCAAGGGTCACCGCGCCATGATCAATTGCGAACTCGTTGCCCTGCTGATCCTTGACCTTCGCGGGGTTCGATGCCTGAGCGTAGTTGACCAGGTCGGTTTCGAACTGTGCCTTTGAGTTCGTCAGTTCGATGCGATCCTGTGGACGCTTCGGGCCCGCGATCGACGAGACCACGGTGCTGAGGTCAAGCTCAAGGTACTCGCTGAAAACGGGCTCCTTGGCGGGATCGTGCCACATGCCCTGGGCCTGTGCGTATGCCTTGATCAGTTCGAGCTGTTCCTCGCTGCGACCGGTGAGACGCAGGTAGTCGAGGGTGACATCGTCGACCGGGAACATCGCCGCGGTCGAGCCGAACTCCGGGCTCATGTTGCCAATGGTGGCACGGTTCGCGAGCGGCACGGAGCCAACCCCCTCGCCGTAGAACTCAACGAACTTGCTCACCACCCCGTGCTTGCGCAGCATCTGAGTGATCGTGAGTACCACGTCGGTAGCAGTCACCCCAGCCGGAATCTGGCCCGAGAGCTTGAAACCGACAACTCGCGGAATCAGCATCGAAATGGGCTGGCCCAGCATGGCGGCCTCGGCCTCGATGCCGCCCACGCCCCAGCCCAGCACGCCGAGACCATTCTCCATGGTGGTGTGTGAATCAGTGCCGACACACGTGTCGGGGTATGCCTGCAGCACGCCGTTCACTTCACGCGTGAAGGTCACTCGGGCGAGGTACTCGATGTTGACCTGGTGCACAATACCGGTGCCCGGGGGCACTACCTTGAACTCGTCGAAGGCACCCTGACCCCAACGCAGGAACTGATAGCGCTCACCGTTGCGCTGGTACTCAATTTCTACGTTCTTTGCCGCTGCACCCGCGGTGCCGTAGGCATCAGAGATAACCGAGTGATCGATGACCAACTCGGCAGGAGCCAGCGGGTTGATCTTGTTTGCGTCGCCACCGAGGTCAACGACAGCCTCACGCATCGTCGCGAGGTCGACCACGCAGGGCACTCCGGTGAAGTCCTGCATGATGACCCGAGCAGGGGTGAACTGGATCTCGGTGTCGGGTTCAGCCGAGGGATCCCAGTTGCCGATGGCCTCGATGTGCTGTTTCGTCACATTCGCACCGTCTTCGGTGCGAAGCAGGTTCTCCAACAACACCTTGAGGCTGTATGGAAGTCGCTCGTGTCCGGGCACTGCGTCAATGCCGTAAATCTGGTACTGCTTGTCGCCAACCGCCAGGGTGCGCTCGGCCCCAAAGCTATTGAGTGATGTCATCACCGCTCCATTCGAATTTATCTCGATATCAAGACAATTCTACACGGAGTTTGCTTGCGACGCAGCGAACCGCTGGAAGCCGTGCGGCGAGTCATTCGTCCGATGATCGAATGACTCACAAATCGTCGCCCGGACGATGTGACGCAGAGGCCGCTGCTGCAGCCTCAGTCAGCCCACGCTGTACCGCGCTCACCCTGCTCAGCACGAGCCAGGTGAAGAGCACCGCGACAGCGAAAAGCGGTATCCCCATGACGAGTCGCGCGATGCCAAGCGCTTCAACGGCACCCGGGTCACCTGCGTTCGCCGCGAGGTAGAGCGGCAACTGCACGGCCAACCTCGCTGCGAAGACCGCGATCCAGAGCACGGTGCAGAGGGTGGCCGCCCGACGGAGCATGGGGATGCGGCGCCATTCGGTGAGTGACCCACGAAGAAAGCCAAGCAGGAGACCTATGAGTGGCCAGCCGACGAGGAGCGAAACCGTGTGAGCGATGATCCACGCCCCGTTGATCCAGAAGCCGGGCAGAAAGTAGTCCTCGCCGCGACCGGTGAAGAGTGTTGCGGCCACACAGACCAGCACGCCCAAGAATCCTGAGAGTGCCGCGGAGAGTGGCTCTCGACGGAGCAACCTCGCCACAATCGCGATCACCGAGATGGCGAGTGGGGCGATCACCGATACCCGGGCATCTTGTGTGAGCACAAACACCACGAGATACACCGTGGCCGGGATCAGTGACTCGAGCACCCCGCGAAGCCCACCGATGGCCTCAAGAACGCCCCTCGCGGAAATCGACTCACCACTCATTCCGGCGGCGACGGCGCGACCGAGGCCTCCCCCGGCCAACGGAGGGTCGCCCGGGGCCCGAGCTTGGCCGTCTTGGCGAGATCCCCCGTCAGAATCCATCACGCTTGGGTGGCCTCGCCGGTCGCGCCCTGCATAACTCCTGCTGGGACCTTCAGCGGCAACAGTTCGCTTGGCGGCATTGGCTGATCGCCGCGAACGACAACCATTTCCCGAAACACCTCGAGCGCCTTTTCGCGTGCATCTGCATCCACTGCGCCCTTGCCCATGAGCACACCCCGCAGCATCCATCGGGGCCCATCTACGGCAAAGAATCGAACTGGCCGAGTGCCACCGCCCTGTTCTGCAGGGACTGGGGACTCGGTCACCAGTTCGGGACCGAGCAGGCCGTTCTCGATCTGCACGCGAGCACCCTGGCTCGCGAATTGCGTAGCGATTTCGTCGCGGACTCGGTTCCACAGGCCGCTTGACTTTGGCGCAGAAAACGCCTGCACCTGCAACACAGACTCCGCATATTCAAGGGTGACGGCAACGACTCGTTTGGTCCGCTCCTCGACCTCGAGTCGCATTTGCAGTCCTTCCCTGGGCGCAACCTTAATGCCACCCAGGTCAACATAGGGACGCATGGAAGGAACCTCGCTGGCATCGAAGGGCCCGGAAGTTTCGCGATCCTCTGGAGCAGATTTGCTCTCATCAACCCCGGTCACGTCGTGACCCTCCGGGTCGCGAACCTCTAACTCGTCAGCTGGTTGTGCAGTGTCGTCGCTCATACCTTGAATTCTCCTTTATTCTCCGCCGTGGCGAAACCGGGTGTCCGAGCGCCTAGCCAACCGGGTGCTCTCGCAGGCCGGTGGATCCGAACCCACCGGTGCCTCTCTCGCTCTCGGGGAGGTCTGTGACGGGAACGAAGCTGGCACGTGACACGGGCATGACAATGAGCTGTGCAATACGATCACCCGGTTCAATCGTGAAAGCATCGTGCTGGTCTGTGTTCAGAAGCGGAACGCGTATCTCGCCCCGGTAGCCAGCGTCGATCGTTCCGGGCGAATTGAGCACCGTAATTCCGTGCCTCACTGCGAGTCCACTGCGTGGCACCACAAACGCGACATAACCCTCAGGTAGTGCGAAGCGAAGCCCTGTTCCGACGAGCGCCCTCCCCCCGGGCGGCAGCACGAGCGCCTCCGTACTTCGCAAATCAGCCCCCGCATCGCCGGCCTGGGCGTATGCGGGAATGTGCGCGGGTTCGGCAAGGACGGGAAGCATCACGACATCAGTCACCCCGTTAGGGTAGCGGAATTCCAGGGCCGTGCGCTGGCACGCCGCTGCCTGATCCATCACGCTCAGCTTCAGCGATCACGCGCCGGGAGATAATCGACCCATGCCCAAACCCACTGATTCAACAGATATCCCTGCCGACTCCACGAGCCGGAGCTATCGTGAGCGGCTCGCTCCCGGGCCAGGGCTCTACATCGCTCTGCTGTTGCTGATCCCGGCGGTCATGCTGACGGTGACACCGCTCAGTTCGGTGTGGGCTCTCCCTGTAGCAATCGGCCTCTACCTGGTCATCGGAGGCTCGCTCTTCGCGCTTGCGCCGACCATTGAAGTCAGCAATGGACAGCTCATCGCCGGATCGGCTCGAATCTCCGTTTCCCTGCTCGGTGACGTTGAGACCCTAGATCGAGATTCACTTCGCGCGGCCCTTGGTCCGGGCCTTGACGCGCGCAGCTTTCTCCTGGTCCGCGGCTACATTCACAGCGGAGTTCGGGTTTCGGTCATAGACCCCAGCGACCCGACGCCACAGTGGATCCTGACGACCCGGAAGCCTGAGGAACTTCGCGCGGCCGTCCGCGTTGCGCAATCAGCGTAGCTACGCAGCGCACTCCGCGCATACGGGACCGAGGTCGGTCTGGTGATCCATCTGGGAACGATGGCGCACCAAAAAGCAATTCACGCAGGTGAACTCGTCGTCCTGCTGTGGGAGGACAACGACATCGAGCTCCATGTCTGAGAGGTCGGCACCGGCGAGTTCAAACCCGGGGTTGTCGGAGTCTTCTGAGTCGATGGCAGATGAACCCTTCGCGGGCACCCGCTCTTTGAGAGCCTCGATCGAGTCGGTCTCTTCGTCATTCTTGCGGGGGGCATCGTAATCGGTGGCCATGCTCTGCAGCGTTCCCTGTCTGTCGTGGTGGGTGTTACCCTTCGGCGGGCATAGTTTGCACCACAACACCCACTTGACGCAAACCCGACACCCGGAACTCAGTAAAGTTCAGACGAGCAGGCGCGAAGAGATTTGCTCACCCGCCGGGTCAATGGCGGTGAAGCGACTCCAATCGTGACACCCTGAGTGCAATCACGGGAGGAAGTGACAATGGATGAACTGCGCTTTGTGCGACGCGAAGACCAGTCTCTGGTCGTCGCAGACAACGACGGAAACGAGCACAAGCTCATCGTCGACGAGACGGTATTCGCGGAACTTCGGCATCTCAGTCGTCGGGAGCGCGAAGCCCCGCGGGTGAACCCGCGGGAGATCCAGTCTCTCGTGCGGGCTGGAAAGTCCCGCGCGGAAATCGTGGAGATCACCGGCGCGGAAGACACCGACATCGAGCGCTACGAGGAGCCGGTGCTTGCAGAGCGGCGGTTCATCTTGGCCTCTGCCCACGCGGTTTCGGTGCGCACGAGTCCGATTGAGGGCTCGGAACAGCAATTCGGTACCGTCATCGCCGAGCGACTGGTTGGTCTGGGCGCAGAAGACGCACAGTGGCGCTCGTGGCGCGATGATGAGGCCGGATGGATGATCGGTCTCGACTTCACCTCGCACGATGTGGCGCATCGCGCCATCTGGTCGTTTGAGCACCGCAAGGGTCTGTTGGCGCCCCTCACACCTGATGCTGTGACGCTGTCGCAACAGGGCGAGGTAGGTGAACGCCTGATCCCGAAGCTGCGGGCGGTTGACGCCAGCACTGAACGGGATCGATTCGATTCCGGGGCCTTCGACCCCGAGTCGCTCTCGCTTGACCTGGGTGACCGCGAGACTGATGGATCCGATCTGGCCGAGATCTCCCCGAGCGGAGCAGACGCAGCACGCGCAGCGGGTCACCCCTCAACCGGCTCGATTCCCATCGTAGATTCAACCGCTGAGTTTGCTCGCCGTCGGGAGATCGATCAACGAGCAATCAACTCACCAGACGACGAGCTTCCCGACCTCGGTCAGACCGCTGACCTTTTGGATGCGTTGCGCAGACGGCGGGGCGAGCGAGATGCGCAGCCCCAAGATGGTCTCCCCGTTGCTCCGTTTTCGGAAACAGTCAAGGATGAGCGCGTCGGTGACGCATTCCTCGTCACCGACATTGGATCAGCGACGCACACCCCAACACCGACTCCGACACCGACCACTGATGGGGCTGCTCTTCCCCGTGTGGACTCACCGACCCCCTCGGAGAAGCCCAAGAAAGGAAAGGGTCGCGCAGCAATCCCCAGTTGGGACGACATTCTCTTTGGCACTCGGAGCGACGAAGATCCGGCCTAATCCGCTGGCGACGTGAGGTCTGTCGCGGCGGCAATCGCGGCAATCCGGCCCACTGTCGCGGCGAACCCGCTTCCGTCGAGCACCCCACCAAGCGCGAGGGGCACCCCACGCTCTTCCGAGCTCAGTCCGCCGTGCTGACCCACCATCGCGCGCGTTTCTGGGCTGTCACCAGGCAAGGTAAAACACACCTGCCCTCGGGCGGCGACGATGACTTCGCCGAGGCGTTCGGCCACCCCGGCTGCCATCGGGCCAAACCAGTTTGCCGCGATCGCCTCACCGCGCGTCCCAACCCAGGCGAGCTTGCCGAGCGCAGCCCCCACCCGCTCAGCGACGCTCTCCGGGTCAGTTCCCACGTGCAGGTACAACGAGCGCATGCGCGGCTCTCCCCCGACTTCCGAGACGCCGCTGAACTCCTCGGAATCGACACCGAGTTCGAGTCGTCGGTGTTCGGGCACATCGATCATGCCGTGATCCGCCGTCACCACCACCCCGACGTCTCCGGGCAGGGTGCGCAAGAGATCGTCGAGCGCTGCATCCAATTGCTCAAGTCGCTTTAGCCAGAGGTCACTTTGCCAGCCATCGGCGTGTGCGGCCTTGTCGAGCTCATCAATGTAGAGATAGGCCACGATCGGCTCACCGGCCCGCAACAGGCGAGAGGCAATCGCACAGCGATCCGCAATCGTCACTGCACCGTGATATTCGGCTCCCGAGAGAATCGCCTCTGTCAGCCCACCGGTGGCGTGCGCCGGTCTCCCGATGGCGACAGGCCGCGCACCCACGGCTGCTGCAAATTCAAACAGCGGTGTGGATCGCTGCCAGGCCCGTCGATCGGGAATGTCGCGCCAGTCTTTCAGCGTGCTCAGCAGACCCTGTTTGGGGTGCCGAATTCGGTAGCCGATGAGCCCGTGCTCGCCGGGAAGGCGCCCAGTTGTGAGGGTCGTGAGGGCTGCTCCTGTGGTCGACGGAATAACCGTTTCGATGCGGCGAGAAGGCAATCTGGAAATGGAACGGGCGTGCGCTGCTCGCGCCTGCAGATTCGCGTGGCCAAGCCCGTCGACCACGACCATCACGAACGATCGGAGTGGCGGAAGCGAGCCGTCGTCGAACACCAGGTTGTTGCCGAGTTCGCTTGGGGCGAGCTTGCAGGCGCGCGCGAGGAGCTCCACGGGGTCTGCGCCGAGGCCACGAGCAACCGCGGCAAGCCCGGTGGGCAGAATCGCGGCCAGCCTCGCGCCGTTGTCGGTGGCGATCGGTAGCATGAGCACCATCGTAACCACACAGGGGTTGTAAGTAGTGACTGATCACACCGCCGGCGCCGCATTAGAGCGCATCGAAGACATCGATATCTCCAGCGAAATGGAGGCATCATTCCTTGAATATGCCTATTCGGTGATCTATTCTCGAGCCCTTCCCGACGCTCGTGATGGACTGAAGCCGGTTCAGCGTCGCATTCTCTTCATGATGACCGACATGGGATTGCGACCCGAAAAAGGCCACGTCAAGTCCGCGCGAGTGGTCGGCGAGGTGATGGGCAAGCTGCACCCGCACGGTGACTCCTCCATCTACGACGCGCTCGTCCGGATGGCCCAGAACTTCGCGATGCGTCTGCCCCTCATCGACGGGCACGGGAACTTTGGCTCACTCGATGACGGCCCCGCGGCATCACGGTACACGGAAGCGCGGCTCGCCGGAGCCGCGCTCGCGATGACAGAGTCGCTAGACGAAGATGTCGTCGATTTCGTCCCAAACTACGACAACCAGATCATGCAACCCGACGTGCTGCCGACGGCCGTGCCGAACCTGCTCGTGAACGGCGCGAGTGGCATTGCAGTGGGTATGGCTACCAACCTTGCGCCACACAACCTCATCGAGGTGGTCGAGGGCGCTAAGCACCTCCTGTGGCATCCAGAGGCCACGCTTGAGGAGCTGATGGAGTTCATTCCTGGGCCAGATCTTCCCGGAGGCGGGGTCATCGTTGGCCTCGATGGCATCACCGATGCCTACCGCACCGGACGCGGGGCGTTCCGCACCCGTGCTCAGGTCAAGATCGAGCAGCTCACCGCGCGAAAAAACGGACTGATCGTCACGGAGCTCCCGTACCTGGTTGGGCCTGAGCGAGTGATCGAAAAGATCAAACAGGGGGTCGAGAATAAGAAGCTCTCAGGAATCAGTGACGTTGCCGACTACACGGACCGAAAGAACGGTCTGCGTCTGGTCATTTCGCTGAAGACCGGTTTCAGCCCCGAGGCGGTACTCGAACAGCTCTATCGCTTCACCCCGCTCGAAGACTCGTTCAGCATTAATTCCGTCGCGCTGGTGAATGGGCAGCCCCAAACTCTCAGCCTGCCTGAAATGCTGCGGGTGTTCATCGAGCATCGCCTCTCCGTTGTCAAGCGTCGGAGTGAGTATCGGCTGCGTAAGCGACGTGAACGCCTGCATCTCGTTGAGGGTCTACTCGTGGCGATTCTCGACATTGACGAGGTCATCCAGCTCATCCGCACGAGCGACGACTCAGAGACCGCGCGCGGCCGACTCATGCAGGTGTTCGATCTCAGCGAGGCCCAGGCGGAGTACATTCTTGAGCTCCGGTTACGTCGGCTCACCAAGTTTTCACGGGTTGAGCTCGAGGCGGAGCGTGATCAGCTCCGCTCCGAAATCGATGCCCTGCTCGAGATTCTCGGTAACAGAGACCGGCTGCGTCAGGTCGTTTCAGACGAGCTTGACGCGGCAGCCCAGGCCTACGGCACTCCCCGGCGTACCGTGCTGACCGGAGCTGTCGCTCGGCCGAGTCGCGCGGCAGCCCTCGGCGTCACCGCGCTCCAGGTTGCAGACACCCCCTGCACGGTGTTGCTTTCGGTGACCGGGCGAGCCCTCAGGATCGACCGAGACCCCGAGGGACCCGTGTACCAGGGTAGATCCTCCAGACCCAACAAACACGGTGCCCTGCGATCCGCTGTAGCGACGACGGTGCGCGGCGAGGTCGGCGCGGTACTTTCCGATGGCCAAATTCATCGGTTCACACCGGTGGATTTGCCACTTGTGCCCGGCGCCTCGGTTGCGTTTTCTGCGGGCGTGTCCCTCACCTCGTACCTGGGTCTCACTGACAGGCAACAGCGGGTCGTCGGGCTCGTTGAGCTTGACACCGAGACTCCCGTCGGCCTCGTCACTGAGCAAGGCGTCGTCAAGCGCGTCGTGCTGCAAGACCTCCCGGCCAAGTCCGAGTTCGAAATAATGAGCCTGAAGCCGGGAGACAGGGTTGTGGCGGCGTTCACAGCCCCTGACGATTCCGAGTTCGCTGTGATCGCCAGCAACGCGCAACTGCTGCGCTTCGGCGCTTCGGCCGTGCGTCCGCAAGGCCGAGGTGCCGGCGGCATGGCAGGCATGAAGTTAGGCGTCGACGCACGCGTCATATTCGCGGTCGCACTGCCCCACGACGCACCCGCTCAGGTCGTTACGGTCGCTGATAGTTCACTGACACTGCCCGGAATCGACGTAGCCACCGCGAAGGTGTCCGATTGGTCTGAGTTCCCCGCGAAGGGACGCGCGACTGGCGGAGTCCGAGCACATCGGTTCCTCAAGGGAGAAGACCAGTTGTCCTGCGGTTGGGTCGGAGTCGGCGAACCTCGAGCACTGGCACTTGACGGAAGCGTGCGCAAATTGCCGACCGAGAACGCCAAGCGCGATGGGAGTGGCACGCCCATTGATGGCGCTGCCGCATTCATCGGGTCGGCTCCCTAAGCGTCGATACGCTCCCGGTCGAGGTCATCAGCGTTATCGACGATGAATTCCTTACGAGGAGCAACCTCGTTGCCCATCAGTAATTCGAAAATTTGCGCTGCATTGTGGGCATCGGCCACCTGCACACGACGCAGTGTGCGGTGCTCGCGATCCATCGTGGTCTCAGCGAGTTGGTCGGCATCCATCTCACCGAGACCTTTGTATCGCTGAATCGGTTCGAGGTACTTCTTGCCTCGCTTCTGCAGGTCTGCAAGCAGATTCCGAAGCTCGGGCTCACTGTACGTGTACGTCACGTCATTGGGCTTCTTGCCGGGCTGAGGCACGATAACGCGATGCAAAGGCGGCACCGCGGCGTAAACTCTGCCCGCCTCCAGCATGGGACGCATGTACCGGAAAAACAGGGTCAACAACAGGGTACGAATGTGAGCGCCATCGACGTCCGCGTCGCTCATCAGAATGACCTTGCCGTAGCGCACCGCATCCAGATCAAAGTCACGCCCCGACCCAGCCCCAATCACCTTGATGATCGAACTGCACTCTGCGTTGTTCAGCATCTCGGCGACCGATGCCTTCTGAACGTTCAAAATCTTGCCCCTGATGGGTAGAAGCGCCTGGTACTCGCTGTCTCGTGCGGGACGCGCGGTTCCCAGCGCACTGTCGCCCTCCACAATAAAAAGTTCGGTGTCTGCGACGTTTCGCGATCTGCAGTCGATGAGTTTCGCCGGCAGTGTCGAACTCTCAAGGGTGCTCTTTCGGCGCGCCGTGTCTCGCTGGGCACGAAGCGCGATGCGCGACTTCATCTCGGCGACCATCTTTTCGAGCAGAGACCCCGCCTGCGCCTTGTCGTGCTTCTTCACCGAGGCGTAACGTTCTTCGAGGCCTTTCGCCACTGCGCGTGCGACGATCTGACGCACTGCGGCAGTTCCGAGTACCTCCTTGGTTTGGCCTTCAAACTGCGGTTCGGGTACTCGCACCGAAATCACCGCAGTGAGACCTGTGAGAATATCGTCCTTCTCAGGCTTGTCACTGCCCGACTTCAATTTGCGTGCGTTCGTCTCAATCTGTTTCCGAAAGAACCGCACAAGACCCTGCTCAAAGCCAGCGACATGCGTTCCACCCTTGGGTGTGGAAATGATGTTCACGAAGCTCTGTACCTCGGTGTCATATCCGGTGCCCCAGCGCATCGCAATATCTACCTCGCAGCTTCGCTCGACCTCTCGAGAGACCAGTGCACCCGATGCCTCATCCATGACCGGGACTGTCTCAGTGAAGCTTCCGGTATCGGTCAGCCTCCATGTGTCAGTTAGTGGACCGTCTACCGCGAGGAAGTCAACAAATTCACTCAGCCCACCCTCATACCGGAACTGATGAATCGCGGGATCACCGGCTTCGGAGAGCGACTCAGCGCGCTCGTCCCGTATCTCAATACCCAAACCCGGCACCAGGAATGCCGTCTGCCGCGCACGGGAGACCAACGATTCGGGTTCGAAGCGTGCGGTCTGCAAGAAAATTTGCGGATCAGCCCAGTAGCGCACACGCGTGCCTGTCACTCCTCGGGCGACTTTGCCCACAACTCGAAGTTCAGATGCATCTTGGAAGGGAGTGAACGCGCTGTCTGGGCCATCCCCTGCGAACTGACCGGGTTCACCATGCCGAAACGACATGGCCCAGGTCTTTCCATCGCGATCAACTTCAACGTCGAGACGAGACGATAATGCGTTCACCACTGATGCTCCGACACCGTGGAGACCGCCGGACGACGCGTATCCGCCACCTCCAAATTTGCCGCCCGCGTGCAACTTGGTGAAGACCAGTTCGACCCCGGTGAGTCCGCTCTTCGGCTCAAGATCGACTGGCACCCCTCGGCCCTTGTCGCTGACCGAGACACTGCCATCGGCATGCAGAACGATTCCAATTTCAGAACCGTGCCCAGCGAGTGCCTCATCGACCGAATTGTCGATGATCTCCCACAGGCAGTGCATAAGCCCACGGGAATCGGTGGTGCCGATGTACATCCCGGGACGCTTGCGTACGGCTTCCAGCCCCTCCAGCACCGTGAGGTGGCGAGCTGAGTAATTCGAATCGGCCACGTATGTAATTCCTTCCGCCAGAACCCTCCCACCCTAGATCAGGGCACTGATTTTGGGGGGTGGGCTCTCCGTGATCGAATGAATCTGGCAGCTTCCCGACGCCCGAGAGCCCCTCCAGCTACGCGGTCAGCGAAACGTGACCCGAACTGAGGGTGAACGTCAGCGAAACGTGGTTTGATGGGGACATCTAGACCAGGAGAGCGGAGGATGCCATGACGACTCTGGAGCAAGATCGCACCGAGATTACCGTCGCCGCCGATCGACCCATGTCGGGTCTTGACCGTTGCGATAGCTGCGGTGCACAAGCTTATGTGCGTGCGGTGCTCGGCGGCAGTGAGTTGCTCTTCTGCGGTCATCACGCCCGGAAGCACGAAGAGAAGCTGAAGCCGATCGCCGAGGTGTGGCACGATGAGACGCACAGGCTGAGCGCATAACGCGCGACGCAGACGAAAAGAGCCGGGCCCGTGGGCCCGGCTCTTTTCGACTGTCGACCTACTCGAGGTAGTCGCGGAGTTGCTGGCTGCGGCTGGGGTGACGCAGCTTCGCCATGGTTTTCGATTCAATCTGCCGAATGCGCTCTCGTGTCACACCGAACGTGTCGCCAATTTGGTCGAGAGTCTTCGGCATGCCGTCTCCGAGCCCGAAGCGCATGCGAATCACGCCCGCCTCGCGCTCGCTGAGTGAATCGAGGAGCTGCTCGAGCTGCTGCTGCAGCATTGTGAAGCCGACCGCGTCGGCTGGAACCACAGCTTCAGTGTCTTCAATCAAGTCACCGAATTCGCTGTCTCCATCTTCACCCAAGGGCGTGTGCAACGAGATGGGCTCGCGGCCGTACTTCTGCACCTCGACAACCTTTTCAGGTGTCATGTCAAGCTCGCGACTCAGCTCCTCAGGAGTGGGCTCGCGACCGAGATCCTGGAGCATCTGACGTTGCACACGAGCAAGCTTGTTGATGACTTCAACCATGTGTACCGGAATACGGATGGTGCGAGCCTGATCGGCCATGGCGCGCGTAATGGCCTGGCGGATCCACCACGTGGCGTACGTCGAAAACTTGAAACCCTTGGTGTAATCGAACTTCTCGACCGCACGAATGAGGCCCAGGTTGCCCTCTTGAATCAGGTCGAGGAACTGCATGCCACGGCCGGTGTAGCGCTTCGCGAGCGAAACCACCAGGCGCAGGTTCGCCCCGAGGAGGTGACTCTTGGCACGTTGGCCATCTCGAGCGACCCACTTCAACTCGCGCTCAAGCTTCTTGGGCAGACTCTTCTCGGTCGCGAGCTTTTCCTCTGCGAACAAGCCGGCTTCGATGCGCATCGCGAGTTCGACCTCTTCGGCAGCGTTCAACAACGCAACCTTGCCAATTTGCTTCAGGTAGTCCTTGACCGGATCGGCAGTTGCGCCAGGGATCAGGGTGGTGACGGTTGGAACATCTTCCTCGTCGCGAGCCTTCAGCACGATTGCGCCGGTCGGCAAGGGCTCTGTCATTGTTGAGTTCGACGTGCCCGACGCACCCTCTTCATCAGAGTCGTGATCGTTCATGCCGACATCGACGCCCTCTTCGAGCTTCTCATCATCTTCGAGGATGTCTGCGACGGCTGCTTTTGCGGGCTTGCGTGCAACAGTCTTGCGAGCCACTGCTTTCTTCACCGCAGGCTTCTTTTCGGCTGCAGCCTTCTTCTCGGCCGCAGGCTTCGCTGCAGCCGTCTTTTTGGCGGCAGCCGACTTGGAAGGGGCGCGCTTTGCGGCGGTCTTCGGTTCCGGAGCCGCTGTTGTCTGGGCCTCTGACGCGGACGATTCGGAATCGCCCCCGTTGACCTTCGATTGTGCGGAGGTCTTGGACGTAGATGCAGTCGCCACGCGGCCGCCTCTCTGTGTCGGAGCTGGTGTTCTGTAACTGGCTCGAACGAGCCAAAGTCAGCATGTGCCGAGGCAGAAAAATCCGCCTGCAGCGCATACCATGAAAACCCATGTCAAGCCCGGAGTGTTGGTTTTTCAACTACACGTCCGGATTGAATGGGCTACCGTCCCATTATTGCATGCTCGGTGCAGGCTACAGACCAGGCTGCGATTGTTCTCCAGGATCGGGGTCGCGCTGCTGCGCAAGGAATCGTTCGAGTTCGCTTGCGAGCTGATCGGCAGTCGGTAACGAGCCATCCTCACCCACCAGGGGCGAGCGCGTCGTCTGATCCTCTATATAAGCGTCGTACCGGGTCTCAAGACCGCGAACCATCTCGCTTGACTCCTCGCTCTCACCGATCTGTGAGTCAACCTGATGATGAAAGCCTTGTGAAGCCTCACGCACAGTGTCCGTGGCGAACAGAAGCCCGGTGGCGGCCATAAATCCGTCAAGCGCGGTGAGGAGCGCGTCCGGAAACTCGGTGTTCGCGAGGTAGTGAGGAACGAGGAGTGCAAATCCAACGACTTCCTCACCCAGGTTATGCAATCGATACTCGAGCACATGCGAGGCAGAAGCGGCGAGTTTCGTCGTGGGCCGCCACACCGAGTGCGCTTCAATAATGTCATCTCGCGATCCGCTTACCGTCATGCGGATCGGGCGGGTGTGCGGCACCGGCATCGGAATCGCGTGCGTCCACACTGTCGTCGACACTTCAAACTCGTGAACCAGCATGAGCACCGTGTCGATGAACTGATCCCAGTGGAAATCCGGCTCGAATCCACTCAGAATGAGGAAGGGTGAACCCAGCTCATCGCGGGCGAGACTCAGGGTGAGCTCTTCAGGGGAATAATCAACGAAGTGATCCTCCTCAAAAGTAATGAGTGGGCGCCTGGACCTGTAATCGAGCAAAAGGTCTGCGTTAAAGCGCAGTATCTCTTCCGGCTCGTATCGATCCCACAGGAATCCCTCAAGCTGCGTGATGACACCGCCCGCATCGCTCAGACCGCGTAGCGCAACGACCAGTGGAATGCCCTTGGGCACCACGGCTCGACGTTCTGCGTACTCTGCGGAAAAAATGGAATCAGACACTCCACCATTCTACGAAGGTGCAAGTGTCGGCACCCGGACCATGGTCACGCCCTGAGCGAACCACGCTTTGTACACCAACCGCTCAAGCACCCCAGCGGTAGTAGGCTTGAGGCGGTACACCGGTCACAACCGGGTGCAGCCATCTTTGTAGCTACGCGAAATTCCGAGGGAGATCCCACTTGGCCGATCAGCAGTTTGACATCGTTGTCTTGGGCGGCGGCAGCGCCGGCTATGCCACGGCAATCCGCGCGACTCAGCTCGGAATGAGCGTCGCAGTCATTGAGAAAGAGAAGCTAGGCGGCACCTGCCTGCATCGCGGTTGCGTTCCCACCAAAGCACTTCTTCACTCCGCCGAGGTCGCCGATGCCGCGCGCGATGGCGCTGCCTACGGTGTGAACTCCGTGGTTCAGAGCATTGACATTGCGGCTGTGAATGCCTTCCGCACCAAACTGGTGGACGGCAAGTTCAAGGGACTCCAGGGGCTACTGAAGGCAAACGGCATCACCGTGATCGCCGGGGAAGGGCGTCTCGTCGCCCCGAACGCCGTGCAGGTCGGTGCCGATCGCATTACGGGCAAGCACATCGTCCTCGCCACAGGTTCCTACTCGCGTTCCCTCCCCGGTCTCGAAATCACGGGCCGCGTCATTGCAAGTGAGCACGCACTCGACCTCACCGAGATTCCCCGGCGGGTGGCCATTCTCGGCGGTGGCGTGATCGGTGTCGAATTTGCCAGCGTGTGGCGGTCGTTCGGTGCCGAGGTCACGATCATTGAGGGCTTGCCCCACCTCGTGCCGAATGAAGAAGAATCCATCTCAAAGCAGCTTGAGCGCGCATTCCGTAAGCGGGGCATCGATTACAAGCTCGGCGTGCGGTTCCAGTCGGTGACGCAGAATTCCAGTGGTGTGACCGTTCACCTGGAGGATGGAACCATCATCGAGGCTGACTATTTGCTCGTTGCTGTGGGACGTGGCCCGCTCACCCAAGGCATGGGATACGAAGAAGTTGGCATCGAGATGGACCGAGGATTCGTTCTGACCAACGATCGCCTGGCAACAAATATCCCGGGTATCTATGCAGCGGGAGACATTGTTCCCGGTCTCCAGCTCGCGCATCGAGGTTACCAGCAGGGCATCTTTGTCGCGGAGGAAATTGCCGGTTTGAACCCGGTGCTCGTCGAAGATATCAACATCCCGAAGATCACCTACTGTGACCCAGAGATTGCCTCGGTCGGCCTCAGTGAGGCAAAAGCCGTCGAAAAGTTTGGTGCCGACAAGGTTGTTAGTTACGAATACAACCTGGCCGGAAATGCCAAGAGTTCGATTCTCGGTACCGCGGGCACGGTTAAGGCAGTTCGCGTCATCGACGGTCCGGTGGTCGGCGTGCATATGATCGGTGCGCGCGTAGGCGAACTGGTTGGTGAAGCGCAGCTGATTGTGAATTGGGAAGCGTACCCCGAAGATGTTGCACCCTTTGTGCACGGCCATCCCACCCAAAACGAAACGATTGGCGAGACCATGCTGAAGCTCGCCGGCAAGCCGTTGCACGCCATCTAGGCGAACCCGCATTCGGCAGACACTAGACGAATAACGATCGGAGAATTCACGATGAGTGAGGTTGTGCTTCCCGCACTGGGTGAGAGCGTCACAGAGGGAACGGTCACGCGTTGGCTAAAGAATGTCGGTGATCGAGTTGAGGTCGATGAGCCCCTTCTCGAGGTCTCGACCGACAAGGTTGATACTGAGGTGCCATCCCCCTTCTCCGGAATTCTTGCGGAGATCCTCGTGCAAGAAGACGAGACTGCGGAGGTCGGAGCAGTCTTGGCGCGCATCGGCGACGGCACCGTTGCCCCCCCAAGCCAGCCGGCCGCCCAGCCAGTTTCTGCGCATGAAGAACCTGCTGCCACTCCTGCCCCGCATGAAGCAGAGACCACTGCTGCGGCACCGGTCGACAGCCCTGCTGTGGCAGATGGCCAAGACATCGTGCTGCCGTCACTGGGTGAGAGCATCACCGAAGGAACCGTGACCCGATGGCTAAAGAGCGTCGGCGACTCGGTTGAGGTGGACGAACCGTTGCTCGAGGTATCGACAGACAAGGTCGATACTGAGGTGCCCTCACCGATCGCGGGGATCCTGCAGGAGATCCTCGTGCAGGAAGATGAGACGGTCGAGGTGGGCGGCGTGCTTGCACGCATTGGTAGCGGATCCGCATCTCCGGTGTCAGAGCCGGCTGCAGCAACGCCAGTTGCGGCCCCGGCAGCCGCTCCCGCGCCAGCTGAGGCCCCAATGGCTGCTCCCACGACAGTAGCGGCCCCGGCAGTCTCGGAGACAACCCCTCCTGAGGCACCAGCTTCCCCGGCAGCTAACTCCGGCTACGTGACTCCCATCGTGCGGAAGCTCGCGTCAGACCATGGTGTCAATCTCGCAAACGTGACCGGCACCGGTGTCGGCGGACGTATTCGCAAAGAGGATGTTCTCGCGGCTGCGAAGCCCCTGGGTGAGCCAGTTGCCACGCAAGCGAGTGCTGAAGCTCCGGTTGCAGAGGTCTCGCCGCTGCGGGGAACTTCACAGAAGATGAGTCGCTTGCGCAAGGTCATCGCCGCGCGCGCGGTTGAGTCGATGCAATCCTCCGCGCAACTCACCACCGTGGTGGAAGTCGATGTCACTCGAGTCGCCACGCTTCGACAGGCACATAAGGACGAGTTCCTGAAACAGACCGGAACGAAGCTTTCGTTCCTCCCGTTCTTTGCCCTGGCAGCCGCCGAGGCGTTGCGCTCCCACCCCGTAATCAACGCAACAGTCGACGGCGAGAACATCGTTTACCCATCGACGGAAAACCTCAGCATCGCTGTAGACACCGAACGAGGGCTTCTCACGCCGGTGGTGCGCGAGGCGGGAGAGAAGAACCTTGCGCAACTCTCTCAAGACATCGCCGATCTTGCGGCTCGAACTCGAGACAATAAGTTGACTCCGGATGAGCTCTCGGGCGGCACGTTCACCCTCACGAACACCGGTTCTCGCGGGGCGCTGTTCGATACCCCACTGGTATTCCTCCCGCAGGTGGCCATCCTCGGAACCGGTGCGGTCGTGAAGAAGCCACTCGTGATATCCGGACCGGATGGCGATTCGATCGCGGTTCGCTCCACGGTCTACCTGGCACTTTCCTACGATCACCGCATCGTGGATGGCGCTGATGCCGCTCGCTTCCTCACTCAGATGAAGACCCGACTTGAGGCTGGACAGTTCGAGGCAAACCTCGGGTACTGATCCACCAATACGCCATCTCGAAGGCCGCGTGTACCCACCTGGGTGCCGCGGCCTTCGCGCGAAATCCGGTGTAGGCAGTCTCACGCGGCCGCGCTGGCGTGATGCGGCTGCGAATTGCCATGCCGAGTTCTTCCATCGCGAGCGTCACCGTCCATGTATGTTGCGCTCCTCCAGGATTCAGCTCCAGGACAGCCTGATCTATTCCCTCCAGCAGGAGACCGGCTGAACCTGCCTCGCCCCAGTCGTCAATCAGCCGTTCCACCACCGACCGTGGAACGCCGAGAGCACGGCAACTCGGGTCATGCCCCCTTTGTTGATGCCTGCCTGCGCGAAACTCTCGATCGAGCCGGTGCAGCCTTCCCTGCAGACGCACTCGCGTGAGCCCACTGGAATCGATTCTTAGTTCGCCAGGCAGAAGTTCACCGATGCACCATCCTTCGCTTCGGCACCGAATGCCGATGCTCCCGACTTGCTCAAGCACCCATGCGAGTTCGGCGGCGCGCAGCGGCTCTCTTGCTGCGACCGTGCGGGACCGACATGTGGGCACGGTGACTCCCCTCCGCTGAACACTGTGAGCCGACCCCACGGTGTCGACCCAGCCTGCCCCATGCTCGCGGTGCCTGGCACCTGGAAGGAGTGGGCGGTGGATAACTTCCAGGACACCCAGGTGTGAACGGGGTGTTGACGTCAAGAGGATAGGATGAAACCTATGGCAAAAGAGAAGAAGCAGCGCGCGAACAAGGAGCCCGGTCGCATCAAACAAATGGTGCAGATCTACCGGAATACGAAGCAGCACGATCGCAATCTGACGCTGACGCTCCTCGCGAGTTTCCTTCTCCCGGTTGTTGTCTCCGTGCTCCTGGCTTGGCTGCTCGGGGGTGGCGTTTTCGGGTGGATTCTGTGGCCTGTCACCGGAATCCTCGTCGGCGTTCTCCTCGTCATGATCGTATTGGGAAGACGCGCAGAGTCGGTGGCCTACCAACAGCTCGAGGGTCGACCCGGAGCCGTCGGAGCGGTCATCAATGGTGCGCTGCGCAGGTCGTGGCGTGGTTCAGAGGTGCCGATCGCGATGAACCGGAGCCAAGATGCCGTCTACCGGGTGGTTGGACGCGGAGGGGTCGTCCTCATCGCCGAAGGCCCGGCCCAGCGGACTCGTCAACTGGTGGCGAAGGAAGAGACTCAGTTAAAACGGATGCTCCCCGGTGTCCCGATTACCACCCTCCAGGTGGGGCCCGACGAAAACGCCGTGCCGCTACACAAACTCTCGCGAACCCTGATCAAGCTCAAGCCCGTACTTCGCAAGCCAGAGATCACCACAGTATTCAACCGGCTCATGTCGATGAAGTCAGACCCCATCGGAATTCCGAAGGGCATCGACCCGATGCGGATCCGCGGGCAACGTCCGCGCTAGCACAGCCTGATCGACCGCCAACGCGCTGGCATCCTCAATCGGAACATACCGATTTTGAGGCCGTGGATCAGCCTTCACCTACGCGCGGATGAGCACCGTTCCCGCGATCTTGTCGTGGAAACCGCGTTGGTCTGAATCCCACACCAGCACCGGGATGACAAGCGCAAGCAGCAGTGTTCTTACCGCCGGTCGCCACAGACCGATCCACCCACCCACAAGTGGAACGACGCGGAGACCGAGAATCCGGTGGCCCAGAGAACCACCGAGCGTGGGAATGAAGAGCATCTGCATCACCGCGAAGATTCCCAGCGTGGTGAACGTGGCGGCACCACCCTCAGTCGGAAACAGCAGCGTGAGCACGAGGGCGATCCCCCAGTCAATCGCAATCGCCGCGAAGCGGCGTCCAATGCGGGCAACAGACCGTGGCCCCGATTCTGGCAGGCCGAGCCGCTCTCCCGGCCACTCGCTCGGTTCAAGATCTCCAAATCGCTGCGGGCGTGAGGGGTTCGGCATACGTAAATGCTACCTGGGAGCAGCGCCTGTAACCTGCGCGAAACATTCGTCTCACCGATCTGAAACGCTCCTCGCGTAGGGTGGGTGTTGAACGACGGCGCGAGGAGCGCCCTGAACTGAGGAGCAGTATGTTCACATCCCCGCAGGAAGTACTCGACTTCATCAAAGAGACGGATGTCAAGTTCGTCGACATCCGCTTCACCGATCTACCGGGCGTGCAGCAGCACTTCAACGTTCCGGCAGCCACGGTGGATCTTGACTTCTTTGAGGTCGGCCAGATGTTTGACGGGTCGTCAATTCGCGGTTTCGCTGGGATCGCGGAGAGTGACATGCAGCTTATTCCCGACGTCACCACGGCATATATCGACCAGTTTCGCGCCGAGCGCACTTTGGTTCTGATCTTCGACATCTACAACCCCCGAACCGGTGAGATCTACGCGAAGGATCCGCGTCAGGTGGCGAAGAAGGCCGAACGCTTCCTCGAATCGACCGGAATCGCGGATACCGCATTCTTTGCCCCCGAGGCAGAGTTTTACATCTTTGACTCGGTTCGATTCGAGACGAAGCCTGAGAGCACGATGTACGAGATCGACTCGGAAGAGGCGATGTGGAACTCCGCACGGAAGGACGAGGGCGGCAACCTGTCGCACAAGACCCCAGCAAAGGGCGGGTATTTCCCAGTATCTCCGGTCGACAAGCAGGCTGATCTCCGAGACGACATCTCGCTGCGCCTGATCGAGGCTGGACTGCACCTGGAGCGCTCGCATCACGAGGTCGGTGCCCCCGGCCAGGCAGAAATCAACTACCGCTTCAACACCATGGTGTGCGCGGCAGACGACGTCTTGAAGTTCAAGTACATCGTCAAGAACACTGCTGAACTCTGGGGCAAGACTGCAACCTTCATGCCGAAGCCAGTCTTTGGCGATAACGGCTCCGGCATGCACACACACATGTCACTCTGGAAGGGTGGCGAGCCGCTGTTCTACGATGAGAATGGCTACGCCGGTCTGAGCGATCTGGCTCGCTGGTACATCGGTGGCATCCTCAAGCACGCTTCGGCAGTGCTGGCCTTCACAAACCCCACCATCAACAGCTACCGTCGTCTGGTGAAAGGCTACGAGGCGCCGGTCAATCTCGCCTACTCAGCTGGCAACCGCTCTGCCGCGGTGCGCATTCCGCTGACCGGCTCGAACCCCAAAGCAAAGCGCATTGAGTTCCGCGCCCCCGATGCCTCGGGAAACCCATACCTCGCATTTGCCGCGCAACTCATGGCCGGCCTCGATGGGATTCGGAACCGCATTGAGCCGATGGAGCCGATCGACAAGGATCTCTACGAGCTTCCCCCTGAGGAACTGAAGAGCATTCCTCAGGTACCAGGCAGCCTGTCAGAGGCACTCGAGGCGCTCGAGGCGGATCATGACTTCCTCCTCGAAGGGGACGTCTTCACCGAGGAACTGATCGAAACGTGGGTCGCGTTGAAGCGCGAAACGGAGATTGCGCCAATGGCGCTCCGTCCGCACCCTTACGAGTTTGAGCTCTACTACGGGGTCTAGACAGACTGAAAGAGGGCCATCGAGCAGTTGCTCGGTGGCCCTCTTTCTATCTCCGAGCGACAGCGCATCGCTCCCGGTCAAAGAGTTTCTGTCAGGAGTCACATTCCTCGTCCAGGTCAAGGCCATCTTCGGCAAGGAGAGCCTCAAGCAAGGAGGTGAGCAGGTTCATAGTGCCGAGAGTACGCCCGACAGGCAAACTTAGTCAGACCTTTTCGTGATCAGTTCGTGACCAACGCGGAAACGGTTGGGGGCTTGAGGTCAGTTTGTGATGACGGGATACATCAATGAATCGTCGGTATATCCAAAAAACTCCCGCTCAAACACGGCCCGGGCTCGCCGAGAAGCTGCCAACCACCGCTCTTCGAGTTCGCTGGTGTGGCCTCTCGGCATGTCGAGCACGCCAGCAATTCCTTCGAGTTCTGCGCGATCTCGTGGCAACGCATCGTTTGCCTTCCCAGACCACAACTTCGCCGCGGATCGAATCTCGCTCGCGAGCTGCCATGCAGCTTCCAACTGCTCTCTTGCTTCCGAGTCGATCAATTCCGCGTGCCACGCAGCCTGCAACGCGTCAAGCGTTGAAACGGTTTGCAGGTCGGGATGTGTTGCTCCAAACTGCAGTTGTATCAGCTGCACGAGCCATTCAACGTCGCTCAAACCGCCGGGGCCGAGCTTCAAGTGTCTCCGGGGATCGACCCCGCGCGGGAGACGCTCAGCCTCAACTCGGGCTTTCATTCGACGTACTTCACGAACGGCTTCATCAGTAAGCCGTTCGGGATATCTAATGCGATCTGCGAGGGTCACAAAATCAGCTCCGAGCGCCGCATCGCCGCCAATTGCACGTGCACGGAGGAGCGCCTGGGCTTCCCACGTCACCGACCAGCGTCCGTAGTAGGCCTCGTAGGCATCGAGGCTGCGAACCAGCGGACCATTCTTGCCCTCGGGACGAAGGTCAAAATCAAGATCCACCGAGAATCTTGGATCCGAAACCAATCTTCGCAATTCGGACACTAGGCGATCAGCACGTTTTCCCGCAGCGTTCGCCTCCGATGCGTGCAGGCCCGACGGTACCCGGTACACGGCAATGAGGTCGAGGTCTGAGGAGAAACCCATCTCACGCCCCCCGAACCTACCCATGCCGATCAGTGCGAGCTCGAGTCTCGGTTCGGACTCGCCATCTGTCGGCTCGGTCGACCGCAGCGCGAGAAGCAAACCGTCAAGAAGTGCGGTGTGCGCAGCGTCAAGGCCCTGCGCAATGTCTTGGTCTGTGTTGACACCGACCAGACGCCCAAGCGCGAGTCGTAGGATCTCGCGTCTGTGAACTGCCCGCAGTGCGGATGCCGCTTGGTCGACGCTGTCACGACGAGAGGCAAGCGAACGCATTTCTTCAAGCAGCGTGGCCAGGCCTATTGGCCTCAGGAGTTCGTCGCGCTCAAGCCACGCCACTGCGTCGGGGATCGACTCCAACAGACCCGCGGCGAATCGTGAACACGACAGCACGTGTGTCAATCGCTCAGCCGCCTCCGAGCCGTCGCGCAGGAGGCGCAGGTACCACGGGCTCTCCCTATTCGCTTCGCTAACCCGGCGAAACGCCAAGAGACCAAAATCGGGATCGGTGCCGCCAGCGAGCCACTGCAGCAGGACCGGCATCAGATTCCGTTGGATCCGGGCGTTACGCGATGTTCCCTGGGTGAGCGCGGCCAGGTGTCGCATCGCGCCATCAGGATCCCTGAAGCCAATACTCAACAGTCGCGCACGAGCTTCGCCTGAGCCCAGCACAAGTTCTTCCTCGGGAAGCGCGGCAACCGCGCTGAGGAGCGGCGCATAGAAGATCTTGAGATGCAGTTCACGCACCTCACGTTTTATTCCCTGCCACAGTGTGCGAAGCTCGGTTCCCGTGTGTGCGAGGCGCGAGGCGCGCGCCAGAACGCGAAGCCCATGTTCATCGCGAGGCATGAGCGCAGTGCGACGCAGATCGCGCAGTTGCATTCGGTGTTCGAGGAGCCTGAGCCTGCGATAGTCCGCTGCGAGTCGCTCACCGTCACCTCTCGCGACATACCCACCAGTCACGAGCGCAGTAAGCGCGGGCAGCGTTCCCGCGGCGTGAATTGTGTCGTCATACTGACCATGCACCAGTTGCAGCAGCTGGACGCTGAATTCAATGTCCCGGAGCCCACCGGGACCAAGCTTCATCTGAAACTCAAGATCTTCCTCGGAAATGTGTTCGGTGACACGCTCGCGCATGCGCTGCACCGAGCCAACGAAGTCCTCCCGCCCGCTGGAGGCCCAAACAAGCGGACGGGTGAGATCCACAAACTCAGTTCCCAGCGCGAGATCGCCAGCAACCGGACGCGCCTTCAACAGCGCCTGAAACTCCCACGCCTTGGCCCAGCGCTCGTAGTATGCCTGCATCGATCCAAGGGTGCGCACCAGCGCCCCCTGCCTTCCCTCTGGGCGCAGGTTGGGGTCGACCTGCCACAGCGGTGGCTCAACCCCCGGATCGTGGATCGCTCGCATGAGTTCGGTTGCGAGGCGAGTGGCGATCCGCAACATTGCCTCGGTATCGAACAGTTCCAGATCGGTCGACAGCGATGGCGAGGCTTCTGCGATAAAGACGACATCGACGTCACTCACGACATTCAGTTCGTTCGCTCCACACTTTCCCATGGCCACGACGGAGAGCCTGGTAGCTGCCAAACGATCCGCCCCCACCGCCGGTCCCACGGCTCCTGCAGCCAGCGTTCCCCGTGCCACGGCCAAGGCTGCGTTCAGTGCTGCTGCGGCGAGATCGGAAAGCGCGTGAGACACACGTTCAAAGGAGTTCGCGGCTCCCGCCGATCCTGACTCCATGCCCGCCCTGAGGTCGTAGAGCATCACCTCTGCGAGCAGTTCTCGATACCGGACTCGGAGCGCAGCAGCACCCTGTTCAGCGAAATATCGAGCCACTGGCGAGTCACCGCCCGACGCGGAAACCGCCTCGAGCAGCGCAGACCGAGCCTCGTCAGCACCGATCAAGCGTCCACCGGTGCGCAGGATCTGCGTCAGCGAACCTGGCTGGCGCAGGAAAAAATCCCCGAGAGCCGGTGACGCTCCGACGAGCAGAACGAGACGCACCCACAGTTCTTCGTCGAATTCTCCGACCACCTCTGGATGCCGTTCGGCCACAGCAATGAGCCGTGTGAGCGCGGTGTCTGGGTCAGCCGCGTGCGCAAATGCGCTGAGGAGCGACGCGACTGGCTGATCCACCATCTCAGAGAGCAGGGTGAGCGTAGCCCGCGCGCCCGAGAGATCTTGAAAACCCGCCCGCGCGAAGGCGCCGAGTGCGTGCGATCTCGCTACATTCAGCATCGTCGTCGGCGAGTCGCTCGATTACACGGTGCCAAGCATCGAGGAAAGCTCGAACGGCGTCACCTGCTGCCGGTAGGCAGCGACCTCCTGCCGCTTCTCGCGGAGCAAGTATGAAAAGACCTGCTCGCCGAGCGTTTCGGCAACAAGCTCGCTGCGCTCCATGACCGCGAGGGCATGATCGAGGCTTGTCGGGAGCGGATCGAAGCCCATCGCACGGCGTTCGCCGTCGCTCAGATCCCACATGCTGTGTTCGGCCTCGGGTGGGAGCTCGTACTCCCCCTCGATTCCCTTCAGCCCTGCCGCGAGCATTACGGAGAAGGCGAGGTAGGGGTTTGCCGCGCTGTCGATGCCGCGGTACTCGACTCGTGCGCTCCCTCCCTTGCCCGGCTTGTACATGGGCACGCGAACCAGGGCCGATCGATTCAAGTGACCCCAACTCACATACGAGGGGGCTTCATCTCCACCCCAGAGTCGCTTATAGGAGTTGATGTACTGATTCGTCACAGCGGTAAACTCAGGCGCGTGGCGGAGCAGCCCCGCAACGAAGCGGCGGCCGGTCTGTGACAGCTGATACTTGGCACCGGGATCGTAGAACGCGTTGGTGTCTCCCTCAAAGAGAGACATGTGCGTGTGCATTCCGGAACCTGGCTGCCCGACAAGCGGCTTGGGCATGAAGGTCGCGTACACGCCCTGGGCGATGGCGACCTCTTTGACGACCGTGCGGAACGTCATGATGTTGTCTGCTGTAGTCAGCGCATCCGCATAGCGGAGATCAATTTCATTCTGACCAGCACCCCCCTCGTGATGGCTAAATTCGACCGAGATGCCGAGGTCCTCGAGCATATTCACGCTGTCCCGACGGAAATCGTGGGCGGTGCCGCCAGGGACGTTGTCAAAGTAGCCGGCACGGTCCACCGGAACCGGGCCCTCAGGACCGTACTCGGCAGATTTCAGAAGGTAGAACTCAATTTCTGGGTGCGTGTAGAACGTGAAGCCCATTTCTGCCGCACGGTTCAGCGTGCGCTTCAGCACATGACGTGGATCGGCGACGGCAGGCTCACCATTTGGGGTGTTGATATCGCAGAACATGCGAGCCGTGGGTTCTGTGCTACTTCGCCACGGAAGAAGTTGGAACGTTGAGGGGTCTGGCACAGCCAGCAGGTCACTTTCAAACGCACGTGTGAGTCCTTCAATAGCACTCCCATCGAAGCCAATGCCCTCGCTGAACGCCCCCTCAACCTCAGCTGGTGCCAACGCCACTGACTTGAGGGTGCCCGCGACGTCGGTGAACCACAGACGCACGAACCTCACACCGCGCTCTTCGATGGTGCGGAGAACGAAATCACGCTGTTTGCTCACGCCGGTTCCCTTCGGTTCACTGTGAAATCAGACTATCGCCTCGGGGGCACCGCGACTTACTCGTTGAGTTCGTCTTCTTCGCGGATCTTTCGGGCACGCTCGGCCACAATCTCCGGCCCACGCTGGGCCTCTTCGCGAGTACTGAACGGTCCGATGCGGTCGATGGAGAGCGATTGCTTTCCCTCTTCAACTTCTCCGGTGCGGGTGTTGTACCAATAGGTCTCGGTTGGGTCGTCGATGCCCCAGTCACGTTTACTCATGGCCGTCCCTACTTCTCTCGGTGGTCGTCGCGGTGGCGCGATCGACCATCTCTAGACTAAGCGTATGCCTTTCGACGCACACGACCACCTGATTCCCGGTACGCTCACCCCGCCGCGCGAGGTTCCGGCGAGCATTGCCCGACCGCCCTATGTGGGACTCTCGGCTCCCCCTGAATACACGGGAGACAACACGTATACCGAAGCCGAGATCGACAAGATTCGGGCAGCGGGGCGGATCGCCTCACGAGCCCTCGATGCCGTCGAAGCCGCCATTCGACCCGGAGCCACGACCGACGAACTCGATGCCGTCGCGCACGAGTACGTGGTGAGCCATGGCGCCTACCCATCGACACTCGGGTACCGGGGCTACCCCAAGTCGTGCTGCACATCGGTGAACGAGGTTATTTGCCACGGGATCCCCGACGACACCGTGCTCCGCGACGGCGACCTGGTGAACGTCGACATCACGGCCTACCTAGATGGGTTTCACGGTGACCTGAATCGGACGTATCGCGTGGGAACGGTGTCTGAGGAAGCCGACCTCCTGATTCAGCGCACATATGAGGCGCTGCAACGCGGCATTAAGGCCGTCGCTCCAGGCCGCCAAGTGAATGTCATTGGGCGGGTCATTGAGACCTACGCTAAGCGCTTTGGTTACGGGGTGGTGCGGGACTTCACCGGGCACGGGGTCGGCGCGGCCTTTCACACCGGTCTCATCATTCCGCACTATGACTCTGCACCACGGTTCGATGATGTCATCGTTCCGGGCATGGTGTTCACGATTGAGCCCATGCTCACCCTGGGCACGCACGAATGGGATCTGTGGGCTGATGATTGGACGGTTACCACCCGCGACAAGAGCCTGACGGCCCAGTTCGAACACACACTGGTGGTGCGGGAGAACGGTGTGGAGATACTCACCCTCTCCGAGTAGCGCGCGGAGCTCGGGGTGAAGGCCATTTCTGGCCTTCACGCGACGCGACGGCGAGCCCGTCTCGGGCTCGCACCGGAACGCGAATGTGGAATGGGCCGGATCATACGCTGCGCGCGGAGCTCGGGGTGAAGGCCATTTCTGGCCTTCACGCGACGCGACGGCGAGCCCGTCTCGGGCTCGCACCGGAACGCGAATGTGGAATGGGCCGGATCATACGCCGGGTTCTGTCCCGCTTTCGCGGTGACGGTCATCTCTCTCGGGGCATTGTTGCCAATACCCTCTAGCGGCCTACCCGAAGACTCGGCGGGGAGCGTCAACGTCTTCTGTCTGGCCTTGCTCCGAACGAGGTTTACCTGGCCGCCCGTGTTACCACGAACGCCGGTGGTCTCTTACACCACCCTTTCACCCTTACCTGGCTCAAGGAGCCCGGCGGTCTACTCTCTGTTGCACTTTCTCGCGGGTTACCCCGGGTGGGCGTTACCCACCATTCTCCCCTGTGGAGCCCGGACGTTCCTCGGCGCAGTTACCCGCGACGCGACCGCCTCACCGACCCATTCCGGCGTTCAGTCTACCGCTGCACCCTCACGTCTTACCGTGGATCGTCTGCATCGACACGAATCAGGATCGCGCCACTTCCCGGACAGAACACCAGTTCATCAGGCCCTGCAGACCGAATCTCTTGGAGCTCAGCTGGAGCCAGCGCCATATTACTACCCTCCGAGACGTTGCCCCGGAGCCTCGCGGCCCCGACACCGCCTCGTTGACGGAGGTTCTCATACAGGTCGAGGAGATCGCGCTGCAGCTCCGCAGCGATCCCGGCACGCTCTTCAGTTGCCGCTACAATCTCGGCATCAATGGCTCGCTCGGCCTCCAGGAGGTTCGCGGTGAGCTCGGCCCGGCGTTCGTCGACCCGCGCGAGCACCTCAAACGCGGCGTCATACCGTGCCTGTGTTTCCTCGCTGGCCTGCATGAGATCCAGTTCGCGTTCTTCAAGAACGCCCTGACGCTTCTCTAGCGTGTCAATCTCTCCCTGCAGTGACTGTGCTTCCTTCGAAGAGGTGCTCGCCGACAGCAGGTCGGCATCTCGACGCCGACGTTGACGCACGGTCTCCACGTCGTTTTCCAGTCGCGAGATGTGGGCATTCTGCGCGTCGAGTTGACGCTGAACGGCCATGAATTCAGTTTTGGCTTCAGAGAGTTCGCCCTGAAGCGCAGCAAGTTCTTGTCGTTCGGGAAGCTGTGTGCGTTTGCGACGCAGACGCGCCACCAGGTTGTCGTGGTCTTGCAGGTCGAGCAGCAGTGATTGCTGGCGGGGGCTGGCCTTCATGCTCTTACCTTACTGCGAAGGTCCACGGGTCGGTACAGCGGGTACTCGCCCGGAATTCAACCCCGGGAAGCTGCGTCTCGAGTCGCTGCGCGGCAACGTCGAGCCACAGCGATTCACTCGCCCAGTGCGCCACGTCAATGAGTGCCGGCCCACCCGCTACGCTCGACTGCTCGAGGGACTCCTGTGCGGGGTGATGCCGCAGATCGCTGGTCACATAGACATCGGCACTGCGCACGAGCGGATGATCCAGCAGGCTATCCCCCGCACCCCCGCACAGTGCGACACGTGAGATCGGACGCTCCGGATCTCCAGACACGCGCACGCCGCTCACGGTCTGCGGGAGCACGCTGGCGATCCGTGCAGCGAACTCTTGAAGTGGAAGTGGCTCGGGGAGCCGACCCACCCGGCCAATGCCCGAGTTCGGATCGACCCCAGGCTCAAGGGGCTCGGCATCAATCACTCCAAGCTGCCGAGCTAGCACATCGGAAACCCCGCCCTCGGGTGCGTCGGCGTTCGTGTGCGCTGCGAGCAGCGCACAATTACCTCGAATCAGCGAAGACAGAAGTGCACCCTTTGCGTTGTCTTCAGCCACCGTATGCACACCTCGAAGGAGCAGCGGATGGTGGGTCAGGAGGACGTCGGCATCCCAATCCAGGGCCTCGTTGACGGTGGATCGCACGGCGTCTACCGCGAGCAACACACGGCGCAGCGGGAGGTCATCTCGCCCAGTCACCAAGCCAACTCGGTCCCAATCCTGCGCCTCGGCAGCCGGCCACAGCAATTCCACAGCGTTCCGCAGGTCTACGAGTGTGTGTGAGCTCCTCATATCAGCACTGTAACCGTCCACGCTCGCCCGTGCTCGAGGCTCGCGAACCACACACAACATGGGATACTTAACGGGAGAGCCAACATGGCAGCGGCGGACAGGCCGCAGTACCTGAGTCGGAAGGAACCCACCGTTCACATGAACCATCGCGCTGACGCTCATCTCGAGGCGTGGAAAGCCAAACAGGAGCTCGCAGAGCGCATGATTCCGCTGATTGGTCAGCTCTATCGTGACCGAGATGTGGTGATGTCGGTGCACGGTCGCTCGCTTGTTGGGCGTTCGGCGATTGACATCATTCGCGCCCACACCTTTGCCCGAAAGATTGACGCTGTCGAGTTGCCGCTCACCGACACGTCGGCGATCGTCGCGGCACTCTCGAAGATTCAGCCGGGTCCGGTATCTGTGGACCTCGCGGGACTGGCGAGTGGGTACCGTGCGGCAGGCGGCGATCTCGAGACCTTCCTGCGTCAGCAACTCGCCCCCGCGATTGACGCTCAACCCACCTCGGGTACCGACGTGGTGTTGTACGGCTTCGGGCGCATTGGGCGTTTGCTTGCTCGGATCATTATTGACCATTCCGGCAGCGGTCGCGGCCTAAATCTGCGCGCGATCGTTGTGCGCAAGGGTTCTGAGAACGACCTTCAGAAGCGCGCGAACCTCCTCCGTCGAGACTCGGTGCACGGGCCCTTCAACGGCACGATCAAGGTGCTCGAAGATGAGAGCGCGATTCTGGCGAACGGCGTTCGCATCCAGGTCATCTACTCTGACGATCCTTCCACTGTCGACTACGCACAGTACGGTATCGAAAATGCGATCCTGGTCGACAACACGGGCAGGTGGCGCGACGCTCAGGGCCTCGGTGTTCACCTCACGAACGCGGGAATTTCTCGAGTGCTGCTCACCGCGCCCGGCAAGGGCGAATTGAAGAACATTGTCTACGGGGTCAACAACGGCGAGATTACCGACGCTGACACGATCGTCTCGGCCGCTTCTTGCACCACAAACGCGATCACGCCAGTACTCAAGGTCGTGAACGACGAATTCGGTGTCGCACACGGACACGTTGAGACAGTTCATTCCTACACCAATGATCAGAACCTCATCGATAACTTCCATAAGGGAGACCGTCGAGGCCGATCAGCAGCACTCAACATGGTGCTCACCGAGACCGGCGCGGCAAAGGCCGTGGCAAAGGCCCTCCCTGAGTTCGAAGGCAAGCTGACCGGCAACGCGATTCGCGTACCCACGCCGGATGTCTCGATGGCGGTGCTCAACCTGCAGCTCGAACGGGAGACTACCCGTGACGAGTTGAACGCGCTGCTCGAGCAGGTCTCACTCACCGGGGCCCTGCGTACCCAGATTGATTATGTGGAATCGCCCGAAATTGTCTCAACCGACTTTGTGGGTTCGAATCGTGCGGGCATCGTCGATGGACTCGCGACTATCGTCACCGGCAAGAGCGCGGTACTCTACGTCTGGTACGACAATGAGTATGGGTACAGTTGCCAGGTGGTACGCATCATCGAGCAGCTCGCGGGAAGCCATCCGGCACACCTGCCCGCACTCGAGGCTTAGCCACTTGGTGGGTCGGGGCAGCGGCCCACCAAGTGAACATCCGAATCACAGAAGGGCCATCTCATGGCAGAGAAGTACATCATCGGAGTAGACGGTTCTGAGCAGAGCCGCGCGGCGCTTGACTGGGGTCTCGCCCGCGCCACACAGGCTGGGGCTTCTGTGGAGCTTCTGTATGTCGCCGACGATTCGTTTTTGTCAGAGAGCGTCGCCTTTTTGTCTGAAGCCCAGCAGGCATCAGAGCAGATGCTTGAGGCGGAGCGTCAATACGCGCTGGCGACTGGCTTTACCGGGACAATCACTGGAACAGCGGTTGTGGGTCACCCCATTGCCGAGGTCGAGGAAGCATCCAAGCGCGCTGACCTGGTGATCCTCGGGGCGCACGCCGGAAGCAAGCTCTCGGGCTCGTTCTTCGGCACCCGCTCGGTGAAGATTGCGGCTGTTGCGCATTGTCCCGTTGCGGTGGTCCCGTTCGAGACCGAGGGCGATCCGGCACCTGGTGTGGTGGTGGGCGTTGACGGATCCGAGGCATCTCAAAAAGCCATTGCCTTCGCCGCGGAGCAGGCGTCGATGCGCCACGTGCCGCTCATTGCGGTCTATGCGTGGATGCCACCGTTGACCCCTGGACTCGAATACCTGTGGAGTGAGGAACTCGTCGAGTCGCAGCGCAGCGCAGCGGAGGAAGCCATTGCTATCGGCACCGCGGGGCTCGCTGCACGCTACCCGGACCTCAAGATCGACCGCCGGATTGTCCAAGCACCCCCGGTTGCGGCGCTGTTGCAGGCCGCCGAGAATGCCGACATGATCGTGGTGGGCAGCCGCGGCCGCGGCGGTATTTCTCGGCTGCTGCTCGGTTCAGTCAGCCACGGTGTGCTGCAGGCGCTCCCCCGCACAACGGTCGTCACGCGCGCGTAGCCTCCGCGTCGCATGACCCTGCCCGACCTACCTGTGCGCTGGTCGCGACCAAGGAACCAGCTCGCCTCGCTTTCGATCGTGCTGGGGCTCGCATCAGTCGCGCTTGTCTTCTGGCGGTGGATCCCAATCATCGGCCTGGTATTCAGTGTTGCAGCGATCATCGTGGCCATTCCCGCGGTGGTCACAGGTCACATCGCACTCCAACGTGCCCATGACCTGAGCGGCGAGGGCCGCGGGCTTGCGTTAACTGGTCTCGTGTCTGGCTACTTCACCATGGCCTTTGCGATCGTCATGCCGGTAGTGTCGGCTGTTCTCCTCGTCATGGGAGCCGCGGGATTTGCGCAAGACAACCTCCCATATTGGCTCAACTATTTCGAGAGACTCTGGAGCGAAGTGACCGACTCAGCATGAACAAGCGGGAACACCGAATGGGGCATTTAGGCTGTTCATCGGATTGCTTCATCCTTTAGTCTGATCACATGGTTTTTGAGGATCAACCCCCCGTGCGACGCGCGGTGGATCCTCGACCGGCACGGACGCGCGCCGCTATCATTTCGGCCATCGATCGACTCGGCTCAAGGGACGCTGAGGTCACCGTCGCCGCGATTGTTGCGGAGGCTCAGGTGAGCCGCAGCAGCTTCTATTCACAGTTTCGTGACCTTGACGATGTCGCCGTCCAACTCATGGATCGGCTCTTTCGAGAGATCAGAAGGCTGGATGCCGAGCTGCGCAGCACGCAACAGACACGCAAAGCGACCGAGGCGAGTCTCGAAATGTTTCTGTCGGAGTGCCAGCGACGGAGAGGTCTCTATGCGGCGGTGCTCGGCGGGAATGTTTCGAGCGAAGCGCGACGAGAGATTCACACGATTGTCGCGCACAGCGTGGGCGCGACCGCCTCGCATTCTGCTCCGGGTTCGGTCGACCCGCGGATCGCATCCACGTTCGTTGCCGCAGGCCTGCTTGCGGTGATCACCGAGTGGCTCAAAGCACCGCATCCCGTCAGCACCAGCGAACTGATATCCCAGCTCGTTGCAGTACTTCCCTCATGGGTCACCGGTTCAGTCACCGAATAGCCTCACTGTGCCAGTTCCCTGAGAGGAAGCCAGGCTTTCGCCGCCCCTCATCGAACCCTCGCGCATCAGCAAGTGACGATCTGTGAGGGCGCTACGCTGTCAGCATGGAAGCCCCACACATCGTCGTGGCCCGGCCGGGAGCAGCAGAGCGACTTTCGCGCATGATCCAAATCCCTACCGTCTCGGCGGAGCTGAACGAGCGCGGCCCGGAGCCCTTCGAACGGTTCGTCACTCTCCTCGAGGAGTTGTATCCTCTCACCCACGAGTGCCTCACGCGAGAGCGCATCACCGAATTCGGGCTGTTGTTTCGATGGGAGGGTGCTGCCAAACAGCGGAATCCGCTCGTGCTCATGGCCCACTATGACGTCGTTCCGGTCGACGAGAGCGACGATTGGACACACCCGCCCTTTGCCGGACGGATCGAATCCGGGTTCGTCTACGGTCGCGGCGCACTCGATGACAAGGGCCCACTCCTGGTGGTGCTCGAGGCTGTCGAGAACCTGCTCGCCGCGGGCGTTGTCCCAGAACGCGATGTGTACCTCTCGTTCGGCGGCAACGAGGAGACGTACGGGAATGCTGCGCGAGTCATGGCTCACACGCTGAACGCGCGCGGGGTCACCCCGTGGATGGTGCTCGACGAGGGCGGCGCGGTGGTCAGTTCACCGCTCCCGTTCGTGCGCGGCACCGCGGCAATGGTCGGAGTCGGCGAGAAAGGAGTGGCGACCGTGCGACTCTCTGCAACAAGCGAGGGCGGCCATTCCTCTGTACCTCCGCCCCTCACCGCGGTGGGCCGAGTTGCACGGGCGGTGCACCGGCTCACACCGCGGACCTTCCCGGCCAGGGCACCGCGCGCGATTCCCCGAATGCTCGCACTTTTCGCACCCAGAAGCTCGGGAATGTTCCGTGCGCTGTACGGCCTGCTCTCGAAGTGGCCGTGGCTGAACGCACGGGTCTTCGCCGCGCTCGGCGGAGAGGCCGCCGCGCTCGTGCGCACGACCATCGCACCGACCGGACTCTCGGGTGGAACGGCACACAACGTGCTGCCGTCACAGGCAGGCGCGACGATCAACCTCCGACTCGCTCTCGGCGAAACCGTCGCGGGCACCGTGCGACGCCTTCGGCAACGGATCGCCGATCCACTGGTGCAGATTGACGTGTTGGAAGGGAACGACGCGTCGCCGGAATCCTCAGCCGACAATGCGCAGTTCGCGCTGATTCGCGACGCGGTCCGTGTGTCGCATCCAACTGCGATCACCGTGCCATACGTCACGATGGCAGCGACCGATTCGCGACACTTTCACCAGTTTTGCCCCGCAACCTATCGCTTTGCCCCGCTGACAATGAGTGCCGAGCTCCGGGCGACGGTTCACGGGGTGGACGAGCGTGTCGCGATTGCCGAGCTTGAGCGCGGCGAGAAATTCCACCGCGCGTTGATCGAAGGGATGCCCGCGTGAGCGACGAGACCCACCGCCTAAATCCCCAGTCGTCAAGAGCACCGACCGAATCCGGGCGAGGCAGGCCCAAGTTCTCACAGGTCAAGCTGGGTCCGCTGGCAGGGGTGGTCGGCTTTCTCGCGTTCGTCGAGTTCACGAGCGGCATTCTGCAGGGGTATTACACTCCGATGCTCACTGACATCGCCAGGCACCTGGGCATCAACGATGCCGACGTGAACTGGCTCGAGGGCACGCAACTGATGCTCGCTGCGCTCGTCGTGCCGGCCTTCGCGAAACTCGGCGATATGTTTGGCCACAAACGCATGTTGCTGTGGTCAACAGCGCTCACCGGCCTTGCCTCGCTCGTGCTTCCATTCACCGATAATTTCACTGTATTTCTGATCGCGTGGGCGCTGCAGGGGTTCTACGTGGTGTGGCTTCCGCTCGAGATCGCTCTGATCTGGTCACGCAGCCGCGGTCGTGAGGGTGGATCGCTGCTCACAGCGCGAGCAGCCGGCCTCCTGGTCGCGGCTCTCGAGCTCGGGGCCATCACTGGCGCACTGGTGGGTGGCCAGCTCATTGACACACTGCCCCTGACCGTGGTGCTGCTCGTGCCGGCGCTCTGCGTCGTGGCGTGCTTCTTCGTGATTCAGTTCGGCGTGCAGGAGTCGCCGCAGCTCGGCGGCGGCACACTCGACCTTGTGGGGCTGTCACTCGTGTCGATCGCGCTCATCGCGTTCACTGGCGGCCTGAGTCTGCTTCGACTGAACGGACCCGCCGATCCACTCGCGTGGGGTGTCGTCGCGCTCGGTATCGTGCTGCTTGTGCCGTTTACTCTCTATGAGTTGCGTCACCCCGACCCACTCATCGATGTGCGGATGTTTCGCTCCCCTGCGCTGGCGCCGGTGTTCCTCACCGCGGGCCTCTTCGGCGTCAGCGTGTTGGGCGCCCAGGCGCCGCTATCGACCTTCGCACGCACCGACCCCACGGTCTACGGATATGGGCTTGGTACCTCCGGCTTTGCTACCTCGCTGATCATCGGCCTCTATTTGATCGGAATGATCAGCGGCGCACTGCTCTTTTCCAAGTTTGCGCGCTGGGTCACCCCTCGGGTGACGCTCATCGGCGCGGCCTGCCTCGTGGGCATCGGCTATTTGATGTTTCTTCCGTTCCACGACACGTATGGGCAGCTGATCACAAACATGGTGATCGCGGGAATCGGGTCGGGAGCGCTCGTGGCCGCGCTCCCCGCGGCCGCCGCATCTGCCGCTCCACCAACCCAGACCGGTGTCGCAACCGGGCTCACCAATTCGGTGAAAACAATCGGCGGAGCGATTGCCTCAGCGGTATTCGGAATCGCGCTCCTGCAAGGAGCAACTGGGGCCGCGGTGGGTGGCACCGCGGGATCGCTGTCGGGGTATTTCACCGTGTGGTCCATTTGCGGTGTAACCGCTCTCGTAGCGGCTGTGCTGCTGTTTGTTGTGCCGAAACAGGCCTTTCAGGATCGTCCGTTGGTTCCGAATTCGCCGGCCCCGGACGCACCCGCGATACCGTAGGGATCTGCGCACGTCTGCGCCCCGGAGAGTCGAAGAGGAGAAGTCCATGTCAATTGTGGTGATCAACGCAATCACGGTGCCCGAGGGTGCCGGCCCAGAGCTTGAGTCGCGATTCGCGGCACGCAAGGGAGCGGTCGATGGATCCCCAGGTTTCGAGGGGTTCCAGCTGCTGCGCCCCGTTGCTGGTGAGAGCCGATACTTCGTCATGACCACGTGGGCCACTCGCGCAGATTTCGAAGCATGGCGTGATGGCGGCGCGAAAGCGGCTCATGCACCGAGTGCGTCCTCGCATGGCGTCGGTGGAGAGCAGCAGAAGCCGGTTGCGTCCGGAGCTGAGCTGCTTGAGTTTGAGGTCGTAGATCTCGGGGCCTAGCACAGGTAGCGATCCGGGCCCCATCCTCCCGATCTAGTCGTCGCGATAGGTCTTGCCCCGCACAATATTGCTCACGGTCTGCTGGGCTACTGCGAATTCTGCGGCAAGCTCACTCTGGGTGGCACCCCGAGTGTGCCTGTCGCGGATCTCTTGAGCCTGGCTGGCCGTGAGTGATCTGCTCGAGCTGGCCTGCGCGCCCCGGGTCCGTCCGCGTCGCACCGAATCGATTGCCCACACCGAGACGCCGAACGCCTCAGCGAGTTCTGCCCGGCTCTCCCCAGCACTGCTCCTGCGAAGAATCTCCGCCACTTGATCTTCGGTCAGATTCGCGGCCATGGTGACTCCTCTGTTTCCGCTCCGATTCGGGCACAACACGCACTCCCGCACTTCAGACGAACAGACCCGCAGCACTGCCCGTCACGACACTATTCTCATAAGTTAGGGTTTCTGATAAATCGTTAAACATAAGCAATAATGAAGTCTTAGTTCACATTTCTGCCGTGGTGGCGAACCTCAAAGTGCGTCAGTCTTGATCCATCATCTCAAGATACGGGAGGCACCCAGTGAAGACCATCGGACTCCTCGGCGGGATGAGTTGGGAATCCACCGCTGTGTACTACTCGGTTGCCAACCAGCTCGTCCGCGACCGACTCGGCGGTCTGTATTCCGCGAAGATCGTGCTTGACTCACTGAACTTTGCCGAGATTGCACAATTGCAGCGCGCCGACGAGTGGGACCGCGCAGCGGAGGTTCTGGCGCTGCACGCTCAGCGGCTCGAACGGGCGGGCGCAGACATGATCCTCATCTGCACCAACACCATGCATCTGCTGTTCGACCACGTGCAGGAAGCGGTGAAGGTTCCGGTGATCCACATCGGAGACGCGGTGGCTGCCGCAGTACGAAAACAGAATCTACAAAAGGTTGGCCTACTCGGAACCGCGTTCACGATGGAAAAAGACTTCTATCGCGAGAGGATCGCAAGCCACGGCCTGGAGGTCATCGTCCCCGAGCCCGCGGACCGTGCGCTGGTGCATCGAGCCATCTTCGAGGAGCTCGCAGTTGGCATCATCAGCGAATCAACACGGACGATGTTTCAGCGGATCATGGCCGACCTCGTTGCAGCTGGAGCCCAGGGCATCGTTCTCGGCTGCACTGAGATTGAGTTGCTCGTGCACGAGGAAGACTGCCAAGTGCCGGTGTTTCCCACCGCGAAGATCCACACTGAAACCGCCGTTGACGCGGCCATGAGCGAGGCAGTATCCAGCGAACCTCAGTAGCATTGTGGCAGCCCATTCTCAGAGGGAGGCCAGGCATGATTCGCCTATTGGCACAGTACCTGCGCCCGTATGCCCCGCTCGTTGCCGGGGTCATTCTGCTTCAACTCACGCAGGCCGTTGCGTCGCTGATTCTGCCGACGCTGAACGCCTCGATCATCGACGACGGAGTCGCGACCGGCGACACGGGCACCATCTGGAGGTTGGGTGGCTTGATGCTACTGGTCTCGCTGCTACAGATTGGTGCCCAGATCGGCGCGATTTGGTTTGGGGCGAAGGCTGCCATGAGTTTCGGCCGAGACCTGCGTGAGTCAATCTTTGTTCATGGCTTGAGCTTCTCAGGTCGTGAAGTCGCCCTGTTCGGTGCGCCGACCCTCATCACGCGAAACACGAATGATGTGCAACAGGTGCAAATGCTTGTGCTCATGACCGCCACCATGATCGTGAGCGCCCCGCTCACCGCGATTGGCGGCATTTTCATGGCACTTCGCGAGGACGTGGGGCTCAGCTGGCTCATCCTCGCCGCCATAGTTGCCCTGGGCACGATCATCGGGGTGCTGATTGCCCAAATGGCTCCGCTCTTCCAGTCGCAACAGAGGCGGATCGACACACTGAACCGGGTGCTGCGGGAGCAGATTTCCGGCCTTCGGGTGATCAGAGCGTTCGTACGGGAGCCAACCGAGGCGGCGCGATTTGACCGCGCAAACGCGGAGCTCACAGACACTGCCACGCGAGTGGGGCGGCGCATGGCCATGATATTCCCATCGGTGTTTGTCGTGATGAATGTCTCCAGCGTCGCTGTCGTGTGGTTCGGAGCGTTCCGCATCGCCGATGGCAACCTGCAGGTCGGGCAGCTCACCGCGTACCTCGCCTACCTCACTCAGATTCTGATGAGCGTGATGATGGCGACAATGATGCTGATGATCGCACCGCGCGCCGCCGTCTCCTCTGGTCGCATTCTCGAGGTTTTCGAGACACCAACGTCGGTCACCCCACCTGCACAACCGGTGACCCCCGTGGATCAGCGAGGCGAACTCCGATTCGAGGGTGTGAGCTTCTCCTACCCTGGGGCCGAGAAGCCCGTACTCACTGACATTACGTTTACGGCGATGCCCGGCACCACGACCGCCATCATTGGTTCGACCGGATCGGGGAAGAGTACCCTGATCAATCTCATTCCCCGTCTCACGGACGCGACGGGAGGAATTGTGAAGGTCGACGGTGTCGATGTGCGCGATCTCGACCCCGACGTATTGTGGGGCCGTATCGGTCTGGTCCCACAGCGCCCGTACCTATTCAGTGGCACCGTTGCCTCGAATCTGCGGATGGGAAACCCGGAAGCAAGCGACGAGGAACTTTGGCAGGCCCTCGAAATCGCGCAGGCACGAGACTTCGTCGAGCGAATGCCCGACGGGCTCGGTTCCGCAATTTCTCAGGGCGGCACGAACGTTTCGGGTGGCCAACGACAGCGACTCGCGATCGCGCGTGCGCTGATTCGCACACCCGACATATACGTGTTTGACGACTCCTTTTCTGCGCTCGATGTGGCTACCGACGCGCGACTCCGTGCGGCCCTCGCTCGTGAAGTCGGGCACGCTGCGGTGGTGACGGTGGCACAGCGCGTCTCGACGATCCGCAACGCTGATCAGATCGTCGTGCTTGACGACGGCACCGTGGCGGGCATAGGCACACACGAAGACCTCCTCCGCACGTGTCCGACGTACGCCGAAATCGTTGAGAGCCAGTTCCGGGCAGAGGACGAGGAAGTCACCGCATGAGTGTCCATAGCCCACAGACCCCCTCCTCAAGGCCCCCGGCGAACGAGCGACCAAAGTTCGGCCCCCAGGCTCAGGCGAGCGGGCCGCGTGGTCCCCTGCGCCCGGGCATGGCAAGCGGCGAGAAGGCCATCTCCTTCGGCCCCTCATTGAAGAGACTCATCGGTCATCTCGCACCACACCGCATCGCGATCTTCTTCGTCATCGCCATGACGATCCTCGGCACCGGCCTGAGCGCGCTCGGACCGGCGATTCTCGGCAGCGCGACCGACCTCATCTTCAATGCCGCCGTGCGCGACCGCGTGCCGATCGATTTCGCGGCCGTCGGGCGTGTGCTGATGTTGGCACTCGCGGTGTATCTCGGCTTCTTCGTCTTCTCCGCACTCGCCGCGTTCATCATCAACGGGGTCGTGCAGCGTTCGATCTACCGACTGCGCCAGCTGGTGAGCGACAAGATCACCAGGCTCCCCCTGCAATACTTCGATGCGCAACCGCGCGGCGAACTCCTCAGCCGCGTCACCAATGATGTCGACAACATTTCGCAGTCACTGCAGCAAACCCTCTCGCAGATCCTGAGCAATCTCTTCACGCTCATCAGCGTTGTGGTGATGATGTTCGTCGTGTCGTGGCAGCTCGCGATCGTCGCCCTCGTGACCATCCCGATCGCACTGGCGCTCACGATGTTCATCGGCAAGCGCTCACAGAAGCTCTTCGCGAAGACGTGGAAATCAACGGGCGAACTCAACAGCCAGATTGAGGAGGCATACACCGGGCACGACCTCGTGACCGTCTTCGGTCGTCGGCGAGAGGTGCGCGCCGCGTTTGTGCAGAAGAACGCGGAGTTGTATGAGGCTTCCTTTGGTGCGCAATTCATCTCCGGCATCATCATGCCGGTCATGTTCTTCATCGGGAACCTGAACTACGTGGCCATCGCCGTCTTCGGTGGGCTCATGGTGACGAGTGGCACGCTGGGAATCGGGGCGATTCAGGCGTTTGTGCAATACAGTCGACAGTTCACCCATCCGATCACTGCGCTCGCCTCAATGGCGAACCTGCTGCAGTCGGGAATCGCCTCGGCGGAGCGAGTCTTTGAGGTGCTGGACGCTCCCGAAGAGACGGCGGATCTCGACGGCTCCCTGCCCGACGAGATCGAGGGGCGAGTCGCGTTCGAGAACGTCACATTCGGGTACACCCCCGAGCGCCCACTCATTCATGGACTCTCCCTGGTCGCTGAGCCGGGATCCACCATCGCCATCGTGGGCCCAACAGGTGCCGGCAAGACCACGCTCGTCAACCTCATCCTGCGCTTCTACGAGTTGCAGGGAGGTCGGATCACGATTGACGGTGTCGACATTGCCTCGGTGCCGCGGCGCGAACTCCGCGACCACATCGGCATGGTGCTGCAAGACACCTGGCTGTTCGGCGGCACGATTCGCGACAACATCGCCTATGGTGGCGACAACGCGAGCGACAGCGAGATTGTCGCCGCAGCGGAGGCAAGCTACGCGGATCGATTCATTCGCACCCTGCCCGATGGCTACGACACAATCATCAACGACGAGGCGACCAACCTGTCGTCTGGCGAGAAGCAGCTACTCACCATTGCCCGCGCCTTCCTCAGCAACCCCGACATTCTGATCCTTGACGAGGCGACCTCCTCGGTCGACACGCGTACCGAGGTGCTCGTGCAGAAGGCGATGAGTCGGCTGCGCGCGGATCGCACGTCGTTTGTGATCGCGCACCGACTCTCGACCATCCGAGATGCCGACATCATTCTGGTGATGGAGGATGGCGCAATCGTGGAGCAGGGTTCGCACGATGCACTGATCGCCGCACACGGAGCGTACTACCGTCTCTACCAATCGCAGTTCGCGGCCGGTCTCGTCGAAGACTCGGAATAATCAGTTCCCACAAGAATACCCCGTGGGGTATATTTGGGTGCATGTGCACACGAAACGTCGACGCGTGAGGGTCGGAACCGGAGTCCCAACACCTCGACTGGGTCTCCGCGCAAACGCAGCACAGTTCACGCTTCTCGTGGCGATCAACGCGCTCGTGGGTGGAATGGTCGGCCAGCAGCAAACTGTGTTGCCCTTGCTTGCCACGGAAGTGTTCGGGCTGACCGGGTTCACCTTCATCTTCGTGTACGTTGCTGCGTTCGGCATCACCAAGGCGATTGCAAACTACTTCGCTGGAACACTCTCAGACCGCTACGGTCGCAAGCCGGTCTTGCTCGCGGGTTGGGTGTTTGCGATCCCGGTGCCCATCATGTTAATTCTGGCACCCGACTGGTCGTGGATCGTGCTCGCGAACGTGTTGTTGGGCATCAATCAGGGGCTCACCTGGTCGACCACGGTGGTGATGAAGGTCGACCTGGTCGGCCCGTCGCAGCGCGGGCTCGCGATGGGACTCAACGAGGCCGCAGGCTATGGAGCCGTGGCGGTGACCTCACTGTTCGCCGGCTATCTGGCCGAGGAGTACGGCCTGCGGCCCGCGCCATTCCTGCTCGGGCTCGCCTACACGGCACTCGCCATTCTTCTCTCCGGCATGTGTGTCCGAGAGACGCGAGGCTTCGCGAGGCTTGAGGCGAGTCAACTGACGAACACCGCGGTGAACACTGCGGAGAGTGTCAAGTGTCGGGTTTGGTAGAGGGTTCTTTTATCGGGTTTCGAGTAGAACGGGTTGGGGATTCGCCGCCCAGTAAGCGGCTTCGTGCTCTGCCGGTGGGACGTGGCCGAGTTCGCCGTGGAGGCGGCGTTCGTTGTACCAGTCCACCCATTCGGCGGTCGCGATCTCGACGTCGTTGATTGATGTCCAGGGGCCGCGGTTGCGAATCAGTTCGGCTTTGTAGAGTGAGTTCAGCGCCTCGGCCATGGCATTGTCATACGAGTCGCCCTTGGAACCCACCGAGGCGACCGCGTCGCACTCGTCAAGGCGTTCAGCGTAGCGAATCGCACGATATTGCACGCCTCTGTCACTGTGATGGGTAAGACCAGTGAGGTCCTGGCCGGAGTGCTCGCGCCGCCAGATCCCCCTACTCAGCGCATCGAGTGCGAGATCAGTGTAGAGCCTGGTCGAGACCTGCCAACCGACGATCATGCGCGAGTACACATCGAGCACGAACGCGACGTACACCCACCCGGAGAACGTGCGCACATAGGTCAAATCCGCGACCCATAGCTCGTTCGGGTGTGATGCCACGAACTGCCGCTGCACCAAGTCCGTGGGTCGGTCGGTCTCGGGTGCAGGCTTCGTTGTCTTCGGGCCCTTCGCCCGCGCGATGCCCCGCAAACCGAGTTGCCGCATGAGCCGGCGCACGGTCGACTCTGCAACGCGCCGTCCCTCACGTCGGAGCTCCGCATGAATTTTCCGCACCCCGTATACGCCGTAGTTTGCCTCGTGGATCCGGACGATCGCGGCGCACAATTCCTCATCACGAACCGCTCGTGCGCAGAGCGGACGTGACTTCGCAGCGTAGTAGCTGGACGGGGCAATCTGCGCGGGAGTGTCTTCCAGTGCGCGGCAGATTGGCTCGACCCCGAACTCGGCGTGATGCGCGTCGATGTAGGCCACTTTCTCGGTCATCGTGACGGGCGGCCTGGCTCCGCCGCAAAGAAAGCCGAGGCGCTCTTGAGGATCTGGTTCGCGCGCTTCAACTCACGAACCTCACGTTCGAGCTCCGCGATCCGAGCAGCCTCGCTCGTGGTGATGGCAGGGCGTGTGCCGCCGTCGACCTCGGCCTGGCTCAGCCAGCCGCGCAGAGTGTCTGGGTTGATCCCGAGTTGCTTGGCGGTCCTCGTGGGCACCCCATAAGGGGAGTCAGAGTTCTGTTGCGCTTCGCGAACGAGGCGTACTGCGCGCTCGCGGAGCTCGGCGGGGTATTGCTTGGGCATGAGGGGTAGGTTTCCTTCCGGGAATCTCTACCCTCCATCAAACACGACACGATTCAC
>NZ_JBPCEU010000010.1:0-129881 GCF_050971685.1 Leucobacter fengyongliangi | reverse complement strand
CGGCGTACCTTACGTATATTGATCGCGTAGCCCGAGTCGTGCCTCACATACTTTGATCGCATACTCTTACGCTGAACCGGTATGAACAAGGGTGTGGTGTCAGTGCCGACACGAATCGAAGTCACCAAACAACTCAAACAGGCCTATAAGACCGCGAGCAGGTCCGAGAAATCGAAGATTCTGGATCAGTTCTGCGCAACCACCGGTCTGTCTCGGGTGTCAGCCAGGCGTTATCTCACCAGACCGCATTTGGGCGTGAAGAATGTCTCCCAGCTCGATCGTCGCCGTCACCGCCCAACGACGTACTCTGCAGCATCGAAACGGGTGCTGGTGTGGCTGTGGAAGGTCATGATGTACCCGTGCGGGAAATATATGCACGAGATGATCCCCGCGTGGATCCCCCAGCTCGAAGCCCATGGTGAGCTCCGCAATGGTAAGCACGACTACAGTCCCGAGGTGCGTGCCGAGCTCTTACGCATGTCCGCCGCGACGATCGATCGCTACCTGCAAGAGCACCGGCGAGCACTCGATCTGAAAGGGATCTCGGCCACCCGCTCTGGCGCGCTGCTACGTACCTCGATCACGATCCGGAAAGCGGGCGACGAGGCAGAACACGAGCCGGGATTCATGGAGTGCGACACGGTCGCGCATTGCGGCCCAACACTGAAAGGCGAGTTCGCGAGGACCCTCACCGCGACCTGCGTGCACACCGGGTGGACGCACCTGGAAGTGTTGCGGAACAACGCGCGCGTGCACATGATCACAGCTCTCGAGCGTCTCGAGGCTGCGTTACCGTTCGCGATTGCCGGGTTGGACTGCGATAACGGGAGCGAGTTCATCAACGACAAAGTCGTTGAATGGGCCCGCGGCCGAAAGATCTTCTTCACGAGGTCTCGGCCATACAAGAAGAACGATCAAGCGGTCGTGGAATCAAAGAACAACCACATCGTCCGTAAGTACGGCTTCTACTACCGTTACGACACCACCGACGAACGAGAAGTCCTCGAACGGCTTTGGCATGTCGTGATGCTGAAGATGAACTTCTTCACGCCCACGAAGAAACCAGTGGGGTGGGAAGCTGATGGGCAAGGGCGTAGGCGGCGAGTGTATGACGCTCCCCGGACCCCGTATGAGCGGTTACTCGAGTCCGGCATACTTTCCCTGCAGCAAACGCGAGAGCTAGAAAAGACGTATGCGAAGCTCAACCCGGTCGAGCTGAGCCGTGACATTGTCAGGTATCAGGGCATGCTCATGACCAAAGCCGGGTGGAAGACCGAGGTCCTGACGGCCGAGGTCGAAGAATCGAAGAGACGACGGCGCGGGCGACAGTCGGGCGGGGTGAAACTCCGCTCGGCTTGAACGCGGGGTTACGCGATCAATCTATGTGAGGCACAAGATGAACTACGCGATCATCTTGACATGAGGCACTACGGATCGCCTGGGTGTTGTGAAAAATACCCCACCTACAACTTCGGAGACCCGCCTGTTTTCGGATCAATTCACGGGTATTCGTCCGAAGGTGTGTGGATCTCCGAAGTTCTAGCGGTGCCGATTGTCACGGTGTTGGGGCCAGTGGTGCGGGCTCAGATGCCGACCGCCGCGACGCGGCGTGTTTCAGTACGAGGCGCGGGGGGTGGAGCCTGCTCCCGGAGCGGCCGCAGACGCGGAGCCTGTGGGGATGAAGCGATCCACCAGGGCCTCGGTTTGGCGTGCGAGCATCGCAACATCCGCTCCCACCGCGACGAACGCGGCACCGGCCTCGATGTAGCGCTCGGCATCGGCAGCCACGAACGCGTTGACACCGACCGGCTTGCCGGCGGCCGCACCCGCCTCGATCGCGCGCAGCACTCCCGCAACCACGTCGGGGTGCGACTGCTGCCCGAGCAGCCCCATCGATGCGGCGAGATCGGAGGGCCCGACGAAGATCGCGTCGACCCCGTCGACCGCAACAATCTCCTCCACGTTCGACAGCCCCGTCGCCGACTCGATCTGCACGGTGAGGCTGATCGTCTCGTTCGCGCGCCCGAGGTAGCCCTCGACGCGATTCCAGCGGGCGGATCGCGCGAGCGCCGACCCCACCCCGCGCACGCCGGCCGGGGGATAGCGCACGGCTCGGACGATCTCTTCGGCCTGTGCGGCGGTGTCAACCATCGGGATCAGCAGGTTCTGCGCACCCAGGTCGAGGAACTGCTTGATCAGCACAGTGTCGCCCGAGGGCGGTCGCACCAGCGGAGCCACCGGGTAGGCGCTCATCGCATAGAGCTGCGCGAGCGTCGACTCCAGCCCGTTGGGGGAGTGTTCGGCATCGAGTAGCACCCAGTCGGTGCCGCTGCCGGCAACGATCTCTGCGGCGACGGCGCTCCCCGAGCACACCCACAGGCCGATCAGGGGGCGCTCGCTCGCGGCAAGACGCTGCGCGAGTGTGGACGGAAGCTCTAGGCGAATCGGCATGTCACCGACCCCAGGGTGCCGTAGTCGGCGTGCACGGTGTCGCCCTTGAATACCCACATGGGCCGCGTGAACGAGCCCGCGAGGATGATCTCACCCGCCTCAAGCGTCTGCCCGTGCTGCGCGAGCTTGTTTGCGAGCCAGGCTACTCCCATGGCGGGGTTGCCCAGCACAGCACCCGCCACGCCCGATTCCTCGATGGTCTCGTTGCGATAGAGCATCGCCGAAGCCCAGGGCAGGTCAATGTCGTCGACCTTCATGGGGCGGCCGCCGATCACCATTGCGCCCATCGCGGCGTTGTCGCTGATCGTGTCGACGATCGTGCGACCCTCCAGTTCGAGGTGTGAGTTCAGCACCTCAAGCGCAGGCACGACGTAGGCGGTCGCGTCAAGCACGTCGAAGAGGGTGACATTGGGGCCAGCAAGCGGCTTGGCAAGCACGAAGGCGAGCTCAACCTCGATACGCACGTTCGAGAAGCGGTCGAATTCGATGACCGAGCCAGACTCAAACATCATGTCATCGTGGATCACGCCATAGTCGGGCTCCGTAATGCCGGTGGCGACCTGCATCACCTTCGAGGTCAGCCCGATCTTGTGTCCGACGAGGCGTGCACCCGCCTCGATGCGCCGATCCGACCAGATCTTCTGGATCGCGTACGAATCCTCGACCTCCATGCCGTCGTATCGGGCAGTCAGTCGCGGCAGAATGGTGCGGTCGATGTCGGCCTGCACCAATTCGGCGGCGATGGCTTCACGTTGCGTCTGATCGAGCACTGGGCCTCCACTTTTGTCGGGTGTGCTGTCGATCGTATACGATCCACGGCTCGCTCGCGAGAGTTCCGGGTGGATCCCGGTGACCCGTGCGCCCCATCGCTCACGCGGCGCTCAAGCCGTGCTCAGGCCTCGAAACCGCCCGGTTCGCTGGTTCACAGCGCAATTTGTCCAGGTCGCGGTAGGATGAAGTGATGAATACTCCCGATAACACAATGCAAGACAGCGATCGGGAGCCACGAACTTCCGAAGAAATCCAGACTTCTGAGGCTGCAGTAGTAGCCCCTGCTGAAGTTTTGACTGAAGCTTCACCCGAGCAAGCCGAGGTATCTGAGGCGCCCGTCGCGGCGACCGCAGAGCCCGCCGCGGTCGCTCTCACAGAAGCGGCCCCTGAAGTTCCCGATGCACCCGCACACGCAGAAGATGCCCCTGAGGCTCCTGCGGTTTTGGTCACCGAGGCTCCCAACTCTTCCGAACCCACCGAGACCCCTGCGAGCGCGTCTGTACCCGCGCACGACGAAAACACCCCAGGCGCCGACGCACCTGCAGAGACCGTGAAGGCCGAAAAGATCACCAAGACCGAAAAGGTTGAGAAGGTCGAAAAGGCCGAACCCGTGGAGAAGGTCCGCCCGGGTTTTGACACGCTTGGCCTTGATGCCCGCGTGCTCAAGGCAGTGAAGGGTTTGGGCTACGAGGCTCCCTCGGCAATTCAGGAAGCCACGATTCCTGTACTCCTGACTGGCCGCGACGTTGTTGGCCTGGCGCAGACTGGCACCGGCAAGACCGCGGCGTTCGCCCTCCCTATCCTTTCGCGCATTCAGCCTGGCCAGGGAAAGCCCCAGGCGTTGGTGCTTGCACCGACGCGCGAACTCGCGCTGCAGGTGTGTGAGGCGTTTGAGAGCTACGCCGCGCACCTCCCCGAGGTGCACCTGCTTCCGATCTACGGCGGCCAGGCCTATGGCCAGCAACTCAGCGCTTTGCGTCGTGGCGTTGACATCGTGGTGGGTACTCCCGGCCGCATCATGGATCACCTAAACAAGGGTTCGCTCGATCTCACCGAGATCAAGTACCTGGTGCTCGACGAGGCTGACGAGATGCTCAAGATGGGCTTCGCTGAAGATGTCGAGACGATCCTTGCCGATACGCCCAAGGAGAAGCAGGTTGCTCTGTTCTCGGCAACCATGCCGGCACAGATCCGCCGCATTTCACAGCAGTACCTGAACGACCCGCAAGAAATCAAGATTGCTGGGAAGACGCAGACGAGCGCGACAATCACGCAGCGCTACATTGTGGTCTCGTACATGCAGAAACTCGACGCGCTTACCCGGGTGCTTGAGGTCGAAGACTTCGACGGCATGATTGTGTTCACCCGTACTCGCGGCGACAGCGAGCAGGTCGCCGAGAAGCTGCGCGCGCGCGGCTACTCAGCACTTGCCATCAACGGTGACGTTCCGCAGAACATTCGCGAGCGCACGGTGGAGCAGCTGAAGTCGGGTCAACTTGATATTCTCGTTGCCACCGACGTCGCCGCTCGCGGTCTTGATGTCGAGCGCATCAGTCACGTCGTCAACTACGACCTGCCGATTGATACCGAATCGTACGTGCACCGGATCGGTCGCACGGGTCGCGCAGGCCGCACGGGCGACGCAATCAGCTTCGTTACCCCGCGCGAGCGTCGCATGTTGACCGCCATTGAGAAGGCCACGAAGCAACCGTTGACCCCGATGGCGCTTCCCAGCGTCGACGAGGTCAATGCGACCCGCTTGTCGAGGTTCGACGATGCGATCACGATGGCGCTCACCGAGACCTCGCGTCTCGACGAGTTCCGCGACATCATTGCGCACTACGTCGAGCACCACGACGTTCCCGAGAACGACGTGGCCGCCGCACTTGCCATCGTCGCGCAGGGCGACACCCCGTTGCTGCTCACGAGCGAAGACGACAGGAAGTTCCAGCGCGACCGCGTTCAGGCCGCCAAGTTCCTCGAAGACGATCGTGACTCCCGCGGAGGCCGCGACCGTGGCGACCGGGCCCCTCGTGAAGACCGCGGGCCCCGCGAGCGTCGTGATGACCTGCAGATGTACCGTATCGAAGTGGGTCGTCGCCAGAAGATCCAGCCCGGCCACATCATTGGTGCGATCGCAAACGAGGGTGGGCTCACCCGAGACGACTTCGGCCGAATCCAGGTGCGCGACGACTTCTCGCTCGTAGAGCTTCCCAAGAACCTCTCGAGGGAGCAGCTTTCCCGCCTCGCGCAGACCCGTATCAGCGGCAAGCTCATCGAGCTCACCGCTGACCGCGGCGGTCAGCGCAGCGGAGGTGGCGGTGGCGGCTACGATCGCGGCGGAAGCGGTGGCCGCGATTCCCGCGGGGGCTATGACCGGAATGATCGCGGCGGCGACCGCGGAGGTTACAACCGCGACAACCGTGGCGGGTACAACGACCGCAACGATCGTGGCGGCAGTGGTACCGGTGGTGGCGGGTACAACCGCGACGATCGCCCGCGTTCCAACGACCGCGACACTCGTGGGAGTGGCTACACCCGCGATGCGCGACCGCAGCGTGACAATCGCGCCGGTGGCGAGCGCCCGAGCCGCGACGGTGGGTACGGCGATCGCAACAGCCGCGACACCCGTAACGACGGGCCGCGTAAGCCGCGCTGGTAGTTCTGAACACAGCAAGGGGCGGGCATCTCACCGATTGGTGGACGCCCGCCCCTTGCTGTGTGCGTGGGCGACTAGCCGGAGACGACCTGCGGCACCGAGACGGCCTTCAGCCCCTCAACCCCGAACCGGTGCCCGCGAGTGTATGTCGACCGGGGTGGCGCTGGCCGCTATGGACAGTACCGGCCGAGTTCAGGTGGGTCGGTGGCACTTTAGGTCTTCCCAACAGGCGGGCAACATGCGAGAGTGTGTTGCCCGCCTGTTTCGTCAATATGACATTTGCGTTTCGAGCGGCTAAAGTGAGTGGGTTCCATATATTGCGAAGCAAATTCGTTATTTGAATCTAAATATATTTTCACTTCATCGAGACAAGGGAGTCTGACAGCCTCATGTCACAAACATCTGCGAAGGCCGCCAACCCGCGCGAGTTGCGCAGGGTCGCCGCTGCGACCGTGATCGGCACCACCATCGAGTGGTACGACTTCTTCCTCTACGCGAGCGCCGCCGGCCTCGTCTTCGGGAAGCTCTTCTTTGAGCCCGCCGGCCCTCAGGCCGCGACCATCATTGCGTTCGCGACGGTCGGTGTCAGCTTCCTCTTCCGCCCGCTCGGCGCATTCCTCGCCGGCCATTTCGGCGACCGCATCGGTCGCAAGTCCATGCTCGTGATCACCCTGATCCTGATGGGCGCGGCAACTACCCTCATCGGTGTTCTCCCCACCTACGATCAGGTCGGCATATTGGCACCGATCCTGCTCATGGCGCTGCGCATCCTGCAGGGCCTGTCCACCGGCGGCGAGTGGGGTGGCGCGGTGCTCATGGCCGTCGAGCATGCCCCCACCGAGCAACGCGGCCGCATGGGTGCTTTCCCGCAGATCGGCGTGCCCATCGGCCTCCTCCTCGCATCGGGGGTGCTCGCGCTCATGACGGGCGTTATCTCGCCCGGAGAGCAGTTCCTTGAGTGGGGCTGGCGAGTGCCCTTCCTCTTGAGTTTCGTGCTCATCGTCGTCGGCATCATCGTGCGCCGTGCTGTTGAGGAGAGCCCGGTCTTCACTGAGATCTCCGAGCGCAAGGAGCAGACCAAGATCCCCATCGTCGAGCTCTTCCGCAAGCACTGGTTACTCGTCGTGCTCGCCGCGCTGACCTTCGCTGGGAACAATGCGGCAGGGTACATGACAACCGGTGGCTACATCCAGAACTACGCCACCATGCCCCTCGCAGACGGCGGGCTTGTCGGGATGGAGCGCACACCCGTTCTACTCGCGGTAGCTGGCGCATCCGTCGTCTGGCTCATTATGACCTTTGCCGCGGGCACGATTTCTGACCGAATCGGACGCAAGAAGACGTACATCTTCGGGTGGATCGCGTTCCTCGCGGTCATCTTCATCCTGTTTCCGCTCGTGAACACGGGCAACGTGTGGCTGATGTTCCTCGGCCTGTCGCTCTTCGCGATCGGTAACGGCTTCACTTACGGGCAGCAGGCGGCGTACTTTGCTGAATTGTTTCCCGCCTCGATCCGCTACACCGGTGTCTCGATCACCTACGCCATCGGCGCGATTCTCGGTGGCGCGTTCGCGCCCATGATCGCGGCGTGGCTTGTCGCGTCGACGGGTTCGGCGACGGCGGTGGCCTTCTACATTGCGGCCGTGATGGTGATCGCATTCGTGGCGACCCTCGTGTTGCGCGACCGCACCGGTATCCCACTCGGTGCCGAAAATCAGGAGGCGCAGGAGAAGGGTCACTTCATCTGGGAGAAGGCCGCCTAGCCAAGATTCCAGGTTCTTGAGGTTCTTGAGCTTCTTGAGTTTCTTGAGCTTTACCCTCGCGTTCGTGCAGGTGGCCACAAGCCCCCCCAGTCCCCTCGCGCAGGCGTGGGGCCGGGAGCCGGGGGAGTCACTTCACCCCGTTGACCTTCAGGATCTCGTGCTGGTAGGGTGCGACGACCGACCTAGAGATGCGGCAATCCAGGAGAATCGTTCCCGTGCCGCCAGCGTCGCGCCACGCATCGAGTGCGGCGAGGTCGGACAGGCGATCCACCCGAACTCCAGTGGCGCCGAGAGCGCTCGCGAGGCCCGCGAAGTTCACCTCGGGAATGAGCATCGGCGCCTCGTCGAGCCCCATCCGGCCATACAGGTGCACCTCGGCACCATAGGCCCCGTCGTTCCACACCACGATGACGCAGCGCTGAGTGGTGCGGATCGCGGTCTCGAGATCGGCGAGTGACATCAGGCCGCCACCATCGCCGGTGGTCAGCACCACGGTGCTCTCGGGGCACGCGGCAGCCACCCCCGCCACGGTCGAAAGCCCGAGCCCGATGGTCTGATACGCGGTGCCGACCATGATCATGCGCTCAGGGGAAGCGACCGGCCAGAACATGTTTGCCCAGCCAATGAAGTGGCCGCCGTCGCTCGTTACGTGGCGGTCTTCAGGCAGCAACTCGGCCAGCCGAGCCGCGACCGCGCGTGGATCGAGCTTGCCGTCGGCAAGGAGGCCCTCGGCATCCCCCGAGCCGGTGTCGAGCGCGCGCAGCGCGCCACCGGCTTCAAGCCCGGCGACGCTCTCGCGCCACCCGCTGGGCGAGTTGCGTGCGTTCGCGAGGTGCGCGCTGAGCGTATCGAGGACTGTGCTCGCGTCACCGCGAAGGAACACGTGTGTGATCGGGTGGGTTGTGCGCGGGGGCGCGACCTGGTCGAGATCAACCCGTATCACCGTGGCACCCTCGCCGAGCAGATCGCCGAACCGCATGGTGAATTGATTCAGGCTCGCGCCGACCACCAGCACGACATCCGCTTCGGCAATTTTCGACATGGCACGGTCCTGGCCGAATCCGCCGGTGAGGCCAAGATCGTACTCGGGCCTGGGGAAGATGCCACGGGCAAGCGCGGTGCTCGCAGTCAGCGCGCCGAGCCTGTCGGCGATGGTGCCCAGTCGCGAGCCGGCCCCCGCGAGCCAGGCCCCGTGGCCGGCGAGGACGACGGGGCGCTTGGCCCCCGCGAGCGCGCCCACCGCAGTCTGCAGGTCTGCCGGGTCGATCGAGGTGAGTGAGGGCGAATCGGCAGCGGTGGAGCTGTCGGATCCCCAGGATTCGGCCGAAGCTGCCTCGGACGCGGCGGGCAGCGTTGCAGAAATGAGTGAGGCGATGACCTCGGGATCGTTGAGGTCGATCTCCTCGTCAGCCAGCGACGCAGCCGAATCTAAGGCGGGGGATGTGACCCCGTCGACGGAAATGCCCGCCACGACATCGCGCGTGACCGGCGACGCGACCAGGTCGTAGGGAATGCCGAGGATCACTGGCCGGCGGCCGCGGAGTGCGGCGGCGGCAGCGCGATCCACCATGTCACCTGGATTCTCGAGACTCAAGAGATACGACCGCACCCCAATGGCGGCGCCAAGCATCTCCTGATCGACGTCCCACGGTCGGGGACCGCTCGTGGGAGCGTCGCCGACTACGAACAGCAAGGGGGTGCGGGCCTGGGCAGCCTCGGCCAGCGCGGTCAACGCATTGGTAAAGCCGGCCCCGTAGGTCGTGGTGGCGATGGCAAGCTTGCCGGAAACGCGGGTGAACGCGTCGGCTGAAGCGACGGTCGCGGCTTCGTGTCGCACCTCGGTCAGTGGGATGCCGTACGCCCCGAGCGCGTCAATGAGGTGGGCATTGCCATTCCCCATCAGTCCGAACGCGTGGTGCACGTGCCGAGCGAGCGCGGCAGCGAGTGACTGTGTCAGTGTGGGACGTGGGACGTGCGGCGCGTCCGGGGTCTGCGCAGGCGGCAGTGGCAGCGAGGGGTGCGAAGATACGGCGGATGAAGCAGACATGACGGTTCCTTGGAGAGACGTAGGTACGGGATTCCGTGTATGTCTCGCCGAGAACGGCAGCAGCGCCCCTTTTTCGAGCGCCTTCCCGGCCGTGCGCCGCGAGAGCGGGCCGGTCTGGACCTCAAGAGTCTAACTCTTCGGGATGCCCTCCCGCCAGTGAAACACCGGTGACGGCAGATGCGGAAGGAGGAAAAAGAGGCTCTGGAGGTGCTATCTCGGGTCGCGGGCGATGCGATCGGCTGCGGCCAGCATGTGCGCAACGAGCGTTTCTAGCTCGCGATGCATCCCGATCTGCACGATCGCGAGAGCCGCTGGTGGCTCGCCCTCGACCCGCAAGGGCACGGCAAGGCCGGTCAACCCAGGAATCACCTCGTTCTCGCTGAGTGCGTAGCCGCGTGCTTGGGTTTCCAGTGCCGCTTCGGTGAGGGGGGCACCCCGGAACGCAGCGCGATGCTCGCGGGGCGTGAGCGATGCCTCGATGGCGTGCCCCGTCGCGCCGTAGAGCGCAGAGTGCCTGGCACCCGGTCGTTGCGTGACCGAGGCATGGCTGTGTGCCGGTTCGACACTAATCAGTGTGATGACCTGATCGTCATCGAGCACCGCAATAAAGGCGGTGACACCAAACATGTTCGCGATTTCGGTGATCTCAGGCAACGCCGTTTCGTTCAGTCGCGGAGCGGCTCCGCGAGCCAGGGTAACCAGGCGGGGGCCGAGGCGGATCTGCCCGGCCTCGTCACGCAGCACCAACCGGTGATCTTCGAGCGTGCGCAGAATGCGGTACGCACTCGAACGGTGCACCCCCAGTGCCTCTGCAAGTTCGGCAATGGTCATCGGTGCACCAGTTTCGGAAAGCACCTCAAGTGCGCGAAGGCCGCGGTCGAGGGTCTGTGATCCCGCGGTGGGCGCGGCAACTGCGGGTGTGGACGTCATGCCTCTATTCTGGCGGAGCCGAGTCGAGATGCTGTACCGCCGAGCCGTGATCCACTCGTTCGTTGGAGCAAGTGCGGAGATGCTCGGGGTGTTGGACACGTGTCGGATACCCTGGGATGGCTGAAGCAGCGCGAGCGCGCCGAAAGCGTATCGAGAGCAAGAGGTTGAAAGTGACACAGGCAGTCGACAACACGCCAGACTCTGAGACACGGTGGCTCGACCCCGCAGAGCGTGAAATGTGGATGCGGCTCGTCGGCCTCACCATTCTGCTGCCAGGTGCAGTCGAGGCGCAGCTCAAGCGCGACGCGGGTATTTCCTTCTTTGAGTATCACGTGCTTGCCATGCTGTCTGAGGCGGAGAATCGCACGCGGTTGATGAGCGACCTCGCGCATTGGGCGAACTCGTCGCTGTCGCGGCTCTCGCATGTGGTGACCCGGCTCGAAAAGCAGGGGTGGGTGCGCAGAGAAGCCTGCCCCACAGACGGGCGCGCGACGAACGCGGTGCTCACTGATGAAGGTCTTGCGCACCTCGCGCTGCACGCGCCCGCGCACGTGAACGAGGTGCGGCGGCTTGTGTTTGACCAGCTCGCCGAGGGTGACGTGGCATCGCTCTCCGCGGGCCTAGGCCGCATTCTTGAGGGGATCGATCCCGATCGAAGGCGCGCCGAGAGCTAGTCCTGGCGAGCGGCCTCGACCACGCGCACTGTGGCATCGTGCAGGAGTCCGTTCGTGGCAAGCGAGCTGCCGCCCCACACACTGCTGGATCCGCAAATATCGGTGAACGTGCCGCCGGCCTCACGAACGATAGGTGCGAGTGCGGCCAGGTCGTAGGGCTTGACGTCGAACTCGGCGACGATGTCGACGAGCCCCTCTGCAAGTGCCATATAGGCCCACATGTCGCCGTAGGCGCGATCGCGCCACACCGCTCGGCTGAGTGCAATCAGTGGATCGAGGTAGCCTGCCTGATCCCATTGCTCGATGCTCTGGAAGCTGAGCGAGGCATCTTCGAGTCGCTCCACGCCCGAGACCCGCAGGCGTCGCGGATCAGCACCATCCTGGAGGCCCCACGCCCCGGTGCCGGTCTCTGCCCACCATCGTGCGCCGAGTGCCGGAGCGCTAACGACACCGACGCTCACTTCGCCGTCTTCTTCAAGCGCAATCAACGTGCCCCAGTTGGGCACGCCGCGGAGAAAATTTGAGGTGCCGTCGATCGGGTCCACGATCCAGCGGCGCTCGCCACGGTCTGCTCGGCCTGACTCCTCGCCGAGGAAGCCGTCGTTCGGTCGCTCAGATTCGATGAGAGTGCGAATTGCGCGCTCTACCGCGGTATCTGCGTCGGTGACGAAGGTACGGTCGGGCTTGGTGTCGACGCGTAGATCGGCGGATCGGAAGCGAGGGAGTGAGATGCCGTCTGCAAGGTCGGCGAGTGCCAGGGCGAATGCAAGGTCAGCGGACTGGGCTGGGGGCTGCTCGGTCATGTTCTACTCCTGCCGGTTCTACGACGAAACCCCCACCGTAATGGTGGGGGTTTCGGGTGGTGCGCCCCCCGGGACTTGAACCCGGAACCCGCTGATTAAGAGTCAGCTGCTCTGCCAATTGAGCTAGAGGCGCGTTCCGCTGCGTGGGCAACAGAAATACACTAGCACGTGGCTGGATGGAACAAAAATCCGCGTGATTCCGCCACTCAATCGAGCTGAGTTGCCCGAGCCCGGGGCTTCCTGACGAGGAGAGCGGCGGCCACCGCCGCCGCGATGAGCGATGCCACCATGACAGCGAGACGCGCGGTGTCCGCGTCAGCTGGGTCAGTGAAACTGAGATCCGCAATCAGCAGTGACACTGTGAAGCCGATGCCGCCGAGTGCGGCAACGCCAATGACCTCTCGCCAGCTCGCCTCGCCGCCGAGCTCGGCCCTGGTGAAGCGCAGAATCGACCACGTGGTGGCGCTGATGCCCACGGTCTTGCCAATGACGAGCCCGGCGATGATCCCGAACGCGATCGGATCGAATGGGAACCGGTTCTCGCCACCGACGGCAACCCCAGCAGCAAAAAAGGCGAATACCGGCACGGCGAAGCCGCTGGAGAGTGGGCCGAAGCGATACCCGAACACGTGCGCGAGGTCGAGCGATTCGCGGGAGTTCTCGTGATCGGTGCCAGCCACCCGTGGTGCGCCCTTCCGGGGCTTTGAGACTACTGGCACGGTGAACGCCAGCACCACACCCGCGATGGTTGCGTGTACCCCTGATTCGTGCACCAGCGCCCAGACCACAATTCCCAGCGGAAGCAAGATTGCCCACGCTGCCCATCGGTGATCTGCAAACCACGCGGCGAATCGGCGCGCCAAGAACGCGTACAGTGCGAGCGGGACCAGCGCGAGGGCGAGGAAGGCGAATTGCACGCCGCTCGTGTAGAAAATCGCGATGATCGAGATCGCAATGAGATCGTCAACGACAGCGAGCGTCAGGAGAAAAATGCGCAGGGCGGTGGGGATGCGTGGCGCGATCAGACCGAGAATCGCGACAGCGAAGGCGATGTCAGTGGCGGCCGGAATCGCCCATCCGTGCGCGGCTTCGGTGCCAAAGGTGAATGCGAGATAAATCAACGCGGGCAGGGCGACCCCGCCAAACGCTGCCGCGACCGGCACAATCGCGGTCGTGAACTTACTGAGCGCCCCAGTCACGAACTCACGTTTGAGTTCAAGTCCCACCATAAAGAAGAAGACTGCGAGCAATCCGTCCGCGGCCCAGGTGCCGAGCGAGAGATTCAGGTTCAGTGACTCGGGCCCGACGCGGAAGTCGCGCAGATCCATGTATGCGCCAGCTAGGGGGCTATTCGCTGCGAGAAAACCGAGGAGCGCCGCAGCCATCACCGCGATGCCGCTGGCGAACTCATTGCGTAAGATCCGGGTGACGCGGGCGGCCTCGCGGCGGCTCACCTTCGCCAGGGAAAGGCGGGTATGGGGCATAGAGAAAAACCTCCGGGGTCAACAAATGCGAACTGCCGACCAGGCTTCCCGGCTCACCGGGACCTAGCCTACCGTTCGCGCCCGGAGTCCCGCTGCAGTGCCCCAAACGTCTCGAACAGGAGTGACTCCTGTCAGGCGGCTGTCCGTCGCTTGCGCCGGGCTTTTGCCGCAGCCTTCTCTTCTCGCGCGGACAGGTGCAGCGACTCGGCATACTCCTCGTCTTGCTGCTGCTTCGCGGCACTCGCGATGGCGAGGGCAAGGCCCGCTGCCCACACGCCCCAGATGAGGAACCGTCGCCAGTCCCTCGGCATCTGCTGGGCCTGTTTTGCCGCGCCAAAAGCGCTGAAAACTGACCCCAGCACACCCGCATTGGTCAGGTACTTGCCGATTGACATGAAGCCTCCTTCGCGTTCGGCACCAGACTAGCGCGTGCCGTCCGGGCGAGCGCCACACGAACGGCCGGTGCGCTAGGCTGGCTGTCAGTATCAAACCGCATAGAGGAGGACCACTGTGGCGAAGAACGAGGCGCTGTTCGAGGAAAGCTCGCAGGGTGCAGTGAGCGCGGTCACCGCGTTCGTATTCGTCGTGTCCTTGGTTCTCGCCTTTGGCGGAATCTATCTGGCAAGCTTCGCGTTCGACTCAGGGATCACTGAGATGGCGGGAATGTGGTTGTTCGGCGGTGGGCTCATCGCCAGCGTTGTCGGTTTCATGCTCCCCTTCACGTTCCTGGGTGCCACGGGTAAGTAGCTCCCACGGATTTCGGCTGAACGTCTGCCACCTCAGCACGTGCAGCGTTTCTGGGTATGCGCTCGAGTCCTCCGGGCGGCGCTAGACTGGGAACCATGTCTGAGATCGATATGAAGCCGCGCAGCCGCGACGTCACCGACGGAATTGAAAAGGCCGCTGCCCGGGGTATGCTCCGCGCAGTGGGCATGGGGGACGAGGACTGGGCGAAGCCGCAGATCGGCATCGCCAGTTCCTGGAACGAGATCACTCCTTGCAACCTGAGCCTCGATCGTCTCGCGCAGGGTGCCAAAGAGGGTGTGCATTCGGGGGGCGGATACCCGCTCGAATTTGGCACCATCTCCGTTTCCGACGGTATCTCCATGGGCCATGAGGGGATGCACTTCTCGCTCGTCTCGCGTGAGGTCATCGCCGATTCGGTCGAGACCGTCATGATGGCCGAGCGCCTCGACGGTACCGTGCTCCTCGCGGGGTGTGATAAGTCACTTCCCGGCATGCTGATGGCTGCCGCGCGACTCGACCTCGCAGCTGTCTTCCTCTACGCCGGCTCGATCGCTCCGGGCTGGGTCAAGCTCACTGACGGTACGGAGAAGGAAGTCACGATCATTGACGCCTTCGAGGCGGTTGGTGCGTGCAAGGCCGGCACGATGAGCGAGGAAGATCTTAAGCGCATCGAGTGTGCGATCGCCCCGGGCGAGGGTGCGTGTGGTGGAATGTACACCGCCAACACCATGGCCTCGATTGCTGAGGCGCTCGGAATGAGTCTTCCGGGCTCTGCGGCACCCCCCAGTGCCGATCGTCGACGTGATTACTATGCACACCGGTCTGGCGAGGCGGTCGTGAACATGCTGCGTCTGGGTATCACTGCCCGCGACGTGCTCACCATGAAGGCCTTCGAAAATGCCATCACACTGCTCATGGCACTGGGTGGCTCAACGAACGCGGTGCTGCACCTGCTCGCAATTGCTCGTGAGGCTGAGGTCGACCTCACCCTCGCAGACTTCAACCGCATCGGCGCGAAGGTTCCGCACCTCGCTGATATGAAGCCGTTCGGCAAGTACGTCATGGCAGATGTGGATCGGCACGGCGGCATCCCCGTCGTCCTGAAGGCGCTGCTTGATGCTGGGCTGCTCCACGGCGATGTGATGACCGTCACCGGCAAGACGATGGCAGAGAACCTTGCGGCGCTGAACCCCGATCCGCTTGACGGCGACGTGATCCACCACCTTGACAACCCGATTCACGCGACCGGCGGGCTCACCATTCTGCACGGCACCCTCGCGCCTGAGGGCGCTGTGGTGAAGACCGCTGGCTTCGATGCGGAAGTATTTGAGGGCCCGGCGCGCGTGTACGAGCGCGAGCGCGGTGCGATGGATGCGCTGACCGAGGGCAAGATCGGTAAGGGCGACATCTTGGTCATTCGCTACGAGGGTCCGAAGGGTGGCCCGGGCATGCGTGAGATGCTCGCGATCACCGGTGCCATCAAGGGGGCAGGCCTGGGTAAAGATGTATTACTATTGACCGATGGACGATTCTCAGGCGGCACAACCGGCCTGTGTATTGGACATATAGCGCCTGAGGCATCGGACGGTGGTCCGGTAGCACTGGTGCGCGACGGTGACCTGATACGGGTTGATATCGCCGCACAGACGCTCGATCTCTTGGTAGACCCCGCCGAGCTCGAGGCCCGCAGAGCAGCCTGGGCCCCACTTCCCCCGCGTTACACGCGAGGTGTACTGGCGAAGTACGCGAAGCTCGTCCATTCCGCCTCAGAGGGCGCGATCACCGGGTAGCTTCAGTCGCGGTGTCACCCGTGTAGGGGCATTTCCGCGCGGATCATGCGTACTGCCGTGCGCATGACACATCCCAGCCACTGTCAACAGAAAGTGTGAAATGAACTCGGATACGAGTGCCATACCCACCCAGACGCGTGCCGATTCCGGCGTGAAGGGCGAACGCATGAGCGGTGCAGCCGCCGTCGTTCGTAGCCTTGAGCTGCTCGGTATTCGCGATGTCTTTGGTCTTCCGGGCGGCGCGATCTTGCCGGTCTACGATCCGTTGATGGACGCAAAAGACCTTCGTCACATCCTCGTCCGTCACGAGCAGGGTGCTGGCCACGCTGCTGAAGGCTATGCCTCGGCATCGGGTAAGGTCGGCGTGTGTATTGCCACCTCCGGCCCGGGGGCAACCAACCTCGTGACCGCGATCGCTGATGCGTACATGGACTCGGTTCCTCTGCTTGCGATCACCGGTCAGGTCTTTTCGACTCTGATGGGTACTGATGCCTTCCAGGAGGCTGACATCGTCGGCATCACGATGCCGATCACCAAGCATTCCTTCCTGGTGCGCAAGGCCGAAGATATTCCAGCTGCCCTGGCGGCCGCGTATCAGGTTGCCACGACCGGTCGGCCCGGCCCGGTGCTCGTTGATATCACCAAAGACGCGCAACAGGCCGAGCTTGACTTCGTCTGGGACCCGCGGGTTGACCTGCCGGGGTATCGCCCGATCACCAAGGCCAACAGCAAGCAGATTCAGGCCGCTGCCGAACTCATCGCGACAGCCGAACGCCCAGTGTTCTATGTGGGTGGGGGCGTGATCCGCGCGAAAGCATCGGACGAGCTCTTGCAGCTCGCCGAGTTGGTCGGTGCACCGGTCGTGACGACGCTCATGGCGCGCGGTGCCTTCCCTGATTCGCACCCGCAACATCTCGGCATGCCAGGAATGCACGGCACGGTTCCCGCGGTGCTGGCATTACAGGAGTCCGACCTGCTGATCACGCTCGGCGCGCGGTTTGACGATCGCGTTACGGGCAAGGCTGAACTCTTCGCGCCCGATGCCAAGGTCATTCACGCTGACATCGACCCGGCTGAGATCGGGAAGATCCGCGCCGCGGATGTGCCCATCGTGGGCGATGCCGCGGAGGTCATTTCTGATCTCATCGCCGCCGTGTCCTCGATCAAGCGGGATCGTGACTTTGCTGACCTCAGTGCCTGGTGGGAGAGGCTCAATGTGCTCCTCGCCGAGTACCCGCTGGGCTTTCAAGCACCTTCAGACGGTTTGCTGTCACCGCAGCACGTGATTCAGCGAATCGGTGAACTCACCGGGCCCGAGGGTGTCTACGCCGCTGGTGTGGGTCAGCACCAAATGTGGGCTGCCCAGTTCATCAAGTACGAGCGTCCCAACTCTTGGCTCAACTCGGGTGGCGCCGGCACCATGGGGTATTCGGTACCAGCGGCCATGGGCGCCAAGGTTGCAGAGCCCGATCGTGTGGTGTGGGCGATCGATGGGGACGGCTGCTTCCAGATGACCAACCAGGAACTCGCAACCTGCGTGATCAATGACATCCCCATCAAGGTCGCCGTGATCAACAACTCATCGTTGGGTATGGTGCGACAGTGGCAGACGCTGTTCTACGACAAGCGCTACTCGAACACCGAGCTGAACACCGGCCACGGCAGCAGCCGCGTGCCCGACTTCGTGAAGCTCGGCGAGGCCTACGGGTGCCTCGCGATTCGCGTCGAACGCGAAGACCAGGTCGACGACGCGATCAAGCTCGCGCTCGAGACCAACGATCGACCGGTGGTCATCGATTTCGTCGTCAGTTCTGACTCCATGGTCTGGCCCATGGTGCCGCAGGGGCTGTCGAACAGTGAAGTGCAGTACGCGCTGGAACACCGGCCGTCGTTTGATGGAGATGATTGATCATGAGCCGCCACGTTCTGAGCCTCCTCGTGGAGGACAAGCCCGGCCTGTTGACCCGTGTCGCAGGTCTCTTCGCCCGCCGTGGGTTCAACATCTCGTCTCTCGCTGTTGGGCCGACCGAGCTCCAGGGGCTCTCGCGCATCACCGTCGTCATTGACGAGGAAGACTTGCCGATCGAGCAGGTGACGAAGCAGCTCAATAAGCTCGTCAACGTCATCAAGATCGTCGAGCTCGAAGAGTCGCAGTCGGTGCAGCGCGAGCACATGCTGATCAAGGTGCGGGTGGATCACCAGACTCGTTCCCACGTGCTCGAAGCAGTGAACCTGTTCCGCGCCCGCGTGGTCGATGTCGTCACCGACGCCCTCGTCATCGAGGTGACCGGCGACACCGGCAAGATCCAGGCCTTCCTGCGTGTGCTCGAGCCCTACGGCATCAAGGAGATCGCACAGTCCGGACTCATTGCGGTAGGGCGTGGATCGAAGTCCATTACCGAGCGCGTCTTCAAGAGCTAACACCCACCTGGACTCGGCCCGAAGGGCCGCGATCCACCAACGAACCAACAACAATCAAAAGGAGGCCACTCGTGGCTGAGATGTACTACGACGGCGATGCCGATCTGTCGATCATTCAGGGCAAGAAGGTGGCCATCGTGGGCTACGGCTCGCAGGGCCACGCCCACGCGATGAACCTGCGCGACTCGGGCGTGCAGGTTGTTATTGCGCTGAAGGACGGCTCGAAGTCGATCCAGAAGGCCACCGAGGCTGGCTTCGACGTGAAGAGTGTTTCAGATGCCGCCGAGTGGGCTGACCTCATCATGATCCTCGCGCCGGATCAGTACCAGCGCACGATCTACTCCGAGTCGATCAAGCAGCACCTCACCCCGGGCAAGACCCTCGCGTTTGCGCACGGCTTCAACATCCGCTTTGGGTACATCGAGGCACCCGAGGGTGTCGACGTGATCCTCATCGCGCCGAAGGCTCCCGGGCACACCGTGCGCCGCGAGTTTGTCGCGGGCCGCGGTATCCCCGACATTATTGCCGTCGAGCAGGACGCTTCGGGCAGCGCGTGGGAGACCGCAAAGTCGTACGCGAAGGCGATCGGCGGCACCCGCGCCGGCGTTATCAAGACCACGTTCACCGAAGAGACCGAGACCGACCTGTTCGGTGAGCAGGCAGTGCTCTGTGGCGGCGTTTCGCAGCTCGTGCAGTACGGTTTCGAGACCCTGGCCGAGGCCGGCTACCAGCCGGAAATTGCGTACTTCGAGGTGCTGCACGAGCTGAAGCTCATCGTTGACCTCATGTGGGAGGGCGGCATCGCCAAGCAGCGCTGGTCGGTCTCCGACACCGCCGAGTACGGCGACTACGTGTCGGGCCCCCGCGTGGTGGATCCCCGCGTCAAGGAGAACATGCAGGGCGTGCTCGCCGACATCCAGTCGGGTGCGTTCGCGAAGCGCTTCATTGACGATCAGGACAACGGCGGCAAGGAGTTCCTCGAACTCCGCGCCAAGGCAGAAAAGCACCCGATCGAGGTCACCGGCCGCGAACTGCGTGGTCTCTTCGCCTGGAAGCAGGAAGACGAGGATTACGTCGACGGCAGCGCTGCGCGCTGACGACGACGTAATCCAAAGGGCTGCACCGTTTTCTGCGGATCGTGCGCGATCCGCAGGCGTCGACGGCAGCGCTGCGCGCTGACGACGACGTAATCCAAAGGGCTGCACCGTTTGCTGCGGATCGTGCGCGATCCGCAGGCGTCGACGGCAGCGCTGCGCGCTGACGAGCTCACAGAGAAATGCCCCGGGGACTCACCCGGGGCATTTCTCTGTTCCAGCGCGGCCTCGTCGGCGCTGCACCCTTCACTCGGACATTCGCCCTGATTCGGACTGGTGCAGACAGGTGAGGTCCTGGATTGTGCGGATCTCTGAGGCTGCAGCGAGTGTGCCCACTCAGGAGCCACCAGCAGCCACCAGGAGTTCCGAGAAGCGCTCAGGTGTGCTCAGGTGTGCCTGGGTAGGCTTGCAATATGCGAAAGAAGGCAGACCGCGAGCCCCGCGAGAGTAGCTTGGTGAGTGGCTGGACGGTTGAGGCGGAACCCTCGGTGGTGCCCCTGAGGGACTCGTACGCCGCCCAGGTTGTGCCTGGTGGTGGTGCGGGAGATCCGCTGCGTGACGAAACTGGAGGAACAGGCGAGTCGCCCGGTGAGGGATCGGCACCTCCCGTCCAGTTGTCGAACGGTGCGCTCGTGCTCCTTGGTGTGGTCGGCGGGCTGTACCTGCTCTACACCTGGGTGTGGTTCAGTTGGGCCAATTATTACTCCCAGATGAATTCGGCGGTGGCTGAGGGTAGCGGTGCGATCGGTGCGGTGTTGCAGCAGGCCGTGTTCTGGGCCGCCCCATTCGCGCCTGCTCTATGGTTCATCGCTGCATACCTTCTATGTCGCGCTTCCCGCACGTGGAACCTAGCCCTGTGGCTCCTGATCGGCGCGGTCGTCTTGCTCCCGCTTCCGGCGCTCGTGACCGTAGGAGGTTCTTGATGGCTGGCAGACTGGCAACATGGGGCATCGGCGGTCTGGTGACGCTGCTGTACGTCTACCTCGTCGTCGCTGGTATCGGTAATCTGCTCGGCTTGACCGAGATGTCTTCGCTACTCGGACTCTCACTCACTGGCGCCGGATGGTTCTGGGTGTGCTTTGGCATCGCGTTACCGGCAGTGGGATTCGCGGGGGCATTGTTGATCTCGCGCGGCAGATCCGGTGCGCTGCGCGTGCTGGTGCTAGCAACGGGGTTGGCCGTTGTGGCGGCCGTGCAACTTGAAGTGCTGCACCTGGTACCGCAGTCGAGCTTCTTCGCCTAGATTGCGCGGGGAGTGCTCAGCTGACGGTAACGGTCGGTAGAATGGGGTCGTGGCTCGATCCGCGAGTTCACGTTGCCGTCGACCTCGAAGGAACCGCCCGTTGCCTGCGCCAGTCGTACTGATCGCCGAAGAACTCTCACCCGCCACCATCGCCGCGCTCGGCCCCGACTTTGAAGTCGTGAATGTTGACGGCACCGATCGCGATGCCCTGCGTTCGGCGCTGGCCAACGCCGATGCCGTACTCGTGCGCTCCGCGACTCAGATTGACGCGGAGGCGCTCAGTTGGGCGCCGAAGCTCAAAGTCGTCGCCCGCGCTGGTGTGGGCCTCGACAACGTCGACATCAAATCGGCCACCCAGGCTGGTGTCATGGTGGTCAACGCGCCCACCTCGAACATCATTAGTGCGGCCGAACTGACGGTCGCCCATATTCTTGGTCTTGCCCGCCACCTGCAGCGTGCACATGCGTCGCTCTCGGCCGGTCAGTGGAAGCGTTCATCATTCACCGGAATTGAACTCTTTGAAAAGACCATCGGAATCATTGGGCTCGGGCGGATCGGGGCCCTCGTGGCTGAGCGTCTCCGCGGCTTCGGCGTGGAACTGATTGCGTTTGATCCCTACGTCACCGCGGCTCGCGCGCAGCAGCTCGGCGTGCAACTGGTTGAGCTGGACGAGCTCGTCGAGCGTGCCGACTTCTTGACGATCCACATGCCGCGCACGCCCGAAACACTCGGCATGATCGGCGAGGCGCAGCTCAAAGCCATGAAGCCAACCGCCTTTGTCGTCAACGTGGCACGCGGCGGCCTTATTGACGAGGCCGCTCTCGCTCAGGCACTCGAGGCCGGCGAGATCGCGGGTGCCGCGCTCGACGTGTTCGTGCAGGAGCCCCCGGCAGATGCCTCGCTGACCGGTCTTGACCGCGTCAGCGTTACGCCGCACCTGGGTGCATCGACCGAGGAAGCTCAGGAGAAGGCTGGCGTCTCGGTCGCGAAGTCGGTGCGTCTTGCTCTCGCGGGTGAATTGGTGCCTGACGCCGTAAACGTTGCTGGCGGTTCGATCAACGAGTACGTCAAGCCCGGGCTTCCGCTGACCGAGAAGCTCGGCCAGATCTTCGCCGCACTTGCCGCCGGTCCGATCACCTCGCTTGACGTGGAGGTGCACGGCGAACTCGCCGAGCACAACGTCGAGGTGTTGCGCTTGGCCGCGCTGAAGGGGCTGTTCACGCAGGTTGTGAGTGACCCGGTGTCGTACGTGAACGCGCCACTGTTGGCCGAGCAGCGCGACCTTGAAGTGCGCTTCAGCGTTGACGCGAACAGCGAGAGCTACCGAAATGTCATCACTCTGCGCGGAAGCCAGGCCGACGGCACTCAGATCTCGGTCTCGGGCACGCTGACCGGCCCGAAGCAGATCGAAAAGATTGTCGAGATCAACGGATACGAGCTCGAACTCCCGATTTCCGAGCACCTCATCGTGTTTAGCTACACCGACCGACCGGGCATCGTTGCCACCTACGGCAGTCTGCTCGGCGAAGCTGGCGTGAATATCGCCGGCCTGCAGATCGCGCGCGATGATAAGAAGGGCACTGCTCTGTCGGTGCTTTCTGTGGACGCGCCAGTGCCCGCCGAGCTTGTCTCCGAGCTCGGTGACGCTATCGGCGCGGATGTGCTGCGCGCCATCGACCTGATCGTCGACTAACGTCGGGCGATCGGCCCGCACTTCCGAGAGCCCTGCACGCGAGTGTGGGGCTCTCGGTATTTCTCCACGCCTCTTCCCTTCGGCACTGAGTGCCATTATGGTGGGCCGTGGAGGGGCATCTACGGCGATGCCGCAACTCCGGAGGAGCCTCCGACGAATCTCAACGAAGAGAGGAACGGGCACATGGGTCTGCTTGACGGAAAAGTTGTCATGGTCACCGGTGGATCGCGAGGGCAGGGGAGAGCTCACGCAGTCACGAGTGCGAGAGAAGGTGCGGATGTCATCATCATTGACACACTCGATCAAATCTCGACGGTCGCCTACCCGATGGCGAAACAAGAAGATTTTGACGAAACGGTGCGGCAGGTCGAGGCTCTCGACCGCCGCATCGTTGCTGTTGTGGGGGACGTGCGGAAGCAGGCAGATCTCGACCACGCGGTGTCTGAGGGCCTCGCGCAGTTCGGCAAGATCGACGCACTGATTGCAAACGCCGGCATCTTCTCTCTCGGACCAGCACACGAACTCTCCGAGGAAGCGTGGGACGACATGATCGCGGTCAACCTCACTGGGGTGTGGAAATCGGCCAAGGCCGTGCTGCCGCACATGATGGAGCGAGGCAGCGGATCCATTGTCATGACCTCCTCGATCAATGGTTTGGAACCCGGTGCGCAGTACGTGCACTATTGCGCGTCGAAGTTTGGTGTCGTCGGAGTGATGAAGACGCTCGCGCTCGAATATGCCCGCCACGGCATCCGAGTGAATTCGGTGCATCCCGGCGCGATCCTCACCCCTATGACCAGCTGGCAAGGGGCCTGGGACATGATGTCGGGCAAGCCTGCCGGTACGGGTACCGAGGCCGACATGCTCGAGGCCGGGTACTCGTTCCACGCGCTGAAGGGTGCCGGGTTCCTGGCACCCGAGCGGATCGCCGATGCGGCCCTGTGGTTGAACTCGGAGTTGGCCTCGGCAGTCACCGGGATCTCGGTGCCGGTTGACGCGGGGCACCTGTTGCAGCCCGGCTATAACCCTGACCCAGTGAAGTAGCGCTGATCCACCATCTGAGAACGCTCATCTCGAGACTGATCTCAATCGAACGAAGCAGGTAAGGAGCAGGAATCATGGGAAGACTTGATGGAAAGGTCGCCTTTATTACTGGCGGAGCCCGAGGCCAGGGTCGCTCGCACGCCGTGCGACTCGCGCAAGAGGGTGCCGACATCATCGTGATCGATGCCTGTGAACCGCAGCCAAATGTGCCATCGCCGCCAGCAACGGAAGCGGATCTCGCCGAGACGGTGCGCCAGGTCGAGGAACTGGATCGTCGGATTGTGGCGCGAGTCGCCGACGTGCGCGTGCAAGAGCAGCTTGACGCGGCGGTGGCAGACGGAATTGCACAGTTCGGCCGACTCGATGTTGTGTCGGCGAACGCGGGCATTGCGATGACCCCCGCGCTCGCACACATGATGACCGACGAAGAGTTCATGGACATGCAAGATGTGAACCTCGCGGGTGTGTGGCGCACCGCGAAGGCGGCGATCCCGCACATGATCGAAGCGGGGAATGGCGGGTCGATCGTGCTCACGAGCTCAGAAGCTGGGCTGAAGGGGTACGCGCACGCGGCATCGTACGTTTCCGCAAAGCACGGCGTTGTCGGTCTCATGCGCACACTCGCAATGGAGCTCGCGCCTCACATGATTCGGGTGAATAGCATCCACCCGACGCAGGTCGACACCCCCATGATCATGAACGAGACGATCATGAAACTGTTTCGGCCCGACATTGAAAACCCGACCAAGGAAGATTTTGCGGAGGCATCACAGCACACGAACCTGCTGCCGATTCCCTGGGTCGAGGCGGTTGACATTTCGAATGCGCTGCTGTTTCTCGCCTCAGATGAAGCGCGGTACATCACCGGGGTCACGCTCCCCGTCGACGCGGGGTGTTTTTTGAAGTAACGCCGATTGTCTGTGGTGGCCCAGGTTTGCGCAGGCGCAATCAGGGGCCACTGTATTTCCCGTGTTTCCACGGAATACCAGGGGCCCGGTGGTAGTCTGTGAATGTGGGTCAATACCCACGTCATCGATGAATCGAGCACGCCGGCTGGCGGGCTGGTCTTCGGTGGTGGATCCCTCTCGATCTCGGCGTTCGCGCCGCGCGAGCCAGTTGGCCGTATGCGGGGGTGGTTTTCTACTGTTGATCAGCGCCCGTGGTCGCACGCAGCGCTTCGGGCTGTCCGCCGCGTGCTCAGACACAAAGGAGTTCCCGTGGAGGGTCCTGAAATTAAGTTCGCCGAGGCCGTGCTCGATAACGGCAAGTTCGGCACCCGCACCATTCGCTTCGAGACCGGCCGCCTCGCGCAGCAGGCGCAGGGCGCAGTAGCCGCGTACCTCGACGAAGAGACCATGCTCTTGAGCGCCACGAGCGCGTCAAAGCACCCGAAGGAGCACTTCGACTTCTTCCCCCTCACCGTTGACGTAGAAGAGCGCTCCTACGCCGCCGGCAAGATCCCCGGTTCGTTCTTCCGTCGCGAGGGGCGGCCCTCGACCGAGGCGATCCTCGTATGCCGCCTCATCGACCGCCCGCTGCGCCCGTCGTTCGTCGACGGCCTCCGCAACGAGGTGCAGATCGTGATCACCGTGTTGTCGATTGCCCCGGGCGAGTTCTATGACGCACTGGCTATCAACGCGGCCTCGGCATCGACCCAGATTTCGGGTCTCCCCTTCTCGGGCCCGATCGCTGGCGTGCGCCTCGCGCTCATCGGCGACCAGTGGGTTGCCTTCCCGAACGTTGAGCAGCTGCAGAACGCCGTCTTCGACCTCACCGTCGCAGGCCGCCTCGTGACTGACGCGAACGGCAACGAAGATGTCGCGATCATGATGGTCGAGGCTGAGGCCACCGAGGGAAGCTGGAACCTGATCAAGGCCGGCGCCGCGAAGCCCGACGAGGCCGTGGTTGCCCAGGGCCTTGAGGCAGCAAAGCCCTTCCTGGCCAAGCTTGCCAAGGCTCAGTCCGAGCTCGCGGCTCAGTCGGCCAAGGAGGTGCAGAACTACCCAGTATTCCTGCCCTACTCTGATGAGGTTTACGCGGCTGTGGCCGCTGAGGCTGAGGCTGAGCTCGCTAGTATCTACCAGATCGCAGACAAGGTCGCCCGTCAGGAAGCAGATGACGCGCTGAAGTCCCGCGTGAAGGAGACCATTTCGGCGAAGGTTGCTGCGGGCGAACTGCCCGCAGATGCTGAGAACCAGGTTTCCGGCGCGTACAAGTCGGTCACGAAGAAGATTGTTCGCGGTCGCATCCTCACCGAGGGCGCTCGTATCGACGGCCGTGGGCTGCGCGACATCCGCGCGCTCGACGCAGAGGTGCAGGTCATCCCGCGCGTGCACGGTTCGGCGATCTTCCAGCGCGGTGAGACCCAGATCATGGGCGTCACCACGCTGAACATGCTGAAGATGGAGCAGCAGATTGACTCGCTGGCGCCGGTCACTAGCAAGCGTTACATGCACCACTACAACTTCCCGCCGTACTCGACCGGTGAGACCGGCCGCGTGGGAAGCCCGAAGCGTCGCGAGATCGGGCACGGCTTCCTCGCCGAGCGCGCACTCGTGCCGGTGCTGCCCGCCCGAGATGAGTTCCCCTACGCTATCCGTCAGGTTAGCGAGGCGCTCAGCTCGAACGGCTCGACCTCGATGGGTTCCGTGTGCGCGTCGACACTGTCGCTCCTGAACGCCGGTGTGCCGCTGCGCGCCGCAGTAGCTGGCATCGCGATGGGCCTCGTCAGCGACGTGGTCAATGGTGAGACTCGCTACGCGACGCTCACCGACATCCTTGGTGCCGAAGATGCGCTCGGCGACATGGACTTCAAGGTCGCTGGTACCTCCGAGTTCGTCACCGCGCTGCAGCTCGACACCAAGCTTGATGGCATCCCCAGCGACGTGCTCGCTGGCGCGTTGTCGCAGGCGAAGGAGGCTCGCACCACGATCCTCGGTGTCATGGGTCAGGCCATCGACGCACCCGACGAGATGGCTCCGACCGCTCCGCGCGTGATCACGGTCAACATCCCGGTCGACAAGATCGGCGAGCTGATCGGCCCGAAGGGCAAGACGATCAACGGCATTCAGGATCAGACTGGTGCCGACATCTCGATCGACGACGACGGTACCGTGTACATTGGTGCGGTCGACGGTCCGTCGGCTGAGGCTGCGCGCGCGCAGGTCAACGCCATCGCGAACCCGCAGAACCCCGAGGTGGGCGAGCAGTACCTGGGTACCGTCGTGAAGACGGCTGCGTTCGGTGCGTTCGTGTCGTTGCTTCCGGGCAAGGACGGCCTGCTGCACATCAGCGAGGTGCGCAAGCTCGCCGGTGGCAAGCGCATCGATTCGGTTGACGACGTGCTCTCGATCGGTCAGAAGATCCTCGTGAAGATCACGAAGGTTGACGATCGTGGCAAGCTCTCCCTCGAGCCAGTTGTCGAGGAGGCCGCCGCTGAGACGGCTGACGTCATCGAGTCGGTCGAGGCTACTGAGGCTCCCTCCGCCGAGTAATTATTGGTGGATCGACGAAACCCCGGGCGCCTCGGCGCCCGGGGTTTCGTTGTGCTCGGGAACCTTGTTCGGGAATCTCGCCACCTCAACCTCCACCTCCACCACCCTCGCGCGGGCGCTAGTGGCTGCCTCCCCCCGCGGCAAGCAACCACTAGCGCCCGACCTGGCGGATGAGGTGGGTTGAGGTGGGATGAGGTGGGATGAGGTGAGTGGATTTGGGAAGGGGACGAGATGAGAGCCGGCGAGAGAGTGACCGGGGGTACAAAGAAGGCGAACCTCGCACGGGTAGGGTTGAGGGCGTGTCTGAACCCGTGATCTTCCCCCTTGACCTGCCCGAACTCACTGCCGATCTCGAGGGGGGGCTTCTCCGCCGCACGGTGCACCCGAGTGGCCTGCGCATCCTCACCGAACGCATGCCGAGCGCTCGCAGTGCCACGGTTGGTTTCTGGGTCGGCGTAGGTTCGCGAGACGAGCAGGCCGATCGGGGCGATGCCCCGGGCAGCCTGGGATCCACCCATTTTCTTGAGCACCTGCTGTTCAAGGGCACGCCCACGCGCGACGCATACGAAATCGCGACAAGTTTTGACCGCATCGGAGCGGAGAACAACGCGCTCACCGCGAAGGAATACACCTGCTACTACGCCAAGGTGCGCGACGCCGATCTGGAGGGCGCAGTCGGCGTGCTCGCCGACATGGTGGTGAGTTCGGTGATTGACGAGGCCGAGTTCGAAAACGAGCGCGAGGTGATCCTCGAGGAACTTGCGATGGCCTCGGACGATCTGGCAGACGTGGCGAACGAGCGTTTCTTTGAGGCGGTACTTGGCGCACATCCGTTGGGCCGGCCGATCGGCGGACACCCCGAGACCATCCGCGCGGCCCGACGCGACGACGTGATGGCGCACTACCTCACCCAGTACGACCCGTCGACGCTCGTGGTGACTGCAGCAGGCGGCGTCGATCACGACCGCCTGGTCGAGTGGGTGATACGTGCGCTCGAAGCCGCAGATTCGTCTCGCTGGAGCCTCGATGTGGATCGCGCGCCGGCGCGGCGCGCCCAGGCCACTGGCGACACCGCCGAAGCGGCGAAGACATCAGGTACCCAGGTGCTCCTCACCGAGCGGCCCTCGGAACAGATCAACCTCATGATTGGCACAGAGGGTCTGCGCTCGAACGATCCGCGCCGCTTCGCCTTTGGCATTATGAATTCGGTGCTGGGTGGCGGTATGTCGAGCAGGCTCTTCCAGGAGATTCGGGAGAAGCGTGGACTCGCCTACACGGCCTATTCGTTCGGGGCCAGCTACTCTGACGCGGGCGTGTTCGGCATGTACGTCGGGTCGGCTCCGCAGAAGGCCTCCGAGGTCATCGAACTCGCGACCGCGGAACTGCGCAAGGTTGCCGCATCGGGCATCACCCCTGAGGAACACGAGCGGGCGCTCGGGCAGATCGCTGGTTCCTCCGCGCTGGCGCTCGAAGATTCCGACACCCGCATGGGTAGGCTGGCGCGTGCCGAGCTGGGCACGGGGGAGTTCTTCAATCTCGACACCTCCCTCGAACGGTTTTTCGCGGTGACCGCCGACGACATCAGGGAGGTCGCGGCACTGCTTGCTGCGCGGCCTCAGACCGTTGTCGCAGTGGGCGATGCTTCCCGCTCGACACTCGTCGCGAGCGAGTAGCCTGGAGCCATGTCAGTACACGTAGCCGTCAGCGGCGCCAGAGGGCGACTGGGGTCGCTCGTGTGTGAGGTTATCGAGTCGCACCCCGCTTTTGCGCTTGGAGCGCAGCTGAGTAGCGCCTCAGGGCCCGACTCGGGCGCGGAGGATGCGGTTCTCTTTGATGTCAGTCACCCAGACGCTTCTCCCGAGATCGTTGAGCGCGGCCTGCGCCGCGGCCAGCGAGTCATCGTTGGCACCAGCGGCTGGTCTGCGGAGCGGCTGGATCGCCTCCAGTCCGTTGTCAAAGAGGTCCCGGGAAGCGCAGTTCTCGTCGTGCCGAATTTCTCACTCGGCTCGGTGATTGGCACGGTGCTGGCTCAAGTTGCAGCCCCCTATTTCCACTCTGTCGAGATCGTTGAGGCCCACCACCCGGCAAAGGTCGATTCGCCCTCGGGTACCGCGGTGCGCACCGCCGAACTCATTGCCGAGGCGCGCGGAGGCGAACCCATCGATGCCCCGAACGCAGAGCAAGCAGCCCGCGGGCAGGTGATCGCGGGGGTTCCCGTGCACAGCCTACGACTGGCGGGTGTGATTGCCCGCCAAGAGGTGCGTTTCGGGGGTGCGGGCGAGGTGCTCACACTCACTCACGACACCCACTCGAACGATGCCTATCGTGCGGGCATCCGTGCTGCGCTTGAGTCGATTGTCGACCTCCATGGACTCGTGGTCGGGCTCGAGAAGGTGCTGGGCATCGCAGCGGATCCGCGCGCATGAGCGCGCGCGCCCGGGCCCTAACTGGGGTCATCGTGATGGCGGCCCTGCTCGTCCTCTACTTCGTGTTTGCGGGCATGCGTGCGGTCGCGCTGCTCAGTTCCGGCACTCCGGTCGCCGTCATCATGGGGGTGGCGCTTCTCGTTTTACCACTGATTGGTGCCTGGGCGCTCGTGCGCGAGGTGCTCTTTGGGTGGCGATCCACACAGCTGGTCGATCGGCTCGATGCCGACGGTCGCCTCCCCGATGACCTTGGTGAGACAGGTCCGACTGGCAAGCCTAACCGGGACAACGCCGACAGCGTATTCCCGAGATACCGGGAAGAAGCGGAAGCCTCCCCGGGTGATTGGCGTGCCTGGATGCGGCTGGGGCTTGTCTACGATGCCTGCGGCGACCGAAAGCGTGCCAGAGGGGCGATACGACAAGCAATACGGCTGGAACGCGACGGTATCGGTGGAGAAATCGCGCACTGATTAGGGAAATGCACCGATTTGTGCTTAGACTCAGCGGTGCGCCGAGGGCTGGGGTGGTATCGCCCTTGAACTCCGTAGACGGCGTCCACACAGAGGTGATCGGGGCGACAGCCCTCCCGACCGGGGTCTCGACCCCAAAGAAAGCCTGGTATGTCTGAGAACGCAACAGCGAGCCCTCCAACGCGGGCCCTCGATTCCGTCAGCGGCATCAGCCGCAAAGGACTGCCGCAGGGCACCGTTGGTGTCTTCGGCGCGGTCATCATCGGCTTATCGGTGTGCGCACCTGCCTACACCCTGACCGCCTCAGTCGGGCCCGCTGCGCAGGAGGTCGGCTGGCAAATGCCCGCCATCTTCCTCGCCGGCTTCATTCCGATGCTCCTCGTTGCGCTGGGGTATCGTGCGCTAAATGACCGCATGCCCGATTCGGGCACGTCCTTCACCTGGGGCACGCGCGCCTTCGGCCCGTGGATCGGTTGGATGGCTGGCTGGGGCCTCATTGCGGCGACGGTACTCGTGCTTTCGAACCTCGCGGGCGTTGCGGTTGATTTCCTCTTTGAATCACTCGACATTCTCATGAATGGCGGCGGCGAGGTCGCAAATCTCGCGAGCGTCGTGTGGATCAATATCATCGTGTGCCTCGCGTTCATGGCGATGGCGACGTTCATCTCTTACCGGGGCATGACCTCGACAAAGATCTTCCAGTACATCACCGTGTTCTTTCAGCTGGGTGTCATGGCGTGGTTCATCCTTGCGATGTTCTTCTTCGCAGAGCCGAACCCTGACAGCGGTGTGCGCAACATGCCCGAGTTGTCGTGGTTCAATCCCTTTGCGGTTGATAGCTTCGGCGCATTCTCGGCGGGCCTGGCAGTCTCGATCTTCGTCTACTGGGGCTGGGACACCGTGCTGACTCTCGGCGAGGAGACCAAGGCCTCGAAGGGTCGCATGTCGACCGAGGGTAAGGCCTCGATGATCCTGGTCGCGATTCTGCTCGTGATGTATGTAGGCACGGCGACTGCCACACTAGTGTGGGCTGGCACGGGCGATGGCGAGTTTGGCCTCGGAAACACCGACATCGCTGAGAACGTGTTTGCGGCGATCGCGCACCCAGTCATGGGTCCGCTCGCGATTTTCCTGACACTCGGAATCTTGTTGAGTGCGGTTTCCTCCATCAACACGACCGCCATCTCCCCGGCACGCACATTGCTCGCGATGTCGCACTACGGTGCGTTGCCCGCATCAATGAAGAAGATCCACTCGAAGTACAAGTCGCCGTACGTGGCTCTGCTGTGGTCGTCGGCCGTCGCCTCGGTGTTCTACGCGGTGATGCGTTTCCTCAGCGAAGACGTGCTCTGGGATACCATCACGGCACTTGGCATGATGGTCTGCTTCTACTACGGCATTACGGCGCTCTCGAGCACCTGGTACTTCCGTAAGACCGCAGCGAAGCTCGGCTGGCGATTCTTCACCACCGCCTTCCTCCTGCCTGGTTTGGGTGGAATCTTCCTGCTCATCACCTTCGTGACCACGACGATCGACAGCTTCGATCCGGCCTTCGGGTCCGGGAGCAACATCGCCGGGCTCGGTCTGGTAGGTATCCTCGGCGTGGTTGTGCTGCTGATCGGCGTGGTGATCATGCTGGCGTGGTCGCGCAAGTCGCCAGCGTTCTTCCGCGGTGAGGTGCTGCGAGTGGGCGACGACAGCACCGATCCCCGGAGTCTCGAGCTGTTCGACGATCACATTGAGTCTCACGAGCGACGCTAGTCGCGATTAGCGGTGGATCAACACCCCTGAGGCCCAGCCTCAGGGGTGTTGTCTTGCCCTGGACATCACCAGATCTCGCGGACTTCTTTCAGGTGGTTAATGGGGCTCTTCCCAGATGAAGGTGCAGATCGGCCGGGCGCGTCGGTCCGCAGATAGACGTCGAGGTCTCCCGGCGATGGAGGTTCCTACGCCATCCATCCGAAAGACCTCGACGTGCCCGACGCTACCCCGCCGACCGGCTTCGGCCGCCCTGACCTAACCGCCTTCGCGGCTCATCCCAATCGGCTCTGATCGGGTCTGCTGACCCTCTCGACGAGAACGCAGCGACATCACAGCCACCCAACCCCGACCGTCCGGGAAGCCGGGGCACGTCACATGAGCTGTGCTACGGGCGTGTCGAGTGGGTAGTCCAGGGGCGACGCAGGAGCGTCGACGCGACGTGCTGAGAGGTGGTTCCAACCGAGCGCTAGGACACAAGCTACAGGCATGGCGATAGGTCAGGAACGGCGTCGCTCCCTGCGCAGGAGGGAGCGCAGAGTCTCGGCGTTCGCGTAGCCGACCCGGAGCGCGATCTCGGCGGAGGTGAGGTCCGTGGTTGCTGAGAGGTGCCGAGCTCGTTCGATGCGAAGCCGTTGGACGAAGCCGAGCGGAGTGAGGTTGAGCGCCGCACGGACTCGTCGTTCGAGGGTGCGCCGGCTGGTGCCGAGCGACTGCGCGACGAAGGCGACGTTGAACGGTTCGTCCAGGCGGGCGCGCACGAAGCGTTCGAACTCGACGACGATCGGGTCCTCGTGCCGGAGATGTTCGTAGGCGACGAAGGCCGCCTGCGACGGACGCTCGTCGATGATGAGGAGCTTGGCGACATGTTGGGCCAGGTCGGGGCTGATCGATCGCACGAGTGAGAGCGCGAGGTCGATGTGGGCGAACGCTGCGCCGGCGGTGACGAGGTTCCCGTCGACCACGACCATGGTGTCGAGATCGAGGGCGACGGTCGGATAGCGCTTCAGGAACTCCGGTCCCAGGAACCAGCTGGTCGTCGCCCGCCGATGATGCATCCGTCCGGTCTCGGCGACAGCGAACACGCCGGTGCACGCCGCGGCGATCCGGGTGGTCGCCTCGTCGAGGCGCCCGAGCGAGGCGATGACCGAACGAGCATCTCGGCTCTGGAGGGCGTCGTTGGTAGCGGCGGCCGTAAGGGTTCCAAGTGCAGGGACGACGACCACGTCGAACTCTGCGGACTCCGACAGCGGGTGGTCCACCGACAGGGTCATCGATGCCGTCGTGGTCACTCTCCGTTTCGGTCCGAGGATGGCGAGTTCGATCGGGTCGATCCGCGGGTCGACATCGCCGCGGGCTCCGTCGGCCACCCGCACGATGTCGATGATCGACGCGATAGCCGAACCGAAGCAGCCGTCGATCGCGATCAGTCCAATACGCATGACGTAAACAATAGCAATACTGCCGTATACGCCACTCCCCACCGGCCCTCGCTCGTTATACGCTGAACTCGTCCCACGAAGAACCACGACCTCAAGGAGAGTCCCTCATGTCAACACCCGCATCACTTCCGTATGCTTTCGTCGCCAAGATCGTCGCGGCCGATGGACAGCACGACGCGCTCGCCGATCTGCTCGCCGGCGCTGTCGCACTCGCCAACGAAGAAGTAGGAACGATTGTCTGGTTCGCGGTCAGGACCCACGCCGACACCTTCTGGATCTTCGATGCATTCCCCGACGAGGCCGCTCGAGACGCCCACGCCAACGGCGCCATCGTCGCAGCCCTGATGGCCAACCAGCACCTCCTCGGCGCAGCACCCGAGATCCTGGCGGCCGACGTCCTCGCGTCCAAGCTCCCGTAGGCCGCCAACGCACGAGACGATCGCGCCCCGCCGAGTCGGTCCGCAGATAGACGTCGAGGTCTCCCGACGATGGAGGTTCCTACGCCATCCATCGGAAAGACCTCGACGTGCCCGACGCTACCCCGCCGCCCGGCTTCGGCCGCCCTGACCTGACCGCCTTCGCTCGACTCGACGGCCTCGGTCTGAGCGTGATCGGGCAACGACTTGAACCGGATCGTGCGGTCCTCGCGTGCCGCGTGGTGGAACCAGATCAGTGGTGCCGACGGTGCGGCAGCGAAGGCGCCGCTCGTGACACCGTGATCCGGCGGTTGGCCCACGAGCCGCTGGGCTGGCGACCGACCGTGCTGGAAGTTGTAGTGCGCCGCTACCGCTGTGCAGACTGCGGACACGTGTGGCGCCAAGACACCAGCGCCGCGGCGGAGCCACGCGCGAAGCTCTCGCGCACCGGGCTGCGGTGGGCGCTGGAAGGGATCGTGGTCGCACACCTCACCGTCGCCCGTGTCGCCGAGGGACTCGGGGTCGCGTGGGACACCGCCAACAACGCGGTCCTGGCCGAAGGCAAGCGGCTGCTGATCAACGACCCCACGCGGTTCGAGGGCGTGAAGGTGATTGGCGTCGATGAGCACGTCTGGCGCCACACCAGGCGTGGCGACAAGTACGTCACCGTGATCATCGACCTCACCCCGGTCCGCGATGGCGCCGGCCCAGCAAGGCTGCTGGACATGGTCGAGGGCCGGTCGAAGGCGGCGTTCAAGACCTGGCTCGCCGACCGCGACGACGCCTTCCGTGACGCGGTCGAGGTGGTCGCGATGGACGGCTTCACCGGGTTCAAGACCGCCGCTGCGGAGGAGATCCCGGACGCGGTCACGGTGATGGATCCCTTCCACGTCGTGCGCCTGGCCGGTGACGCCCTCGACAGGTGCCGGCGCCGGGTCCAACTCGCGATCCACGGGCACCGTGGGTTCAGGGACGATCCGCTCTACAAGTCGCGGCGCACGCTGCACACCGGCTCGGACCTGCTCACCGACAAGCAGAGCGACAGGCTACGCGCGCTGTTCGTTGATGACGCTCACGTCGAGGTCGAGGCGACCTGGGGTGTCTACCAGCGGATGATCGCCGCCTATCGCCACGAGGACCGGCAACGTGGCCGCGAGCTCATGGAGAAGCTGATCACCGACCTCAGCGCCGGCGTCCCCAAGGTGCTCACCGAGCTCACCACCCTGGGCCGGACCCTGAAGAAGCGAGCCGCCGACGTGCTCGCCTACTTCGAACGACCCGGCACCAGCAACGGGCCGACCGAGGCACTCAACGGACGGCTCGAACACCTGCGCGGCTCCGCACTCGGGTTCCGCAACCTGACCAACTACATCGCCCGAAGCCTGCTCGAGACCGGCGGCTTCGGACCCCAACTCCTACACCCCCGATTGGGATGAGCCGTTAATGGTTTACACAGTGGATGCGTTGATTGTCTGAGTCCGCCGGTACGTTAGATGCAGATGCACGGCACGTGGGGGAGCCATGAAGAAGGTGATTGCCAGGCAGTCGGACCTGTCGCTCGCGACCGGGGTGTTTTTCTTGGCTGGAGCGGCGTTTTCCTATCTCACGTTCACGGTGTTTTGGGTCGAGAACCCACCTCGGAATCCGATTCTGCTCGTCGGCGGAGGCATCGCTTTGGTGATCGCCATCGCGGTGTTCGTGAGGGGTTCGCGGTTCACCCTGGTGACAGCAGCTGTGCTGATTTCGCTGACCGCAGGCGTTCTGCTGCTCCTCGTAGTCACCTCACTCACCGAGATTCGCGCCTTGAACTCCGGCGTACTGTTCCTCACACTCTTCATCTACGTCATTTGGTTCATGCCTCGTTGGCTAGCGAGAGTGCTCGGATATACCTGGTTGAGTCTCTACACGATCATCGTCGGGATCCATTACGAGGGAGAGATTGACCTCGCGCTTGCCACGCTGGTTGTGACAACCACCGTAATCGGCGAACTGATCGGCCGCTTTAAGGATGGAATTGAAGCCGCCACGCTCACCGATCCGTTGTGTGGTGTGTGGAATCGTCGCGGCTTTCAGCTGGTGCTGGATCGCGCAGTTGCTGGCGCGGCGCGCACGGGCGAACCCGTCTCGATGCTGTTCATTGATCTAGACGGCTTCAAGGCGATCAATGACACGCGGGGCCATGCAGAGGGCGACCGGGTGCTCGTGAGCTTCGCACGGTCTCTTGAAGAACACACCAGGCCTCAGGACACTCTGGCGCGCATTGGCGGCGACGAGTTTGCGCTGCTGCTCCCAGGAACTGACCGTGACGAGGCACACCGCATGGGCCTGCGTTTGCGCGATCAGGTGACAGCGATCGGCTGGTCACTGGGCGCGGCGGAACTTGACGCTGGCGAGACGCCGCAGGCCCTTATCGCGCGAGCCGATGAGTTGATGCTGCAGGACAAGCGGCTGCGCAAGTCGGCTCGTGCCAATGTGAGTGACCCAGCATGAGCGGGGCCGAGGCCGGTAGTCTGGTGTGATGTCTGAGCCACGCATCGAGACCCCCTATGAGGACCTGCTGCGCGAGGTGTTCGAGTATGGCACCCCGAAGGGGGACCGCACCGGCACCGGTACGCGGAGCCTGTTCGGTCGGCAGATCCGCTTTGATCTCGCCGAATCGTTTCCCTTGATCACGACGAAACGGGTGCACTTCAAATCGGTTGCTGTCGAACTCTTGTGGTTCCTCCGAGGCGAGGGCAACGTGAGCTTTTTGCGCGAGCACGGAGTGACCATTTGGGATGAATGGGCAAACGACCAGGGTGAACTTGGCCCGGTGTATGGGGTGCAGTGGCGATCGTGGCCGACCCCAAATGGTGAGCACATCGATCAGATCGCCCAGGTGATTGAGCAGATTCGCCAGAACCCCAATTCGCGGCGGCTCATGGTCTCGGCCTGGAATGTCGCCGAACTCGACCAAATGGCGCTTGCCCCGTGCCACGCCTTCTTCCAGTTCTATGTCGCCGATGGAAAGCTGTCGTGCCAGCTGTACCAACGTTCCGCCGACATGTTTCTCGGTGTGCCCTTTAATATCGCGAGCTACGCACTGCTCACCCTGATGGTGGCGCAGCAGACCGGGCTCGAGCCGGGCGAATTTATCTGGACCGGTGGAGACTGCCACATCTACGACAATCACGTTGAGCAGGTACGCACGCAGCTGAGCCGGGATGCATTCCCCTATCCCACGCTCGAGCTCCGCAAGCGTGACAGTATCTTCGACTACGAGTTCGAAGACTTCACTCTGATCGACTACCAGCATCACCCGGGCATCAAAGCTCCGGTCGCGGTATAGTCCGTGGATCCGCAGGCTGGCCCCCGTATCGCACTCATTTGGGCCCAAGCGAACGGCGGTGCAATTGGACGTGATGGGCAGATGCCCTGGCACCTCCCGGAAGATCTCGCACACTTTCGGCGGGTCACGTTCGGCGCACCCGTAGTCATGGGCCGCCGCACCTGGGAGTCGCTGCCTGACCGGTTTCGCCCGCTGCCGGGTCGAGAGAACGTCGTGGTCACACGCGACCCCGCGTTTGTGGCCAAGGGTGCGCGCGTCGCGCGATCCACTTTGGAAGCCCTGACATCGGTGGAACCGAACCTGTGGGTGATCGGTGGTGGCGAGATGTACCGGGCCGCGATGCCGCACGCCGCAGAACTCGTGGTGACTCGCATCTCGCTCGACGTGCCTGATGCCGACACATTCGCCCCCGAGATCGGGCCGGAATGGCACCTTGACGAGGCGGGCGAGCCACTCGTTTCGCAGACTGGGCTGAACTACCGCTTCGAGCGCTACCTGCGTCAGATACCCTAGAGTAGTGACGACTGTAGAGAACCCATTCGGCCAGGTATTGGTCGCCCTGATCACCCCATTTCACGCCGATGGTGAGGTCGATTGGGCCGCGACCGAACGGCACATTGAGCATTGCATCACCAGCGGTGCTGACGGCATTGTCGTGACTGGCACGACAGGTGAGACTTCGACGCTCACCGACCCCGAAAAACTTGAGCTCGTGCGCGTGGCAAAGTCGGTGAGTGCGGGCCGTGCCAAGATCATCACCGGGGGCGGCTCGAACGAGACCGCGCACGCCATTCAGCTCTACAAAGACAGCGAGAAGGCCGGTGCCGACGGTGTGATGATCGTCACGCCCTACTACAACAAGCCGACCCAGGCTGGCCTGCTCACTCACTTTCGCATGGTCGCCGATGCAACCGACCTGCCCGTAATCTTGTACGACATTCCCGGACGCACCGGAGTGCCGATCATGTACGAGACAATCCTGCGGCTCGCGAAGCACCCCAACATTCTTGCGGTGAAGGATGCCAAGGGCGATTTCAGTGAGGTCAGTCGGGTACTGAATCAGACCGATCTCCTGTATTTCTCCGGCGATGACGCAAACATATTGCCCCACCTCTCGATCGGCGCGAGCGGGCTCATCGGCGTGACCGCGAACATCACGGCGGCACCGTATCGCACCATCATCGACGCGGTGAATCGCGGCGACCTCTTCACTGCACGTGCCGAGCACATGCGGCTCGAGCCGCTGGTGCGCGCCATCATGACGCACGTTCCCGGCACCGTCGCCGCGAAGTATGTGCTGCATGGGCTCGGTCGCATCGGCAGCCCGCGCGTGCGCTTGCCCCTCGTGGGCCCCGAAGAGTGGGAGGCTGCACTCATTGAAGATGAGCTCGCCCTGGTTTCCAACCTGACTGGTGCCGACTTCTCGAACTTCCGCCCCGACCGCAACGCGGCCGCGGGCGGCGCGCTGCCGCAGATCGCTGGCACCACACGCTAGAGCCCCTAGGAGGCTGAAACACTTGACCACCCCCCACTACGCTCCGCCCGCGCTCGAACCCGGCACGCTGCGAATCACCCCTCTCGGTGGCCTCGGCGAGGTCGGCCGCAACATGACCGTGTTCGAAATTGACGGCAAGCTGCTCGTGGTTGACTGCGGCGTACTCTTCCCGGAGGAGACACACCCGGGAGTTGACCTGATCTTGCCCGATATCTCCAAGATCGAGCATCGCCTGAATGACATTATTGCCGTGGTGCTTACGCACGGCCACGAGGATCACATTGGCGGCGTGCCGTACCTGTTGAAGCGCCGCGCTGACATCCCGCTCATCGGGTCGAAGCTCACGCTCGCGTTCATCGACGCGAAGCTCAAGGAGCACCGGATCCGCCCGGTACTGCACGAGGTTGCAGAGGGTGTACGCGAGACCTTCGGTCCGTACGATCTCGAATTCATCGCGGTCAACCACTCCATTCCTGACGCGCTCGCGGTGGCCATCCGTACCTCTGCCGGTACCGTGATCGGTACGGGTGACTTCAAGATGGATCAGTTGCCGATGGATGGTCGAATCACCGACCTGCGCGCATTTGCCCGGTTGGGTGAAGAGGGCGTGGATCTTTTCATGACCGATTCCACGAACGCCGACGTACCCGGCTTCACCCCGCTCGAGAAAGACATCGGGCCAGTGCTTGAGCGAGTGATTTCGCAGTCACGGGGCAAGGTGGTGGTGGCAAGTTTCTCGAGCCACGTACACCGAGTTCAGCAGGTATTCGATGCCGCACACGCGAGTGGTCGACGCGTGGTCTTGCTGGGCCGCTCCATGGTTCGCAACATGAAAATCGCCTCCGATTTGGGATACCTGAACGTGCCCGAGGGGCTGCTCGTTGACCTGAAAAAGAGCGGTCAGATCCCGAACCATCGTCTGGTGTACATGTCGACGGGATCGCAGGGCGAGCCGATGGCAGTACTCAGTCGGATGGCAAATCGCGAGCACCAGGTCGAGGTGGGCGAGGGCGACACCGTGATCCTTGCCTCGAGCCTGATCCCCGGCAACGAGAACTCGGTCTACCGTGTGATCAACGGACTCATGAAACTCGGCGCGCACGTCGTCCACAAGGGCAACGCGAAGGTGCACGTTTCCGGGCACGCAGCCGCTGGCGAACTGCTCTACGCCTACAACATCGTGCAGCCCAAGAACGTCATGCCGATCCACGGTGAATACCGCCACCTCGTGGCCAATGCCGCGCTCGCGATCGAAACCGGCGTTCCGCAGAACCGCACGATCATCGGCGAGAACGGCACCGTGGTCGACCTGGTTGACGGGGTTGCACGCGCGGTGGGGCAGCTCGATATTGACTTCATCTACGTCGACGGCTCGAGCGTCGGTCGCGTGACCGATGACGATCTGCGTGACCGCCGGGTGCTTGCGGAGGAAGGCTTCATCTCGGTTATCACCGTAGTTGAGACGAGCCTCGGCCAGATCGTGTCTGGCCCCGAGGTGCACGCCAAGGGTGTCGCCGAAGAAGACCACGTTTTTGACAGCATCAAGCCGAAGATTGCCGACGCACTCGAAGCTGCGATGAAGGACGGTGTCGTTGACCACCACGAGCTGCAGCAGATCGTGCGCCGCACACTCGGCCGCTGGGTCGGTACAAAGCTGCGCCGCAAGGCAATGATCGTTCCCGTCGTTGTGGTGGTGTAACGGTGGCTGATTTCTTCCAGACCCAGGCGTGGTGGGATTTCCAGCGCGAGCTCGGGGAAGAGGTAGTGCACGCAAGCGGAGACGGTTGGCACTATTTCGGTCGCATGGTGAAAGACGCGGTCGGTACGTATTTGTACCTGCCATACGGTCCGGTGGTGGCCAGTGAGCAGGCACTCGACGACGCGGTAGAACACGCCAAAGTCCAGGCACGTGAACTGGGAGCGTATCGGCTGCTACTGGAACCGTCACTGCCGATCACCTCTGCGCAAGCGGAGGCGCGATTTGCTACGCAGCGATTGGGTTTCCAGCCCAGTAGATCGCAGATTGTCCACCTTGCACAAAGCGAGGAGGACATCATCAAGGGAATGTCGACGACACGTCGGAAGCAGCATCGCGGGGCTGAGCGAAAGGGTATGACGTTCTCGGAAAGCCGCGACCGCGGAGACTACGAGACTGGCGTGCGACTCCTTCGCGAGTCCGGTGAGGCAAAATCATTCTTCGTTCGCGATGAGGAATACTTTGACAAGTTCCGAGTCGCACTGTTTGAACCGGGGATCGCGAAGATATTTGTCGGCCGGTTCGAGGGTGAGATTCACATCGTCGCCTTTGTGATCGACGATGCAGACACTCGCTACTACCTCTATGTTGGGCGCGATCTCTCGAACAACAGTCTGCAGATCTCGGCTCCGCTGATCTCCCACATGATCCTTGACGCGAAGGCCCAGGGTCTCAAGGAGTTTGATCTCTTTGGTATTTCGGCAAGTGATGATGTCGAAGACGACATGACCGGCTTCACAGTATTCAAGCGAACCTTTGGTGGCGAGACCGTGCAATACGCGGGAACGTGGGAAATTCCGCTGAAGGTCGGTCGATACGCGGCTCGTCGCGTCATCGACACGGTTGAGAAACTGCGACACCCGCGCAACTCGGAGTAATCGGTGGCGTCAGGGCTCCTGCGGGCGAGTGCGGTGATGGCCGCCGGCACCGTGCTCTCTAGACTTCTCGGCTTCGCCAAGGCCGTGTTGTTGGTCGCAGCAATTGGTCAGACATCGATTTCTGCGGACGCATTTGCCAACGGCAACATGCTGCCCAACACCGTGTATGTGATCCTCATGGGTGGCATGCTGAACGCGGTCTTGGTTCCGCAGATCGTGAAGGCAGCGACAGCCTCGGACGGGGGCTTGGGGTACATCAACAAAGTGATGACCTTTGTCATCATCACCCTCACCGCGATCACGACGCTCGCAATGGTGAGCGCGCCAGTGCTCGTGTGGCTCTTTCAGCTCTCGTGGTCGACCGAGCAACTCAGCCTGTCGCTCGCCTTCGCTTACTGGTGCATCCCACAGATCATCTTCTACGGCATATACACGGTGATGGGGGAGGTGCTCAACGCACGGAGCGTGTTCGGTCCGTACACGTGGGCGCCGGTGCTGAACAACCTCATCAGCATTGCAGGCATCCTCGCCTTCATGGCGATGTTCGGCGCAGACCCTGATGGGCTTCGCGGAGTCGCCGATTGGAACGCACTCAGCATCGCGGTACTCGGTGGGAGCGCAACGCTCGGTGTGGTGGCACAGGCACTCATCCTGTTTGTCTCGTGGCGCAAAGCGGGCATCACGTATCGTCCCGACTTCGTCTGGAGGGGGATCGGGCTCGGGCAGACCGCGAAGATTGCGGGTTGGAGCCTCGCCACCATCGTCATCACGACGCTCGCGGGAATCGTGACGGGCAATGTCGTCGGAACAGCGACCGGAGAGGGCCCCTCGACGATTGCACTACAAAACGCCTGGTTGATCCTCATGCTGCCGCACTCGGTCTTGGCGGTGACACTCGCTACCGCCTACTTCACCCGGCTCTCTGAATCCTGGCGAGACGGGCGCGTCGCGGATTTTCGATCAGATTTTTCGAGTTCTCTGCGCCAGATCTCCTTGGTGATGGTTCTCGCGTCGGTTCTCATTTTCACGGGCGCCCCATTCCTCAGCCGCTTGATGCAGTTGAGTGCGAGCGCAGAGTTGATCGATCCCTTCGCGTTGGTGCTGCAGGTATATGTGTTTGCGCTGGCACCCTTCAGTTTTCTCTTTGTGGTGCAGCGTTCGTTCTATGCGCTCTCCGACACCAGAACGCCGTTCTTCTTCACGATCGTTCAGGTGCTCGTGTTGGTAGCTCTGTCAGTTGCCGGTCTTGCCGTGGTGGGGCCGGAGCACATCGGAGCGTGGGTCGCGGGCGCGTATGCGGTCTCGACGGTATTTCAGGTGTTGCTGGCCATTTGGCTTCTGCGACGCCGAATCGGGAGCGTCGATGGCCGCCGTATCCTTCGGAGCCTGGCATCATATGCACTGGCGGCGATCCCCGCGCTCGCGGTGGGGCTCTGGGTGGCGCATGTGTCGCGTCAGATGGCTCCCGCGCTCGGCGTAGGGGAGGCGCTCGTGGCATCGCTTGTGCTCGTGGCCGCGTGCAGCGCGCTGTATCTCCTGTCGCTTGCAGGCTTGCGCTCCCCAGAACTCCGCGAGGTAGTGGGAGTCCTCCGCCGCAGGTTCGGGCGCAGCAACTGACGAGATCAGTGAAGGATCATCATGCCCGCTCGGAAATGAGTGTTCTTGCCCACGTGTAGACGGCGTAACTGAGCCGCTTGACGGGGAGTTCCCACGTGCCGGAAAAGTCAATCTGGGTGCCGCCGAATGATCGTTTGAAGTCAGAAAACCCAGACCACGCGTGATCCTTGATCTCTGGGGGGACAACCCCGTAGAGGTCAAACTCGCCGAGTCCCTTCTGGTGCGCCTGTTCGATCATCGTGCTGACCAGGATGCCGCCGGCCGACAACCTCCGGTGCGCCGTATCTGCGGCAGCGTGGCCGTAGTAGCGTCGCTCGGCATCATCGTAGATCAGCGCCGCGGCGACCGGAGCGGCCTCGCCCTCAAGATCGACGAGATACATCTTGGCGTCGCCCGACGGCATCAATGTTCGGGCCTGTAGCCGAAGATAGTCGCTGCTGTGCGCGTGCATGCCGGTACGGTCGGTGACTTCGCCCAGCAGACGGATGAGCTGCTCGATGTCATCGGGATCCTCGCTCATCCGCACGGAGAGGCCCTTCGAGGTGTAATTACGGTGCAGGTTGCGGGCCGACTTTGACATGCCACGCAGCACCTCGTCGAACGGGCGACTGAGGTTGATCCGCTGCGTGTGTTCGGGTTGCACCCGAGAGACTCTGCGGAGGCCAAGTTCCGATAACGCAGCATCGGGAATTCCAAGATTCGGGCCCTCGATGGTAAGTGTCGGTTCGACCCGAACGAAAGCTGCGCCGAGTCGCCGAGCCTCGGCTCGCAACGCAGCGAGGGCCGGGCGGAGCGCAGACTCGCTCTCAAGTTCTGGTCCGTACGGCACATACAGTCGCGAGTTCAGCTTGCCGCGCTCGACAAAGGCCTGAGCTTTCCAGCCGTCGCCGGAAAGATTGACGACGGTGCGACCGCGTGCCTCTTGAAGTCGGCCCCAGGCCGCACTCTGCAGAAAATGACCCATGGGTGCAGGTGTGTCCTTTGGTCTAGTAGAGTCCGAGATCTTGAAAGCGTGTGCGATGCAGCTTGCTCACGATGCGTTCCCCCCAGCGTTTCCAAAGTTGGAACCGTCGCGGTCGCAGCACCAAGTCAAATGCCCCGACGTAAGTGGTGCGCTCGCGGGAAAAGGAGAGTTTAAAAAGCCCCAACCCGTACGCGGGGTGATCGGCCGTGCTCTGTGCCCATGCGGGAGCGACTCCAAACAGGTCGATCTCCGTGGCCCCGGCATCTCGAGCATCGCGTATCATCTGCCACAGCAAGAGGTTGGACATTCCGGGGGTGACACGGTCTCGCTCAGATCCGCCGTCTTTGTAGAATGCGCGGTCACCGACGCGAATCAGGAACCCCATGACCGCAGGGGTGCCATCAGCGTCAATCGCATAGAACTGTCCCTGTCCTGCGCGGGTGAAGCCCTGCCACAGTGTTTCTGAGTATTCGGGTGCACGAAGGGCGAGATCCGCAGTGCCGCCACCCACCAGGCGCATGAGGCGATGCATGTGGGCGAATGTCTCGGGTGACGGCGGAACCTTGCGAACGATGGCACCGTCTCGCTCTGCACGCCGCACCATGTTGCGGCACTTCTTGTCGAAGCTGGCAAGCAGCTCCTCGTCGCTGCGATCAATGCGCACGATGGCGGTTGTTGCATTGCCCTGCAAGGCGGGGCGGTTGCGCACATCGAGGCCCCGTGCGATGACCTCGGGAAGCGGAGTCTGGCCAGCGTTCTCATCAGCAACGATCGGCGGCTCTACGGTGACCGCGAAGACCCGTGGGGCGGCTTCGCGCGCGAAACGGTGAAGTGCCCGAAGGTGCTCTGCAAAGGCATCGAAGTCTGGTGCTGCAGGGCCACGCGGTATGTACCACAGGTGCCCCAGCAGGGGGATCTGGCGTTCACAGACGAGCGCCACGCTGTGGATCGCCGATCCGCGTGTGAACACCAGGTATCGAGGCACCCATCCCACCTGACTCTTGGTGTCAGCGAAAGCCCGAGCGGCGAGAAATTCGCCGCCGCCCGGGTTTGCGGCCACGAGCGAATCCCAACGGTCGATTTCCGTGGAAGTGGCGGTTCGCGCAGTGAGCGTGGTGTCATTCATGTCTTACTCAGGGTACCCGGTTCGTAAGCTGAGAGTTTGAGTCTGCGGCTCGCCGCTGCCCATCCGGGCCTGCTGGCGAGTGGGTTGTAGCGTGAACGCATGGCTACCAAGTCTTCGGCGCGCGGCAAAGCCTCCGCCCCCGCGCGTGGCGCGAGAGCGGGGTCGACCGCAAAAACCAGAGTGCTCGTCGAGGCCGCTGAACCAGAGAACGTGATGGTCAGGGCGTGGCTCGGTCTGTCACACGCGATCGGGGGAGGGGCGCGGGCGTTTCGTCCAGAACCCATGGCTCCCGAGGAGCGTCGTGACGGCATCCCGATGCTGCTTGTGACGCTCGCAATCGTGGGAGCAGTGATCGAATGGTTCTTGCTCGGCAATGCGGTGGCCACGCAGGTCAGCTCATGGAGTTTTGGTGGGCTGTTTGGTCGCGTGGCCTTCGGGATGCCGATCATCATGGTCGGTTTCGCCTTCTGGCTCTTCAATCATCCCTCTGGGGTGCACGACAATCGTCGCATCGCCATCGGCCTCGCGATCGCGATTCTGAGTGTGTCGGGGCTCGCGCATGTTTTGGGCGCACAGCCGCAGCCGTCGGAGGGGATGGTCGCTCTCGCGCAAGCTGGGGGGCTCCTCGGATGGATGGTGGGTGCACCGCTTGCGCTGCTCACCGTGTGGGTCGCCGTGCCCGTGCTTTCCGTGCTCGCGGCGCTCTCGGTGCTGATCATCACGAAGACCCCACCCAGTCGAGTATTCGCACGCATGCGTGAGGCGTACGGGTATCTTTTTGGCGCGCAAATCGACGAAGCCGAATCAGACGCACATGCCGCTGGGGGATCCACTGGGGAACGCTCGCGGCGCACATCGCGAGGCGACTCCGAGGTGTTCTTTGACCTCAACGAGACCGGGAACACCGGAGGGCTGCCCTGGTGGCGGCGCACCGAGTCGGGTCGTGAGGAAGAACCAGAGTACGCCTCCACCGAATCCGGTCTGACTGAAGTGTTGGGCGTCGACCCCGAGGCTGCGGCGAAGGGGGCCTTTGATACGGCGCTCGAAGCAGAGCAGCCGACCGACGTGTTTGCTGACGATCTGTTTGGTGGCAACGCCGCCGCGCCGACCTCGAGTGTTGCCGAAGATGTCGAGATCGCGCAGCTGCGGGGCGAGGCTGCCGCGACGACGACGTTCCAGGTGGCACAGCCGCACGAGAATGCGCAGCACCCCTACGTGCTTCCCGACCAGGGCACGCTCTCGCAGGGTGACCCGCCGAAGTCGCGTACGCAGGCGAATGACACGATCATGGCCTCCATCACCGATGTGCTGACGCAGTTCAACGTCGACGCGCAGGTCACCGGGTTTTCTCGCGGCCCGACGGTCACGCAGTACGAGGTGGCGCTCGGGCCCGGGGTGAAGGTTGAAAAGGTGACTGCGCTCACCAAGAACCTGGCGTACGCGGTTGCCTCGAATGAAATCCGTATCCTCTCGCCGATTCCGGGAAAGAGCGCGATCGGTATTGAGATCCCGAATCAGGATCGTGAGAACGTGGCACTCGGGGACGTGCTCCGCTCGGCGCGAGCCCAGCGCTCGCCTCACCCGATGACCATCGCCATTGGCAAGGATGTGAAGGGTGATTTCGTCGTCGCGAACCTCGCGAAGATGCCTCACTTGTTGGTCGCCGGCGCCACGGGGTCTGGCAAGTCAAGCTTCATCAACTCGATGATCACCAGCATTCTCATGCGCGCGACCCCTGCCGAAGTGAGAATGGTATTGGTCGACCCCAAACGGGTTGAGTTGACCGTGTATCAGGGTGTGCCGCACCTGATCACTCCCATCATCACGAATCCCAAGAAGGCCGCCGAGGCGCTGCAGTGGGTCGTGAAGGAAATGGACATGCGTTACGACGACCTGGCAAGCTTCGGGTTCCGTCATATCGACGATTTCAACGAGGCGGTGCGGTCAGGCTCGCTCGTGCTTCCCGAAGGCAGTCAGCGTGTGTTGAAGCCCTATCCCTACCTCTTGGTAGTGGTAGACGAGCTCGCCGATCTCATGCTTGTGGCTCCTCGCGACGTTGAAGATTCGATTCAGCGGATCACCCAGCTCGCGCGAGCGGCGGGGATCCACCTGGTGCTTGCGACCCAGCGCCCATCGGTCAACGTCGTCACCGGGGTGATCAAGTCAAACGTTCCGAGCCGCTACGCGTTCGCGGTGGCTTCCGGCACCGACTCTCGGGTGATTCTTGACGAGGTCGGGGCCGAACGACTTATTGGGCAGGGTGACGGGCTGCTCCTCCTGAATGGTGAATCGACGGCGATCCGCGTGCAGGGTGCGTGGGTCAACGAGGCCGAAATCGCCCGCGTTGTCGAACATGTCAAGACCCAGGCCCGACCGGAATACCGAGCCGACGTGGCTCAGGTCGTGGAAAAAAAGGAAGTCGACGCCGATATCGGCGACGACCTCGATGTCCTCCTGGCGGCCATTGAGCTCGTGGTCAGTTCGCAGTTCGGATCCACGTCGATGCTGCAGCGCAAGCTCCGCGTGGGGTTTGCCAAGGCGGGACGCCTGATGGATCTGATGGAGTCTCGCGACATCGTTGGTCCGTCTGAGGGTTCGAAGGCGCGCGATGTACTCGTCGCACCCGAGCAGCTCGCGGAGGTACTCGCGGGTGTCACTGGCAACGGGCCCACTCAGTCTTCGGCATCCGCATCAGGCGCTTCGGCATCCGCTCAGGTTTCGGTGCCCGCACCGGCTGCGGCGCAGGCACCCCAGAACTTGAGGGATGCCTCGTCTTCCCAAGCCTCGCAAGACTTTGACGTTGTGTCCGAAGCGGCGACCGATGTCATCGAGCCGCTCCGGGCTGACAGTTCCGGGTTCGGTGACGATCGTTATGACGACCCAATCACGCAGAAGTACACTGGCCTGGAAGAGGTCGACGGTGACGATGAAGACGCCTGGCAGCTCACCGGTCGCGACTAGGGTGAGAGTGTGACTCAACCACCGGCCAAGCCAAGCAACTGGAATGCACCGAATGTCATCACCGGCGCGAGGATCGTTGCCACGCCGTTCTTCGTCTGGATGCTTCTGGCGGATGACGGCCAGATGGGCCCACTTCGCTGGGCCGCCGCCGCCTTCTTCGTCGTAGCTATCGCGACGGATGCGTGGGACGGATACATCGCCCGTTCTCGCGGCCTGGTGACCGACCTCGGCAAACTCCTCGACCCCATTGCCGACAAGTTCTTGACCGGAGCCGCCCTCGTGGGCCTGTCTATCCTCGGTGAGCTTCCCTGGTGGATCACGGTTCTGGTGCTCGTCCGTGAGATCGGAATCACCGTGCACCGGCTGTTCGAAGCGCGTACCATCGTGGTCGCCGCAGCGTGGATGGGAAAGCTGAAGACCGTTGCACAATCGGTGGCCATTGCGCTGGCGCTCTTTCCGCTCGCCTCGCTGCTCGGTGACTGGGTCAACTGGGTGAACCTCGTGACCATGACGATCGCTGTGGCGCTGACAGTTGCGAGCGGCATCGATTACGTTGTGAATTTCGCCCGTCTGGGCCGCGCTGGGCAGGCTTCGGCCCGGCCGAGGTAGCTCACATGCCACACCGAATTGCCAAAGCAGGTGAGCTCGCGCGGGCGGTAGTACACAGAGCCGATGAGCTAGGCGTGAGATTCGCTGTTGCGGAGTCACTCACTGGGGGGCTGTTGTCGGCCACGATCGTGTCGGTACCCGGTGCTTCTCGGGTCTTTTCGGGTGGCATCGTGGCATATGACACCGCACTCAAGTCGTCACTTCTCGGCGTCGATGCCGCATTGCTGGCGGCTCGAGGACCGGTGGATCCCGAGGTCGCGACTCAGATGGCTCGTGGGGTGCGTCGCGCCTGTGCGGTGCCGCAGGGGCGCGCGAGCGTGCCGACGGAGGTTCAATTCGGAATCTCCACGACTGGAGTGGCCGGGCCTGACCCTGACCCGCAGACGGGCCAAGGTGTAGGCACGGTGTGGCTGGGCATCAGTTCCGGCCAGGGGGAGCGTGCCATGCTCTTCGAAATTAGCGGGAACCGGCAGGCGATTCGAGAAGCGACTGTTCGAGAGGCGCTACAACTCCTCCATGACGCGATCGGCGAGTGAATATGAGTCGACTTGGCTCAGATTCAGGAAATGCTCAGGAATACACCGCCTGTTCTCGCGGTTATTCCCAGTGACACCCGCCAGACTAGAGGTGTCACCCCGAGGCGCATTCCAGCGCATCAGCGGGTAGTCTGATAGGCATAGCCTCACGGTCGTGCAGAGCAAAGGAGGACGCGATGGTACTTGTTCGTCAGGAGATTGGCGATGTGCTGCGTGACTTCCGCCTGCAGAAGGGGCGCACCCTCCGTCAGGTAGCGGGCGAAGCGAGCGTTGCGCTTGGCTACCTCAGCGAGGTTGAGCGCGGCCAGAAGGAAGCCTCAAGTGAGATTCTCGCCGCGGTCGCAGATGCGCTAGATACGCCTCTCTCGGTCATCATGGGTGAAGTGAGTGAGCGGCTCGCGATGGTTGAAGGTCTGAGCGTTCAGCTTTCGTCTCGCGTGCCCGACACCGTTCCGGCGGATCTTGTCTCCGGATATCGACCTTCTCTGCTCGCAGGAAAGTAGTGCGGCTGAGCGAATTTCAGCGAGCAATGGCTGAGGAGTTCGGGGAGGTCTACTCCGGAGTTCTCTTGCGTGACTATTGGCTCGCGGAGTTTGAGGGAACCGCGCGGGACGCGCTCGATCGGGGCGTGCCGGCTCGACGTGTGTGGGATGCCTTGTGCGTCGAAATGCAGGTTCCCGAGCATCGTCGGTATGGCCGCGGCCTCAGGGACCCGCGAGAATGATCGCGCTGGCGTGCGATGGCTCACCCGGACTGTTCCGACACGCCGAGTGATACTTTCGAAAGTTTGTTCGAACATGGGTATTCTCGCTCCCAGGTGATCTTGTTGCCGTTCCTCTCCACACATTGCCACTTTCGACGCTGAGTGTCGGTGGTGCAATCTAGGGTCGGAAGCACGAGCCACCTACGCCTTGTCAGTTCTGAGTATTTCGCTCCGGACACGACAGCAGGTAGGCAGCAACCCGGCGACCCACGCCCCGACGGCAGGAGAACAAGCTCATGGCAGCACCCAAAGATCGCGAGAAAGCCCTTGAAATGGCGCTCGCGAATATTGACAAACAGTTCGGTAAGGGTGCGATCATGCGCCTCGGGAGCACAGATCGCCCGAAGGTTGAGGTCATCCCGACCGGCTCGATCGCTCTTGACGTCGCTCTCGGTATCGGTGGACTCCCGCGCGGCCGCATCGTGGAGATATATGGCCCCGAATCTTCGGGGAAGACGACACTCACGCTGCATGCCATCGCAAACGCGCAGCGCGCCGGCGGAATCGCCGCCTTCATTGATGCCGAGCACGCGCTCGACCCCGTATACGCAGAGAAACTGGGTGTTGACATCGACGCGCTCCTTGTGTCGCAGCCCGACACTGGTGAGCAGGCGTTGGAGATCACGGACATGCTGATTCGTTCGGGATCCGTGGATCTGGTGGTGGTCGACTCGGTGGCTGCACTGGTGCCGAAGGCCGAGATCGAGGGCGATATGGGTGATAGCCACGTCGGCTTGCAGGCACGCCTGATGTCACAGGCGCTCCGTAAGATCACCGGTGGCCTGAGCCAGACCAACACGACAGCAATCTTCATCAACCAGTTGCGGGAGAAGATTGGGGTGTTTTTCGGGAGTCCAGAAACTACGTCTGGTGGCAAAGCGCTGAAATTTTACGCATCAGTGCGCCTCGACATTCGTCGCATTCAAACGCTGAAAGACGGCACCGACGCAGTAGGCAACCGCACGCGTGTCAAGGTGGTAAAAAACAAGATGGCGCCGCCCTTTAAGCAGGCTGAATTCGACATTCTGTACGGCGTGGGCATCTCACGCGAAGGCTCACTGATCGATTTTGGCGTGGAGCATGGTCTCGTGAAGAAGAGCGGTGCCTGGTACACCTATGAAGGTGATCAGCTGGGACAGGGAATGGAGAATTCGCGTCGCTTCCTCATTCAGCACCCTGATATTGCCGCTGAGATAGAAGAGAAGATTCTCGTGAAGCTGGGCGTGAAAGACGACCCGAACGCTCCCGTGGTCGCGGCGGTCGAAGAAAGCCACGCAGAACCTCTTCGCGACGAGCGACTGGGCGCATAGCGCATCCTCATGGTGGTGCGTTTCCTGCCCGTTCCTCCGGCTTCGGAGCCTGAGAACAGAGATGACCGACGGGGCGACCGACCCGATCTCGCGGAGGTCATTGAGCTTCGATCCCGACTCCCGGAGGCGATTCGAGCCGGGGTCGAGACCCAGTACGCTCCTCGGCTGAATCCTCCCTTTGTGTCCGAGTCAGAGATTGGGTCCGAACCAGGAATTGAGTCGGAGTACGCGGGAGAGCCCGGATTCGAGACAGAGTCCGCACCTGAGCGAAGCACCCAGGAGGATGGTGTGCGGCTGCTCGCGCGCCGCGCGCTGTCCTCTGGGGAGCTTCGAAGAGATCTCCTGAACATCGGCCACCCGGCATGGGACATTGATGCGGCGATTGACGAGTTCGTCGCGAGTCTCTACCTCGACGATCTTGGCCTCGCTCGGAGAGTCACTGAGTCGCTCCGGGAGCGCAAAGGATCGAGCCGCAGCCAGATTCGGATGAAGCTCCGCGACCGCCTGATTCCTCAGGGTGTTATCGAGGAAGTGCTCGGTGAGCTCGATGATGACGAGGAGTTCGCGCTTCTCCGGACCGCGGCTGCGGAACGTGCACGGAAGATGAGTGGTCTCGATCGCCAGACCGCCGAGCGGCGGCTTCTCGGTTTTCTCGCACGCCGCGGCTGGTCAGGTGAATCGGCCTCGCGTGCCGCCCGTGAGGCACTGGATGGGCTTCGTTCCGGATCTGGAGTGCGGTTTCAATAGCGCCCCGAGCGCGGCTTGAGTCGTGACCCGAGCGCTCGGCCGCAGCACATTTCACGGTCGGTAGAATTGGGCACATGCCCTCTGCAGTTGTCACCCCCATAGCTCCGTCGTCCGCTGCACTTGGCCCTGATGGAACTCCGCGCAGTTACACGGTTCGCACCTTGGGTTGTCAGATGAACGTGCACGACTCAGAGCGATTGGCAGGTTCTCTTGAGGCCGCCGGCTATGTTGCAGCGAGCGTGCCCGATGAGGCCGACGTGGTGGTCATCAACACCTGCGCGGTGCGCGAAAATGCGGCGAATAAGCTCTACGGCAATCTCGGCATTCTCGCGAGCGTGAAGCGCGAGCGCGTAGGCATGCAAATCGCGGTCGGGGGTTGTCTCGCTCAGAAGGACCAGGGCACCATCGTGAAGAAGGCACCCTGGGTGGACGTGGTATTCGGCACCCACAACATGGGATCGCTGCCGGTCCTCCTCGAGCGAGCGCGGCACAACCAAGAAGCGCAGGTCGAGATTCTCGAGTCGCTCGAGGTGTTCCCCTCGACGCTCCCGACCAAGCGCGACTCAGCATCGAGCGGGTGGGTGTCCATTTCGGTCGGCTGCAACAATACCTGTACCTTCTGCATCGTTCCCGCCCTTCGAGGAAAGGAAAAGGATCGCAGGCCTGGCGAGATCTTGGCTGAGGTGCAGGCGCTCGTCGACGATGGTGCGATCGAAGTGACACTCCTGGGACAGAACGTCAACACCTACGGGGTGGAGTTCGGAGACCGTGAGGCCTTCGGCAAGCTCCTGCGCGCCATGGGAGACATCGAAGGGCTCGAACGGGTTCGCTTCACCAGCCCGCACCCCGCAGCGTTCACCGACGACGTGATTGCGGCAATGGCCGAGACTCCAAACGTCATGCCGCAACTGCACATGCCTCTGCAATCCGGCTCAGACGCGATCCTCAAGGCGATGCGACGTTCCTATCGGAGCACGAAGTTTCTCGGGATCCTTGACCGGGTACGTGCGCAAATTCCCAACGCCTCGATCACCACCGACATCATCGTGGGATTCCCGGGTGAGACCGACGAAGACTTCGAGGATACGATGCGCGTGGTGGAGGCCTCTCGGTTCTCGAGCGCGTACACGTTCCAATACTCGATCCGTCCGGGCACCCCAGCAGCCGAGATGGAACAGCAGATTCCGAAGGCGATCGTGCAGGAGCGCTACACGCGGCTGCACGCGTTGCAGGAGCGGATCTCCTTTGAGGAAAACCACGCACAGATCGGGCGCACCGTCGACGTTCTCGTCGCCGCGAGCGAGGGTCGTAAAGACGATGCCACCCGGCGCTTAACGGGCAGGGCCGAAGATAACCGGCTCGTGCACTTCGCCATCCCGGCGAATGCAGATGTCCCGCGTCCTGGCGATGTCGTCACGGTACAGGTCACGGGCGCGGCTCCGCACTTCATCATCGCCGACCCCGCAGCCGGTGGTCCCTATGCGGTGCGGCGCACACGAGCGGGCGACGCATGGGATCGACGAGAGGCCGACAGCTGTGCAGCTCCGGCACCCACCGACCTGAGCGGCGCTCCTCGGGCGGTCAGCCTCGGGCTCCCGACGCTTCGGGTGCTGTGACCGGTTCGCTCTGGGCCATCGTCGGTGCCACTGGTACCGGTAAGACCGCGCTGTCACTGGCACTCGCGGAGCAACTGGCAGCGTCGGGTCGCACGGCCGAGATCGTGAACGCGGATGCGATGCAGCTCTACCGCGGCATGAATATCGGCACGGCAAAGCTCGCCCCCGCGCACCGACGCGGAATCGTGCATCACTTGTTTGACGCGCTGGAACCCAGTCAGGAAGCCACCGTGGCCTGGTATCAGCCCACCGCGCGCGCACTCATCACTGAGATCCACGAGCGCGGTCATGATGCGATTGTGGTGGGCGGATCGGGCCTGTACGTCTCCAGCCTCATCTTCGACTTCCAATTTCCCCCTCGCGATGAGGCGCTTCGCGCCACGCTCGAGCGCGAGCTCACTGAGCTCGGGGTGGCGGCTCTCGCGCAGCGTTTGCGCGCGCTTGATCCGGTGGCGGCGGCTGCAGTCGACTCGCGGAACGGACGACGCGTGGTTCGCGCGCTTGAGGTGGCTGCGCTGGGCGAGAGGGCCCACGGAACCCTACCTCAGGTGCCCGAGTACTGGCGTACGCACACCCGCACGATCGCCGTGCACGCCGAGCGCGCTGACCTGGTGAGGAGGCTCGACCGACGCGTCGAGCAGATGTGGTCGGACGGGCTCCTGGAAGAGGTGCGCGCCCTTATTCCCCACGGCATAGAGCACGGAAAGACCGCCTCCCGCGCCATTGGGTATGCGCAGGCACTCGCGCAGCTCGCTGGTGAGAAAACCGAGGCCGTGGCGATCGCCGAGACACAGGCGCTCACGCGCCGTTACGCGCGACGGCAGGTGAGCTGGTTTAAGCGCTACCCCGACATTGAGTGGATCGCCTCGCCCGACCCTGAGCTGATCTCCCCGCAGCCCACCACCGCCGGCTGATCAGTTCACGACGCAGCGTCCACAGGTCCGGTTCGTCGGGCAAGCTTCCAGCCATGTGAACTCCCGTTTACGTCGCTGGAATAGACTTCGCCGCATGAGCCACGCTGATTCGCAGGAAGCCCTGAACCGGGCAGCATTCGCCGCGCCCGAACGCACGCTGATCGACATCCTGCGTCAGTCGACCCTTGCCCATCCCGACGCGTCCGCGCTTGACGCGGGGGCGGGGGCGCTCAGTTATCGTGAGTTGCTCGCCGCGGTCGAACTCCTCGCAGGCGAGTTGAGAACTGAGGGGGTCCGGCCAGGAGACCGGGTGGGCGTTCGGATTGATTCCGGCTCGGCAGACCTCTACATCGCCATTCTCGCGATCATGTTCGCCGGGGCAGCCTACGTGCCGGTCGATGCCGACGATACCGACGAGCGGGCTCGGCTGGTCTTCGGTGAAGCAGACGTCGCCGGGATCGTGGGAAACGGCCCGCAGTACGTGCGGAGCACCCGCCCGGGGATTCGCGAGGAAGCCTCCGTGGCTGACTCGGGGCCAGTGGATCCAGCAGGCGAGGACGGCGCAGCAGTTCGTCAGGGAGCTCAGGCCGGACCGGATCCAAAGCCGGATGACGACGCCTGGGTCATCTTCACGTCGGGTTCGACCGGGGTACCCAAGGGTGTCGCGGTCACGCACCGATCGGCGGCCGCGTTCGTCGACGCCGAGGCGCGCATGTTCGTGCAGTCTCGCCCGCTCGGTCCCGGCGACCGGGTGCTCGCTGGCCTCTCGGTCGCGTTTGATGCTTCGTGCGAAGAGATGTGGTTGGCCTGGCGTCACGCCGCGTGCCTGGTGCCCGCTCCGCGTGCGCTCGTGCGGGCGGGAGAGGACCTGGCCCAGTGGCTCGTGCGCCAGGGCATCACGGTGGTCTCCACGGTGCCAACACTCGCTGCCATGTGGCCGCGCGAGGCGATTGAAAACGTCCGACTCCTGATCTTTGGGGGAGAGGCGTGCCCGCCCGAACTCGCGGCCAGGCTCGTCGATGAAGATCGAGAGGTGTGGAACACCTACGGCCCCACCGAGGCGACGGTCGTCGCGTGCGGCTGTCGCCTTGACGGCGCCTCCCCGGTGCGCATCGGACTGCCGCTCGACGGGTGGGATCTTGCGGTGGTCGATCCAGGCGGTTTCCGCGTTGCTCCGGGGGAATCGGGTGAACTCATCATCGGAGGAGTGGGTCTTGCCCGGTACCTCGATCCTGCCAAGGATGCCGAGAAGTACGCGCCAATGCCGACGCTGGGCTGGGAGCGTGCGTATCGTTCCGGCGACCTGGTGAAGTATGAGCCTGAGGGGCTGCTCTTTCTGGGGCGCGCGGACGACCAGGTGAAGGTTGGGGGTCGACGCATCGAGCTCGGCGAGGTCGAATCGGCGTTGCAGGATCTTCCCGGCGTGACGGCCGCGGCCGTGGCCGTGCGCACCAGTGAGTCCGGGGTGCCGCTGCTCGTCGGCTACCTGGTGGTCGAGAGCGAGACGCCATTTGATCGGACGCACGCCCGAAGCTCTCTCGCTGGCAGGCTGGCCGCCGGCGTGATGCCACTGCTCGCGGTGGTCGAAGACTTGCCCATGCGTACCTCCGGCAAGGTAGATCGGGATGCCCTCCCATGGCCGCTGCCTGGAGTCGAGGAACCGATGCCTGAGGAATTCACCGAGACTGAACGCTGGCTGGGCGAACAGTGGCAGGCGGTCTTAGGTATCGCCCCGAACTCGGCACAGGCGGATTTCTTCGACCTCGGCGGCGGATCCCTCACCGCAGCGCAGCTCGTCTCTCGCATCCGCACGCGAGTACCTGAGTACTCCGTCGCCGATGTCTACGATGTGCCCAGGCTGTCGGCCATGGCAAAGGCCATCGCCGCGGTGGAGGAGGTGAGCGACCCCGCGAGTTTTCACTCGCCCGAACCCACGTCAAAAGGTACCCAGTGGGTGCAGAGCATCGCCGGCGTGCCATTGTTCCTGGTTAGCGGGCTGCGGTGGCTCATCTACATCCTCACCGCGGGAACGATCCTGAACTTGACCACGGGCTTTGAGGCGCTGCCGAGCGCGCCGATCTGGGTGCTGCTCTTCGGTATTGTGCTGATCCTGACACCGTTCGGTCGCATGGCCATCGCCGCGCTCGCCGCACGAGTGTTGCTCGCAGGGGTCTCCCCCGGGGACTACCCTCGGGGCGGGTTCGTGCACATGCGGCTGTGGCTGGCCGAACACTTCGCCGATCAGATCGATGCCGTCGGAAGCGCGGGAGCCCCCTGGGTGATGCTCTACGCGCGCGCGCTGGGAGCCAAGATTTCGCGAGACGTCAACCTGCACACGCTGCCGCCCATCACCGGGATGCTCGAGATTGGGCGGGGATCCGCAATCGAGCCTGAAGTCGATCTCAGCGGTTACTGGATTGACGGCGATGTGCTCCGGGTCGGCAGGGTGCAGATCGGCGAGCATGTCACGATCGGGGCACGATCGGTGCTGGCTCCGGGAACCCGCATTGATGACGGTGCGGAGATCGCTCCGGGCTCGGCGGTCTTCGGTCGGGTGAAGGCGAATCAGACCTGGGCCGGTTCACCCGCGGTGCGGGTCGGAGGAACCTCGGTTCGGTGGCCCGAGGCGCCCCCGCGTCAGTCGCCCCTCTGGCGCGCGGCCTATGCGTTCTCCTCTCTGGGACTCGCACTGCTCCCATTCGTGTCGTTCGCGGCCGGGGGCGGGCTCGTGGCACTCGCGGTACGCGGCCAGGGCACGCTCCCCGAGATCTACGGCCTGGCACTCCTGGCGCTCGTGCCCGCGGTTCTCGTTGCCGGCTTCATCTACGCCGGTGCCGTCGTCGTGCTGGTGCGCCTCCTCGCGCTCGGGCTCCGCGAGGGAACCTTCCCTGTGCACAGTCGTGTCGGCTGGCAGGTGTGGACCACCGAGCGACTGCTAGACGCGGCCCGCACCTTCCTCTTTCCGCTCTACTCCAGCCTGTTCACCCCGGTGTGGCTGCGCCTGCTGGGAGCGACCGTCGGCAAGAACGTCGAGGCATCCACCGTGTTGTTGCTTCCGTGCATGACACGCATTGACGACGGTGCGTTTCTCGCGGACGACACGATGGTGGCCTCGTACGAACTCCACCGCGGGTGGATGCGGATCGGCCCGGTACGCATCGGCAAGCGCGCATTCCTAGGCAACTCCGGGATGGCCGGCCCGGGGCACCGAGTCGCCAAGGATTCACTCGTCGCGGTGCTCTCCGTCGCCCCGGAGAAGTCGAAATCGGGCTCATCCTGGCTCGGTTCCCCCGCGGTGAGGCTGCGCCGAGTGGCGCAAACGGGTGACGATACCCGCACCTTCAACCCCGGCGCGAAGTTGCGGATCGCGCGTGCGCTGTGGGAACTCGGCAGACTTGTGCCGGTCTTTGTGACCGCGGCACTCGGCTTGAGTGTCTTGCTCGTCATGGCATGGCTGTGGCAGTCGCTGGGGCCCGTGTGGATCCTGCTGCTGTCAGGAGTCGTGATGCTCGTTGCGGGTGCGGTCGCTGCCGCGATCACCACGCTCGCAAAGTGGATCATCGTCGGCGTGATTCGCGCCGGTGAGGCACCGCTGTGGTCTAGCTTCGTCTGGCGCACCGAGGTCTCCGACACCTTCACGGAGATGGTGGCGGCACCGTGGTTTGCCCGTGCGGCATCTGGCACACCGGCGCTGGCGCTCTGGCTGCGTTCGCTGGGTGCACGCATCGGTACCGGGGTCTGGTGCGAATCCTATTGGCTCCCAGAGCCGGATCTCGTCACGCTGGGTGCCGGATCCACTGTCAACCGCGGGTGCGTTGTACAGACCCACCTCTTTCATGATCGAATTATGAGCATGGACACCGTCGAACTCGAACCCGGGGCAACGCTCGGGCCCCACAGCGTGATTCTGCCCGCTGCCACCATTGGCGCGAACGCGACGGTGGGGCCGGCCTCGCTCGTCATGCGTGGGGAGACCGTGCCGGTGGGATCTCGCTGGAGCGGCAACCCAATCGGGCCGTGGAAAGCGGTCAAGGTGCGCGCCTACCAGACCACGAAATAATGGGTGACCAATACACGCCCAATAGCGGAGACTCCCGGTACGAGGTCGCGCGATACGCACTCGACCTCACGTACACGCCGCGAACGAACCGGCTGTCCGGCACGGCGAGACTGACGATCACAATCGTGGAACGCACGAGCGCGATCCGCCTCGACCTGGTCGGGCTTCGGGCCAAGAAGGTGCGGGTGAATGGGGCACCCCACCGCGACGTGAAACAGACCGACCACGCACTCGTCGTGAAGTTTGCAGAGGCCCGCGAAGCGGGAGCCACGCTGGTCGTCGAGATTCAGTACGCGGGGAGCCCAGCTCCGCGCCGCTCGCATTGGGGGCAGCTGGGGTGGGAAGAACTCGAAAACGGGGCGCTTGTCGCCGCCCAGCCCACCGGGGCACCGACCTGGTTTCCGTGCAACGATCGCATTGCCAACCGCGCGACCTACGAGATCCGTTTCACCACAGATGCCGAATTCTTCGTCGCGATCAGCGGGGTGCCCGGAGAGGTCACCCAGCGCGGGGGCACGCGAACCTGGTCGTTCACGAGCGAGGTACCGACGGCGACCTATCTCGTCGCCGCGCACGTGGGGCAGTATGCGGAGTTTCCCCTCAACATCCCGCTGCGTTCGGGGGCGACGGTCGGTCGACTCGTGACACCGCGCCGTCAGGCACCCGAGATGCTGCGCGCGTTCGCTCCGATGGTCGACATGGTGCGCGAGTTCGAAACGTGGTTCGGGCCCTACCCACAGGAGGACCTGACGGTGGTGGTGGTGGAGGAGGAGCTTGAGATCCCCCTCGAATCGCAGGGCCTCGTGACCTTCGGGTCGAACCATGCTGCAGCCGCCGAACAGCGACTCCTGGCGCATGAGCTTGCGCACCAGTGGTTCGGGAACAGCGTGGCGATTTCACGTTGGAAGGACATCTGGCTGAACGAGGGGTTTTGCTGCTTCTCCGAGTGGATCTGGGCCGAAGCCTCGGGCCGCCAGACGATCGCCCAGTGCGCACAGGAGCACCATGAGCTGCTCTCGGCACTGCCGCAGGATCTACTACTTTCGAATCCCGGCGCGGCCGACATGTTCGACGACCGCGTCTACAAGCGGGGGGCGCTGCTCCTGGAGGCTCTCCGGCGAACCCTGGGAGACGCGAAGTTTCGTGCGCTTCTGCTGGCCTGGTCCACGGAAAACTCCCACCGCCAAGTGCGCAGCGAAGATTTCCTGAGGTTGGCGCAATCATTCACCGCAGAACCGCTCGAAGGCCTGTGGCACAGCTGGCTCCTCGACGAGAAGCTTCCGAAGCTGCCGAAGCCTTCCAAGCTTCCGAAGGGTGACAGAGTGCCCAAGGCCCAGAAAGCACTCACGCCCCTCAACCAGCTGAAGCCGACGAAGGCGGGAAAGTAGCGGGCGCATCCGGTGACGGGGTGGCGGCGGCGAGCGCCACGCTGATGAGCGCGGTTCCGTGCTTGCCGGGCAGGGTCAGCGTGAGGTCGACTCCGCGCAGTTCTGGGAGACCGGGCATCGGCGGGGCGATCCACCCGTGTGCATCACCGGTGCAGTCGAGCGCGCGCACCTCGTCTCGCAGACCGGTGCGCCTGGCCTTGGCGACCGCCTCAAGCCGTGTCCAGTCGCACAGCTCCGCGCTGCCGATCGCCTCGGAAATGGCTCGTCTTCGATCTCCCGAATCGATCTCTGCGTCAATGCCAAAGGCCACAGTCAGGGCCGGTGCCGCTCCCACGACGACGAGCGTGCCCGCGTAGGTCATGCTGACGAGGGGGGCAGGGCCGCGGGGGAGCCGTGCCTGTACTGGGCCGTGTGCGCCTCCACACTCCGGGCACACTGAGGAAAAGCGCGACTCTTCGCCCAGCAACTCGCGCAGCAGTGATCGTGCCAGCGCGTGACGGTCTTGCGTGGGCGTGGCGAGCTGCCAGGCGAGGGTCGCTCCGAGTGCTGACAGCCGGTTCCCGTGGAGTTGATCACCTCGTTCGCCCATGCCGCGATGCTAGCAAGCCAGGGCCGAGGGTGGCCCAGCGGATGCGCGGGGGCCACCCTTTAGACTTGAGGCATGCCCTCTCTGACGTTCACCAAAGGCCATGGCACAGGGAACGACTTCGTGCTCTTTACCGATCCAGACGGCGAGTTGACGCTCACCCCCGAACAGATCAGGTTTCTGTGCGATCGACATTTTGGCATCGGGGCAGACGGCATCATTCGCGCGGTTCGCTCACGCGCACTCCCCGAGGGTGCAGCTGTGCTTGCCGAAGAGCCGGCAGCCGAATGGTTCATGGATTACTGGAATGCCGACGGCACGCCCGCTGAAATGTGCGGAAATGGCATTCGCGTCTACGCCCACTACCTCATCACCGAAGGGCTGGTGACACCTGAGCGGCGCGACACCCTTCCCATCGGCACGCGTGCCGGGGTGAAAGACGTGCTCGCTGGCGTGTCTGGCTACACGGTGGATCTCGGGAGGTGGCGTCTCACCGAGGAGTACCTGGTCGCCGCGCGCGGGTTGCACGTGCCGAGGCCCGGCCAGGGCATAGACCTCGGGAATCCGCACGTGGTGACGGCGCTCGCCGCCGATGCCAAGCTCGACGGTCTGGAGCTCAGCGACGCGCCGACGCTGGATCCAGCGCCCGAGTCGGGCGCGAACGTCGAGTTCGTCGTGCCGGAGGAACCGCTCATCAAAGACGGTGTCGCCCGAATTCGCATGCGGGTGCATGAGCGCGGCTCTGGCGAGACCCTCTCGTGCGGCACGGGAACTGCGGCCGCGGCGCTTGCCTTCCGCTATTGGGGAGGCGAGGGGATGCCCAATCACTGGAGCGTAGAGGTTCCCGGCGGTCGGCTCGCGGTGCGCATGTTTCCGACCGAGGAGGGGGAGCACGTGTCGCTGTCGGGGCCAGCTGAACTCGTCTATCGCGGCACGATCGAGTTGCCTGAATAGGTCTCTAGTCTTTGACGGCTCTGATGACCGAAAACCCCTTGTCGCGCGCGATGCGGGTGACAGAGAGCTCAGGAAACTCGGCCGCGATCCACGCTTGAAGCGAATCGGCCCCCAGATGCTTCGCGACAACGAGGGTGGCGGATCCACCGGGCGCAAGTCGCGGGAGCCACTGCGCGAGGAGCGCGTGCAGCGCCTGCTTGCCGATGCGAATCGGAGGGTTCGAGTGGATCTCAGCAAATTCAACGGCTGTCGGTACGTCAGCCGGTGCGGCAACCCGCAGATTTTCCAGGCCCAGGCGCGCGGCGTTTGCTGATGCGAGTGACCGCGCCCGTTCGTTGATGTCGACCGCCCAGATCTCCGCATCTGGGTGGGATAGCGCCGCGGAAAGGGCGATGGGACCCCATCCGCACCCGAGGTCGAGGAGCGGTCCCGTGAGGGGTGTCGCGCCGTGCGATGCCTTCTCCAGGGTGCGAAGCAGCACAGCGGTTCCCTGGTCGAGGTGCTCGGGGCTGAAGACGCCGCCCGCGGTCACGAGCAGCCTGGGCGCTCCGGCGAGCTCAACCTCGATCTCGCGCTGCCTGGCATCGCCGACTGGGGATTCTGAGAAGTAGTGCTGTGTCACCGACCCAGTATCTCAGTCTCACCGGGCGCGTGCCCCACGGGTGTGGTGCGCTGTGGGTGAACAGCAGGGCCGAAGACCACGTCCCGACTTAGACTGGAATTCAGATGACCAAATCAGAATCGCCCTCCACAGCAGCGGATCAGCCGAACACCCCAGCGTCGCACGACCCTGGAGATCCGCTTGACCGGGTGTTGGCGCGCGCCCAGGGTGCAGGCCACGCCACGGTGATTCGCGACCTCACCGGCGGCGCGCAGGCGCTCGGCGATGAAGTTCACGACCAATTGGGGAAGGACCTCGACTCGATTCGGCTCGAACGCGAAGAACGCGCGTCGCTCAAGCGTGTGCCCGGGCTCTCGACCGAACTCGAAGACGTCACGGAGGTCGAGTACCGGCAGCTGCGACTGGAAAATGTCATTCTGATTGGTGTCTACAGCTCCAATGGGAAGCATGGGCAGGAGGACGCTGAGAACTCGCTGCGCGAGCTCGCGGCGCTCGCTGAGACTGCCGGGGCGCGAGTCATCGACGGCTTGCTCCAGCGTCGGGCAAACCCTGATCCGGCGACCTACTTCGGCAAGGGGAAGGCACAAGAGCTTGCCGAGATGGTGGCGGCGGAGGGTGCTGACACCGTTGTTGCTGACACCGAACTCGCGCCGAGCCAGCGCCGAGCACTCGAAGATGTCGTGAAGGTCAAGGTGATCGACCGTACCGCGGTGATCCTCGATATTTTCAGCCAGCACGCGAAGAGTCGCGAAGGTAAGGCTCAGGTTGAGCTCGCACAATTGCGGTACTTGCTGCCGCGCCTGCGCGGCTGGGGCGACTCGATGTCGCGGCAGGCAGGCGGGCAAGTGGGCGCTGCCGGGGCCGGCATGGGTTCACGCGGTCCGGGTGAAACCAAGATCGAGCTTGATCGGCGCCGCATCAACACGCGAATGGCGAAGCTGCGCAAGCAGATCGCTGAGTTCGCTCCGGCGCGCGAGGCCAAGCGAGCGAACCGCAAACGCGGCGAGGTGCCATCGGTCGCAATCGCTGGCTACACCAACGCCGGGAAATCGAGCCTGCTCAACCGACTCACGGGCGCGGAGGCGCTCGTGCAGAACCAACTCTTTGCCACTCTCGACACCACGGTGCGACACGCGGAAACCTCGGATGGTCGCAGTTACACCTTTACTGACACCGTTGGGTTTGTCAGGAGCCTGCCGCATCAGCTCGTTGAAGCGTTCCGTTCCACCTTCGAGGAGGTGGCCGGGGCCGACGTGATCGTGCACGTGGTTGATGCGTCCCACCCCGAACCGGAGGCGCAGCTGAAGACCGTGCGCCAGGTGATCGCTGAGGTCGAGGCGCAGTCGATCCCCGAAATCGTGGTCTTCAACAAGGCCGATCTGATCGACGATACACAGCGGCTGGTGCTGCACGGGCTCGCACCCGACGCGGTGTTCGTCTCCGCCCGTACCGGCGAGGGCATCGCCGAGCTGAAGGCCCGAATCGACGCGACGCTGCCCGTTCCCGATCGAGAAGTGACCGTCATCGTGCCCTACGAACGAGGCGACCTCGTTGCCGAGCTGCACGAGCGAAACCGGGTACTCGAGACGGAGTACGTCGAGGAAGGCACCCGTGTTCGGGCATACGTAAGCGGAGAAACGCTCGCCAAGCTTGACCCGTTTATTCTGAACACCCCTGCTTCCGCCTAGTCAGGCCGTCGCGGCCGCCTGGCGCATGTCTTCGGAACCAGTAGTTTCGCCGAGGTCATATTTCTGCCGACTGTTGCAGTCGGTTTCGAGCGGGCGGATCCACCTCTGTAGGCTCAATGCATTCACTACTCGCAATCAGTTGGAGGCGCCGCGTGTCGCTCGAGAAGCCCGCCCCTGGTGCCCCGGCGCCACTGCGCTTTTCATTCGAAGTTTTCCCCGCGCGCACCTCCGCCGCAGCGCTGGCGCTCGGGCACGCGGTGCAGCACCTCGCCGCAGCGGGGCCGGAGTTCATCTCCGTGACCTACGGTGCGAGCGGATCAACCCGCGATGCCTCGCTTGATCTTCTCAAGTACCTGCGGCAGCACACCGACGCGCTGCCCATGGCTCACCTCACGACGGTGGGCATGACGCGCGACGAGGTGCGCGCCGTCATTACTGAAACGCATGAGGCGGGCATCTACGACTTCCTCGCCCTTCGCGGCGACCCCCCGCGTGGGCTGAGCGAAGACGACATCGAGGTGACGGCTTCACTCAGTTCCGTCGACCTGATTCGACTCATCGCTGAGATGCGCGCCGAAATTCCCGCAGCGTCCAACGCGGGCCGAATCGCTGTGGCCGTGTATCCCAACGGCCATCCGCTGTCGCGCTCCCGCAGCGAGGACATTGCCTGGCTTGTGGAAAAACAGGAGGCCGGAGCTGAACTCGGCATCACTCAGCTGTTCTTCTACGCCGAGGAGTATTTGTCATTCGCGGAGGAGGCGCGGCAGGCGGGCCTGCATATCCCACTTCTGCCCGGCATGATGCCGGTGTCCAACCTGGGCCAATTGCGAAAGGTGGCAGATTTGGCAGGACGCCCGGCGCCGCCGCAACTGGTGCGGGCGCTCGAAGCCGCGGGGGGCACCTCGCCAGAACTGGGTGTTGAGCACACGGTTGAGCTGGCCCGGGAGCTTCTCGCGGGTGGCACGCCGTCGATTCATCTCTACACTTTCAACCGTCACGAGCAGGTTACCGCGGTGTTGCGCGCGCTCGGGCACGTCACTCCGCACCCGCTCGCACCCTCGACCGCGGCACCTGTTGACGAAAGTCGAAACGCGCGGACCTGAACCGTTACACCAAGCTGATCGCGCGTCGAGAGGCCGGCCTTACACCGAGCGGAACACGGCAACGACCTTGCCGAGGACCTCGGCATGGTCGCCGAGGATGGGTTCGAATGCACTGTTACGCGGCAGAAGCCAGGTGTGACCGTCCCGGCGACGAAAGACCTTGACGGTCGCTTCCCCATCAAGCATCGCGGCCACAATGTCGCCGTTTGTTGCATCGCGTTGTTGTCGGATAACCACGAAATCACCGTCGCAGATTGCGGCATCAATCATCGAATCTCCGACGACACGCAACATGAACAGGTCGCCGTCTCCGACGAGCGCGCGCGGTAGGGGCATGAGTTCTTCGACGTGCTGATCGGCGGTAATCGGCACACCGGCGGCAATCTGACCAACAAGCGGAATATAGGCGGTCTCTTCTGCCTGCACCGTCGGGAAGTCTGAGACGTCTGCCTCGATGGCCTCAGGGACTGTCAGGAGTTCGATCGCCCGGTTCTGATTTGGATGCCGTCGCAGGAAGCCCGCAAGCTCGAGCTGATCGAGCTGATAGGTGATGCTCGAAGGCGAGGAGAGGCCGACTCCCTCGCCAATTTCCCGGATGGAGGGCGGGAAGCTCCGGCTTGCGATGAAGCGAGAAATGAACTCCAAGATCATCTGTTGCTTCTCCGACAGCGGCTTGGGGTGCTGCGCCTGTGTGGTCACGGGTTCCTCCCGGAAATAGCGGTGGATCGCGGTGTCATCTGAGACGAACTCTCGTGTCACCCCAACACCAACGTGAATGTCGGTGGTGTCTGGTTCAGTGAAGCCAGTAATCGAAACCATAGTTCTTTTGTTCGAATCCGGGCAAATATGTGTACGAGTGTCGCGGAATAGTTGCGAAACATACGCGGAACCGAGGCTTGCGGTTTCGATTATTCGAAGGTATGTTCGAAACAAATGTTCGAAATACATGTGAATGTGTTCGAGCAGTGAAACCGAAAGGACGAGCGCATGAGTATTCAGACGGCTTCCGGGGCAACACAATTCGCCACAGTTGTTTCACTGGAGGAGGCGCGGTCTCGGTCGGCTGCGCACCAGAGCCCCCGGATGCGGCTCACCCGCCGCGGTCGGGTGGTATTCGGGGTGATGCTCGCCGCTCTCATTACCGGGCTGGTCGCGTCCGCTGCGATCTTCGGCGCTACTCAAGCGGTTGCGACGAGCGAAGCAAGCTCCGCCGAATTTGGTTATGTCGTAGTGCAGCCCGGTGCGTCACTCTGGTCTGTCGCTACGGAGCTTGATCCGAACGCAGACCCACGCGATGTGGTTGCCGAGCTGGTTCGTCTGAATCAGTTGGGCGGCTCGGGAGTGCAGGCGGGGCAGCCGATCGCTGTGCCGCTGCGTTATTCAGGAGCTGACGGGGTAGTGAGTGCGACAGACTTGGGCCTAGATTCGTAGGTCGGCGTGTCACTTCGTGTCTGTGGGGGAGTTGCGCGAGTTCTAGACTGGTCAGGTGACCAGCCTGAAAGATCTCCCGCTTCGCCAAAATCTCGTGGGGAAGACCCCGTACGGCGCGCCCCAAGACCCAGTTGCTGTGAGTCTCAACGTCAACGAGAACACGCATCCCATTCCTGAAGCGGTGATCACCGAGATTGTGGCGGAACTCACCCGCGCGGTTCGCGGCGTGAACCGATACCCCGATCGCGATTTCGTGGAGCTGCGCGAGGCGCTCGCCGGGTATCTCGGGCATGGGTTGACGGCCTCGCAGTTGTGGGCGGCGAATGGATCGAATGAGGTGCTGCAGCAGATTCTGCAGGCATTTGGTGGACCCGGGCGAAGCCTCCTGAGCTTTACTCCGACGTACTCGATGTACCCCTTGCTCGCCGATGGCACCGACACTCAGTGGGTGCCGGTGGAGCGCCCCGCAGACTACGCATTGACTCCCGATTTTGTGTCGGAAACGCTCCGGTTGCACGCTCCGAGCATTGCCATACTCTGTGGTCCGAATAATCCGACGGGTACCCCGCTCGATCTCGACACGATCACTGCTGCCTACGATGCGTTTGACGGCATTCTGGTTGTTGACGAGGCCTATCACGAATTCGATGCCGAGCGCGAGAGTGCGATAACGCTACTCCAGGGTCGTCCGCGCCTCCTGGTTTCACGCACGATGAGCAAGGCGTTCGCGTTCGCAGGCGTGCGGCTCGGGTACCTTGCGGCAGATCCGGCAGTGGTCGATGCCCTCAAACTGGTGCGCCTGCCATACCATCTCTCGGCGCTGACACAAGCGGCGGCTATGGCGGCCATCCGACACGCAAGCGAGATGCTCGCCACGGTGGCAGATATTCGCGTGCAGCGCGATCGCCTCGCCAGAGCGCTCAGTGAACTGGGGTACCTTGTGCACCCCTCTGGGGCAAACTTTCTTCTCGTCGGCGGCTTTGCGAACCCAACAGCGACCTTCGAGGCCTTGCTCGCTGAGGGCATCCTGATTCGTGATCTGGGCATTCCCGGGCACTTGCGCATCACCGCCGGCACCGAGAACGAGACGACGATGCTCATCACTGCGCTCACCGCGCTCACTTCTGCTGAGCGGTAGGCTTAGCGATATGAACGCATCCCCACGCACCGCGTCCCTCGACCGCCACACCAGCGAGTCACAGATCAGCGTGCAGGTCGACCTCGACGGAACCGGCGAGGCAGATGTCGAGACCGGAGTGCCGTTCTTCGATCACATGTTGACGGCGTTTGCGCGGCACTCGCTTACCGATCTCACCGTACGCGCGATTGGCGATATCCACATCGATGTGCATCACACGGTCGAAGACACGGGAATCGTGCTCGGGCAGGCTCTCCTCGAGGCGCTTGGAGACAAGTCGGGAATCTCGCGCTACGGCGATGCCCTGGTGCCCCTCGATGAGGCTCTCGCGCAAGCTGTCGTTGACATTTCCGGTCGCCCGTATCTGGTGCACTCAGGAGAGCCCGCGGGGTTCGAGTTTCACTTAATCGGTGGGCACTTCACCGGCAGCATGGTGCGCCACTTTTTCGAGGCGCTGATCCTGAATGCGCGGTTCACGTGCCACATCCGACTGGTTGAGGGCCGCGATCCGCATCACATTGCTGAGGCGGAGTTCAAGGCCTTTGCCCGCGCATTCCGGCAGGCAAAGACACGCGATCCGCTGGTCGCGGGGGTGCCGTCAACCAAGGGCGCGCTGTGACCCGCAAGAAGGTGGCGGTGCTCGACTACGGTTCGGGCAACGTGCACTCGGCGGTCAAAGCGCTCGAGCGCGCTGGTGCTGAGGTCACGCTCACGCGCGATCCAGAGACCGTGATGCAGGCAAATGGACTGGTCGTGCCCGGAGTGGGTGCGTTCGACGCGGTCATGCGTGCGCTCACCGCGGTGAACGGTGACGAGCTGATCGACAGGAGGCTCGCCGGAGGACGCCCGGTGCTGGGCATCTGTGTTGGTGAGCAGGTCATGTTTGCCCGCGGCATCGAGCGCGGGGTGGAAACGGATGGGCTCGGACAGTGGCCGGGAACGGTGCGTCAGTTGCAGGCGGACCGGCTGCCGCACATGGGTTGGAACACCGTGCAGCCCGCCGAGAACTCCGTGCTGTTCGCAGGAATCGAACAAGAGCGCTTCTACTTCGTGCACAGTAACGCAGCCACAGAGTGGACCATCGAGGGTCGCACTCCGTCGACAAAGCCACGGGTGACATGGGCAGAACACGGCGAACGATTCATCGCCGCGGTCGAGAATGGCCCCCTCTGCGCGACTCAGTTTCACCCAGAAAAGTCTGGCGAGGCCGGAATTCGCCTGCTTCGCAACTGGATCAATTCGCTCTAACTTCAGTGAAGGAACATGATGACCGAGCTCAGTAACAGCCCAAAGCTTGAACTTCTGCCCGCAGTAGATGTCGCCGACGGAAAAGCGGTGAGGCTCACCCAGGGTGAAGCGGGCACAGAGACTAACTACGGCAGCCCCGTAGATGCGGCCCTCGATTGGATCGAGCAGGGTGCCGAGTGGATTCACCTGGTCGATCTCGACGCTGCGTTTGGGCGAGGCAACAATGCGGCGCTCTTGCGCAAAGTCATCAAGAACTCGAAGACGGTGAAGGTCGAGCTGTCTGGCGGCATTCGTGACGATGCGAGCCTCGAAGCAGCACTTGAGCTCGGTGCGAAACGCGTGAACCTCGGCACCGCAGCCCTCGAGAACCCCGAGTGGACACGTGCGGTCATTTCTCGATACGGGGAGCAGATCGCTGTCGGCCTCGACGTTCGCGGGGAAACTCTCGCTGCGCGCGGTTGGACCGAAGATGGCGGCAACCTCTGGGAGGTGCTTGACCGGCTCGAGGAGGCAGGCTGCCCGCGCTATGTAGTGACCGATGTGACCAAGGATGGCACCCTGCGCGGGCCGAATATTGAGCTCCTGCAGAAGGTCGCTGCCCGCACCGACCGACCTGTCGTGGCCTCGGGCGGGGTATCGAGCCTCGACGACCTGGCCGCCCTCCGTGAGCTGGTGCCGCAGGGTGTCGAGGGCGCGATCGTCGGAAAGGCGCTGTACGCGGGTGCGTTCACGCTTGCCGCGGCGCTCGACGTGGCCGGTCGATAGCCAAACACCATGGTCATCCAGCGTCTTCCCTCAACCGGGGATGCGCCCCGTTCGACGGGTGTGCCTGCCGGCCTCGTGCCTGGGGGCGAAGGGGATTCGGCCGGGTTCCCCTGGCGAGGCCGAACCTTCGAGCACCACGGAACAGCGTTCGCTGACGATGATGGTGAGACTCCGGAGGGCTTCGGGCGGGCGGTTGACGCGCTCCGGGCCGCCGCGTCGTCTCGCGATCGTGACGTGCTGGCCCATGCGGCCGCGCTCGCCCTCCAGGAACTGTCTGAGTGCCGTGTGCTCATCCCGCTGCTGGCCGACGCCGGAGACCTCGGAGTGACCCCAGACGGGCGCACCGTCGAAAAAACGCAAGAGCTTTCGATCGTGACGGTTGCCGGCCCGGATGGCCGACGCGTCATGCCCGTCTTCAGTTCGGTTCTCGCTATGCGCACGTGGAACCCCACGGCGCGTCCCATCCCGGTTCCCGCACCGCAGGTGGCGCTGGCCGCGGCGCAGGAGGAAACCGACCTAATTATTGTGGATCCTGGGAGCCCCGCGCGGGAGTTCGGTGTGCGCCGCACCGGGCTCGAGGCACTTGCTCTTGGCGGGTACCTCGTGCCTGCCTGGGCTGACCCCGGAGTTCTTGAAGCGTTCGAGCTCTCGGTGGCTGACGATCCCCGTGTTGAGTCGGTCGAGGTGCTTCCGGGTGATCCCGACTCCAGGCTCCTCGCTCCCGAGATCGATGTGGTGCTTCATGTTGCGCCCGGGCTCGATCGCGAAGCACTCACCGAACTCATCGAACGCGCACAACACAGATGGGCCGTGAGTACACCCATCGCCCAGCGTGTCGACTCGATGCGGTTGCTGCCACGGGCAAGCGTTTAGAAGGCGTTCAACAGCAGCACGTAAACTCCGGTGCCCGCGAAAATACTGACGAGGGCTCGACGTCCAGCGAAGAGATGCACCAGGATCGTGACCGCGGTCGCGACGGCCACCACCCAGAGTCTCTCCGGTCGCGCGGCTATTTCCCCCTTCAGCACGACCACCGCGAGGATCAACAGGATGCCCACCGGCATCCACTGACCGAGCTTCTGCACGAACTTCGATTTCCGCAGCGGCTTCAGAATGGCAAACGGCAGTGCTCGAAGCAGCAGGGTGATGAGGCCGCTCAGCGCGACGGCGGCAATCATGTACCAGAGCTCAGGCATGCGTCACCTCGTCATCGGGCCGTTGCCGGCGAGACCAGGCATATCGCAGACTCAGCATCAGGGTGAAAATGGTGAGCGCCGCGAGCAATTCGGCACCGGGCACCGCGAGCATCGCAATGGTTACTGAGAGGCCAGCAAGCACCACCGAAGGCACCTCGCGCCGGGAGCGTGCCGCATCGAGAGTCATCACAATGAAGAGCGAACACAACGCGAACTCGAACCCCTCGATGGGTTCCGGAAGCAGCGAAGCCAGCGCCACCCCCACGAGCCCGCCGCCAACCCAGTAGGCCTGCATGAACAGCTGACCGGTGATCATCCGCCGCGATGAGTTCTCCGCGCGCGGGAGCAGGACGTAGGTCGCATACGCCTCATCGATCATGGCGTAGACGGAGTACGCGCGTGCGATTCCGGGCCGCGCGATCTTGATCGGAAACGACAACGGATAGAACACATGCCGGAAGTTCACGGCAAGCACCGCGGCCGCGATCGTGACGAGGGGGAGGCTCGCGGCGATCATGCTGACCAGCAAGAGTTCGACGGAACCGGCGAAGACACCGATCGAGAGCGCTGGCGCGAGCCACCAGGGCAATCCGGCCTGAATCACGAGCACGCCGAGGGCGATTCCCAGCGGAAAGATCCCGAGGCCCACCCCGAGTGAATCGAGAAAGCCCGCGCGAACTTGCGCGGTAGGCTCCAAAGGGCCTGACTTCTCTTGCTGCGGTGACCCGTGAGGCATCGCTTCAGCTTAGACGAGCGGAAAAGTGTCGACTAAATAACCGACCCGGTCCATTTCTCACCCGGGCCTGCACCCGGCGCGTCAGGGAAGCTGGAGGCCTCGCGGAACGCGAGCTGCACGGATCGCAGTCCGTCGCGCAGGCTCCTCGCGTGCATGTCGCTGATCTCCGGTGCGGCGGCAGTGATGAGTCCAGCGAGGGCGTTGATCAATTTCCGTGCCTCGTCGAGGTCGGTCTGATTCTCTGGATCGTCGGCGAGTCCACACTTGACCGCTGCCGCGCTGAGTAGGTGCACCGCCGCTGTGGTGATGACCTCTACCGCGCCGACATCTGCAATGTCTCGCGCCGCTTGCTCCGCATTGATCGGCTGGTGATTCGCGTCGGAAAGGTTGTCTTCACTCATGCTGTCCTCTTCTTGAACGCAGGTCCGAATGACTCCGGTTGGCTGAAAGGCGCGGTTCTGCTAGAATTCTTGAGGTTCCCCGCATTTTGCTGGGAACTCGCAAGTGGAGTTACTCCCACCCGGCACCGACATACAGGTTATCGGGTTGTTGACACCCCGTCGTACACGACAGCAGAAAAGGGTGTTGGAAAGCGCGTGCGCGATCCACTATCTCAGCTTGCGAATGCCCTAGTCCGGGGCGAGTTCAGCACACGAGATCAGAGGAGCCGGCGATCAGCGATCCCCGTACGAATGACAAAATCCGCGTCCCCGAGGTGCGACTGGTAGGGCCCAGTGGCGAACAGGTTGGTGTCGTGTCGATCGAGCATGCACTGCGCCTCGCGGCGGATGCGGATCTCGATCTCGTCGAGGTTGCCCCGAACTCGAAGCCGCCCGTCGCCAAGATTATGGATTTCGGGAAATTCAAGTACGAGGCTGCGCAGAAGGCAAAAGAAGCTCGTCGCAACCAGGCAAACACCGTACTGAAAGAGGTGCGGTTCCGTCTGAAGATCGACACTCATGACTATGAGACCAAGACGAAGCGCGCGATCGGATTCCTGGCACAGGGCGACAAGGTGAAGGCCATGATCCTGTTCCGCGGTCGCGAGCAGTCCAGGCCCGAGCAGGGCGTGCGGTTGCTGCAGAAGTTCGCTGAAGACATCGTTGAGTTCGGGACGGTCGAGAGCAGTCCGCGCATCGACGGTCGCAACATGGTCATGGTCATCGCCCCGCTGAAGAACAAGAGCGATGCAAAAGCTGAGCAGAACGCTCGTCGCGCGGAGGAGAAGGCGACTCGTAAGGCCGCCGAGAACTCCGAACCCGCCGAATCGGATTCGGCGAAATAGACCAACGGCCCTCGCGGTCGTGACTCACGTTGTCGCCCAGGCGGCGCACCACAACAAGGAGAAATGATGCCCAAGCAGAAGACCCACTCCGGGGCCAAGAAGCGCTTCAAGGTGACCGGCACCGGCAAGCTCATGAAGCAGCAGGCAGGCATGCGTCACAACCTCGAGGTGAAGTCCTCGAAGCGCAAACGCCGTCTGAACGCCGACCAGGTGCTCTCACCCGGCGACGTGAAGCAGGCCAAGAAGCTGCTCGTTCGCTAAGCACCCGGTTTACCCACAAATTTTTAAGGAAGATCTGAAATGGCAAGAGTCAAGCGGGCGGTAAATGCCCACAAGAAGCGTCGCGTAATTCTTGAGCGCGCCGAGGGTTACCGCGGCCAGCGTTCACGCCTGTACCGCAAGGCAAAAGAGCAGGTCACGCACTCGCTCGTCTACGCGTACAACGACCGTCGCAAGCGCAAGGGCGACTTCCGTCGTCTGTGGATCCAGCGCATCAACGCTGGTGCCCGCGCGAACGGCCTGACCTACAACCGCCTGATCCAGGGCCTCAGCCTTGCTGGCGTTGAGGTCGATCGCCGCATGCTCTCTGAGCTGGCCACCAACGAGCCGAACGCGTTCGCGGCACTCGTTGAGGTTGCCAAGAAGGCTCTCCCCGAAGACACCTCGGCGCCGAAGGCTGCTGCCTAAGTCGTCACGCAAGTGAAACGGGTCTCGTCGCGTGTGCGACGGGGCCCGTTTTGGTCTTGCCCGGCTAGGCTGGGCCGGTGATGGAAAATCCAAAATCCCCCCGGGTACGCAGAATCGCCGCGCTGGCACGGAAAAAAGATCGCCTGCTCGAAGGTCACTTCCTGGTCGAAGGGCCACAGGCCGTGCGCGAGCTGCTCACGCATCGCCCGGATCTGACCGAAACGGTGTTCGTTACCACCGGAAACGACCCGTGGCAGCACGAGGTGGATCGCCTAGCCGATGCCGGCGATGTGCTCATCGAGCGGGTGACCGATCAGGTGCTCGCTGCGATGGCAGAGACCGTGCACCCTCAGGGGGTGATTGCCGTGGCGCGCATCGAGGAGGTCTCGCTGTCCGATGCCCTCGATGGGGCGAAGCTCGTCGCAATCATGCATGAGGTGCGCGACCCGGGCAACGCAGGCACCGTGCTCCGCGCGGCCGACGCGGCGGGGGCCGACGCGGTGATCTTCGCAGGAGACAGTATCGACCCCTGGCATCCCAAGGTCGTGCGATCCACCACCGGGTCGCTTTTCCACCTTCCGGTTGCGACGGCATCCACGCTCTCTGAGGCCGTCGACGCGGCACGCGCTGCCGGACTTTCGGTGCTCGCGGCCGACGTGCGAGGGGATGAGCTTACGGTCGCGAACGAAGCTCTCGCGGGCCCCGTCGCCTGGGTGTTTGGCAACGAGGCCCGCGGTCTCGGCGAAACCGAGAGGGGCCTCACGGATCGATCCCTGCGACTTCCTATCTTCGGCAAGGCCGAATCGCTCAATCTCGCGACCGCAGCCTCCGTCTGCCTATACACGACCGCATTCGCGCAACGTGCTTAGGCGAGCAGGCTCTCACCGATGGTGCCGCCGGGCTTGAAACCGGGCAGGATCGCGAACACTGCCGAACCGGTGTGCGTGATCCACTGGTTCAGCATGTCGGCCTCATCGAGCCGTCGCTGGATGGGAACGAACTGTCGCAGCGGATCCCGCTGGTAGCAGCCGAAAAGCAGCCCCGATTCTTCACCGTCGGTATAGTTCACCGCACGTCGGACGATGCGCTCGGAGGGATCCACTGAGTGCGCACGTCGGATGTGCGCGGCGCTCGGAATCACCGTGAACCCGAGGGCATCCTTCGCCTCGAAATCGACGGGGGTTCGCTCGTCGCCGCCCGTCAACGGGGCGCCGTCGGCAAGCCTGCGGCCAACGCTTTGCTCCCTCCCAGGGCGGTCCACCATGTCCCAGGTGTCGAGTTCCATGCGGATCCGCCGCAACACGAATGCGCTGCCGCCGTTCAACCACCCGGCTTCCGCTCCGAGCCAGAGCAGCTCCTCGAAATCCTCCTCTTCCGGCGACGGATTGACGGTGCCGTCCACCTGCCCCATCAGATTGCGCATAGTGGTGCCGTCGCTCTCGGCACCGCGCGCTTGCCGAAAACCTTGCTGAGACCACAGTGGATCCGCGAAACTGCGAAGGTCGCGATCGAACATGCGCGCAGCGTGCGCGATCGGGAGGAGGTCGTCGGACTGCAGGATGAGCAGGAGATCACCACCAGAAAAGCGATCCTCGAGTTGATCCCGACTGAAGGCGGGCAAGGGCCCGAGCCACGGAGGGAGCTTCGCCGGATCCACCCGTTCGACCAGGCCCGGGCCGACGCCGACGGTGACCGTGAGCCGCGCCGGACGTGCCGCGAGCTCGGGCTCCGGATCCGCGAGGGGCCCCTTCCCCGAGGTGAGACTCTCGATATCACCGGTGAGTACGCGAAACAGGCGCTTCAGTGCTGCCGCGTCAGTCTCCGGGTGGAGCCGGTACGACACGAATCTGGAGTGTGCAGCCGGTACCGTTACGATCCCCGCCTGGTGGGTGCCGTGACAGGGCAAGCTTTCCCCGCCGAAGCCGGGCAGCTTTCCTCCTGCACCGGCGGCTCGCACGGCCTCCTCGGTTGCGGCATTGGCGGTCGACTCGGCATCCGGGCGCAGCACCGGGATGCCGAGGGCAGCCCCGGCTCCCAGCACTGCGCCAAGCCCGATGCCCGCCGCGCCCCCGGTCAGGAGGGCGCGGCGTCCCAGACGCACCTGCGAATCTGCAGCCGCGTCTGGTCCCTTGGCGTCGTCAGGGGAGCGTCTACTCCGTGCCATGCGCTGCACCGCTGTCGCCGGCGCTGTCGTTCATGCCGTGCTCCATGCCCTCACCAGCGATGTCCTCGTAGCTCTCGTTTGCTCCGCTGAACTCCTTCGCGAGTGCCGTCACGGTTACGCTGCTGCCGTCGTTGAACGTCAGGGTGACCTCGACGTCTTCACCCGCGAGCAGCGGCGCGGACATCTGCATGAGCATGATGTGGTTGCCCCCGGGCATCAGTTCGAGCGTGCCGCCGGCGGGAATCACCACGTCACCCTGAATCTTCTGCATCACGCCGTCGGCGGTCACCTCATGCAACTCGACCATTCCGGCGGCCGGGCTCTCAGCGCCGGTGATCACGAGGTCGGTGTCGCCGGGGTTTGTGAGCGTGCCGAACACGCCCGTCATCCCTTCCCCGGCCTTGGCCCAGCCGTCAACCAGGGTCACACCCTGCTGAGCGACCTCGACCTCAGTCGCGACCTCCGCGACAGGGGCGGTGCCTGCGCCGGAGGTGCAGCCCGACAGCAGGGGAGCGGCAATCAGGAGCGCAGCGGCGCTCGAAAGGACTGAAATTTTGCGCATGGTATTCAACTTTCAGATAGTCAGTGTGAGTCTGTTGTCGGGGCGGATCCGGGCTCGTGCCCGTCGCCCCCGTGTGTGCGCGCCCGCATCCGTGATCGCGCAATGAGTGTCGCAACAAGCGCACCGGAAACCCCGACCGCGCCGACAGCGACGAGAACCCATACCCACGCTTCGACAGCTTCACTACTCGGGTTCGCCGTGTCGCTCGGGGCGCTCTCGCCGGCTTGCGTGGTCACCTCGGGCTCCGTCTGCTCAGCCGTCTGGCCATCCGAGTCGCCAGTCGCGGCACCAGCATCGGCCACCGCGATGGTGCCGATACCATCCGCCGAGACGGCGAGCGTGAGTGCCCCGGAAATCGGGTGCCCATCGCTCGAGACGACCCGCCACGCGATGGTGACATCTCCCGCGGTGAGCGGTGTCTGGAGCGCCTGTGTGACATCCCGTCCGGCGACGACGGGGAGACCGTCGAGCACATCGGCACCGGACTCGTCGGTAGCAATGAACTCTGCCCCGACATCCAGGATCTCGTTGCTGAACTGCAACGACACGCCTCGAACCGCGCCGGTGCTATCTTCCGCGACGACATCAAACCCGACCAGCTCATCGTGCGCGAGGGCCGGGGTGGCCGCCCCAAGGGTCAAAGCCCCAAGGGCGATTCCGGACGCCGCGATTGCTGAGATTCGCGACCAGATGGTGCCGGTGGAGGTCTTCGACGATGGGCGCGCAGTGACGCGTGCGAATGTGAACGCTCTCATGATGTACTCTCTCCCGGCTGCGGCCGGGCCTGGCGAATGACCGCCGCGAGAGGCGACGGTTAGGAAGCGGGAGCGAGCGTGGTCGGAGGGCCCCGATGACTGATCGCAGAGAGCGACATCAGGCGGTCGCGAAGCGGGTGCGGGCGAGAGATCCCGCTGCGCGGCTTCAGCAGTGCCGGGAGTGTGACGGGGGACCGGGGCGCGACGAGAAGCAGCCGGTCGAAGAGGGTGACGAGACCAAGGATCGCTCGCTCTCCGCGCGCAAGCAGCGCAATGGTCGCGACGGCCGCGAGCGCGTGCGCGATCCACATTGTCCAGCCCGCAGAACCCGCCTCTGTGAGTGCTGGCACGAAGCTGACCGCGCCCAAGTGCTGCATGTGGGCGGAAGGCTCGGGGGAGAGCGCCGGTGCCGATCCGCTCGCCACACCCAGCCCGGCAAACGACCAGTGATAAAGGAGTTGACTCGCAGCGACACCGAGCGATAGCCGCCAGACCGAGGCGATGCGCCCGGCCAGCGCGACGCAGATCGGAAGCGCAAGCACCGTCGTGGCGACGAGTGCGAGCAGAGTCACCTGCCCCCCGGCGAGCGCGTGCGATGCCGCGGCGAAGATCGTGGCGGAAAACGCACCCAGAGCACCCCGCGCGGTTCGCACCGCGCGGCTCGGGGTCGCGCGCGGGTGCGCGGCTAGGGAACGGGCCACCCAATAAGTCTACGCCCGGTAAGATTGACAAACGTGTCAGAGACCAATCCCATTACCCAGTCTGCGGCCGATGCCGCGGTTGACGCGGCACTCGCCGCATTTGCCACCGCCACCACGCTCGCCGAGCTCAAGCATGCCCGCACCGAGCACGCTGGTGAGTCCTCCGCGCTGGCCGCGTTGAATGCGCAAATGCGCGCGGTGCCCAAGGATCAAAAAGCCGCGACGGGCAAGCTCATGGGCCAGTCCCGTGGGCGCGTTGAGGGCGCCTATGCGGCGCGTGAGGTCGAACTTGCGGCCGCAGAGGCCGCTGCTCGCCTCGTCGCCGAGACCGTCGACGTCACCGAGGCCCCGACGCGCCGCAGGAGCGGCACTCGGCACCCGCTCGCGCAGCTGCAGGACGAGATATCTGAGGTCTTCGTGGGTATGGGCTGGGAAGTAGCCGAGGGCCCGGAACTCGAGCACGAGTGGTTCAACTTCGATGCGCTCGGCTTTGACCCTGACCATCCGGCACGCGCGATGCAAGACACATTCTTCGTCGAGCCTGCCGAGCGGCACCTGGTACTGCGCACCCACACCTCGCCGGTCCAGGTGCGCTCGCTGCTGAGTCGTGAGCTTCCGTTGTATGTCATTGCTCCCGGTCGCGTCTATCGCACCGATGAGCTTGACGCGACCCATACCCCGGTCTTCCACCAGGTTGAGGGCATCGCGATTGACCGTGGCCTCACCATGGCACACCTGCGAGGTACGCTCGAGCATTTCGCTCGCCAGATGTTCGGTGAGGAAGCGAAGATCCGCCTCCGGCCGAACTTCTTCCCGTTCACCGAGCCTTCCGCCGAGATGGACGTGTGGCAGCCGAACGCCAAGGGCGGAGCCCGTTGGGTCGAGTGGGGCGGGTGCGGGATGGTCGACCCGAACGAGCTGCTCGCCGCGGGCATCGATCCCGACGAGTACCAGGGCTTTGCTTTTGGAATGGGTATCGAGCGCACGCTCCAGTTCCGGCACGATATCAACGACATGCGAGACATGGTTGAAGGCGATGTGCGCTTCAACACCCAATTCGGAGGCCTGGTGTAATGCGTATTCCGCTCTCATGGCTCGGTGAACACGTCACCCTGCCCACAGGCACGACACCCGAGCAGGTGCACGCGGATCTCGTGCGCGTCGGTTTCGAGGAAGAGGCGATCCGCCGGTTCGAAACTACCGGCCCGGTGGTCGTCGGCCAGGTCATCTCCCGCGATCCCGAGCCGCAGTCCAACGGCAAGACGATCAACTGGTGCCAGGTGCGCGTCGCGCCCGAGGGGCAGATGGCCGCTGATGGTGGCGAAGACGTGCGGGGCATCGTCTGCGGTGCGCACAACTTCGAGGCGGGCGACAAGGTCGTGGTAACGCTTCCGGGTGCCGTGCTCCCCGGCGACTTCCGCATTGCTGCTCGAAAGACCTACGGCCACGTGAGCGACGGCATGATTGCCTCGGCGAAGGAGCTCGCACTCGGAGATGATCACGAGGGCATCATCGTGCTTTCGCGGCTCGGCCTTGACCCTGAGGTTGGCTCCGACGCGCTGGAGTTGCTGGGCATGCGCGACACCGCAGTTGAGATTAACGTCACTCCAGACCGCGGGTACGCGTTCTCAATTCGAGGTGTCGCCCGCGAATACTCGCACGCGACAGGCGCGGAGTTTCGCGATCCCGCGCTTGGCCTCACGATCGAGAGTGGATCGGGATTCCCGATCGTGCTTGACGACCAGGCCCCGATCCGCGGCCGAATGGGCGCCACCGGCTTCATCGCCCGTGTGGTGCGCGGGGTCGATCCCACGCGCCCGACGCCGCCGTGGATGGTGTCTCGACTGCAACTCGCGGGGATCCGCTCGCTCGGCCTTGAGATCGACATCTCCAACTACGTGATGCTCGAGTTTGGGCAGCCGTTGCACGCGTACGACCTCACGAAGCTCTCTGGCGGTATCACCGTGCGTCGTGCGCACCAGGGGGAGACGCTGGTCACGCTCGACGGGCAAGAGCGGAAGCTCCACCCCGAGGATCTGCTGATTACCGATGAATCTGGGCCGATTGGTCTCGCGGGCGTCATGGGCGGCGAATCCACCAAGACTGACGACCGCACGACTGATGTGCTCATCGAAGCTGCGACCTTTGACCCGGTGTCGATCGCGCGCTCTCTGCGGCGGCACAAGCTTCCGAGTGAAGCGTCGAAGCGCTACGAGCGCGGCGTTGATCCGCTCGTGGCTCGGGCCGCGGCACAGCGCATGGTCGATCTCCTGGTTGCACTGGGAGGGGGCACGGTCGATTCGCTGGGTGCTGAGATCGTCGCACCGTTCGAGCCTGTCGCCGTCCGGCTGCCGTTGGCACGCGTCAACGGGCTGCTGGGCACCGACATCTCAGACGAGGAATCGCGTCGCGCGATCGAGATGATCGGCTGCGAGGTGACGCTCGAGGCGAACGAACACGGCGATGTACTCGTGGTGACTCCCCCAAGCTGGCGCAGTGACCTTACTCGGCCCGCTGATCTCGTGGAGGAGGTCGTGCGGATTGTTGGCTACGACCGCATCCCCTCGGTGCTTCCCGTGGCTCCCGCAGGCCGGGGGCTCACTCGCGCGCAGCGGCTGCGTCGCCGCGCTGCGGAGGTAACAACAGCCTTTGGATTCGACGAGGTGCAAAACTACCCGTTCGTCTCCAGCGCCCAGTTGCAGAATTTCGGGGCGCTGAGCCAAGACGGCGACACAGAGGTTTCGGCGATCAAGCTCGCGAACCCGCTCGACGGGGAGGCTCCGTTCCTGCGCCGCTCACTCCTTCCGGGTCTGGTCACCGCGGCCCAGCGCAATGCCTCGCGTGGACTTACCGACCTCTCACTCGTGGAATTCGGCTCGGTGTTCGAGCCGCCCGCCGCGGGTGAGCCGCTCGGCACCGACTCGGTGCCGCCGCTCGCCGAACGGCCCAGCGATGAGACACTTGCAGAGCTGAACGACTCCCTCCCGTCACAGCCTCGGCACGCTGCCGGCCTTCTCCTTGGAGACGCGGTCGCGAAGCAGCCAGGGGAATCGGCCCGAGCCGCCGACTGGGCCGACGCGCTCGACGCCGCCCGCGTGGTCGCGCGAGCGCTGTCGTGCGAGCTCGTCGTTCGTCAGGGCGCGCATCGCGCGTTTCATCCGGGACGTACGGCCGAACTGTGCGTGCAGGTTGAAGGCGAACTGCGGCCCGTCGGTATCGCGGGGGAGCTCCTCCCTGAACTCTCCGCAGCGTCCCACCTTCCTGGCCGCGTCTCGGCCTTCGAACTCGACCTCGGCAGGCTCATCGAGTGGGCACCGCGCGACCCGCGCACCCGCCAGCTGTCGACGTACCCGGCCGCCACGCAAGACCTCACGCTACTTGCCGGCATCTCGATTCCCGCCGATGCGGTGCTTGCCGCGGTGGTGGCGGGTGCTGGTGATTTGCTCGAGGATGCCAGGATCGTCGACGACTACCGGGGTTCCGGTATTCCCGAGGGCCAGCGAGCGCTCACATTCGCGCTCCGGTTCCGGGCCGAAGACCGCACCCTGAAGGCCGAGGAAGCCAGTGCGGCGAAGCTCGCCGGCGTCGCGACCGCCGAGCGGGCTTTCGGCGCGAAGCTTCGCGAGTGATCACGCTGTGGCATGCCGTCTCGGTGGAGGTCACGGGCGCGGTCGACACCCGATCGTGAGTTTGCTGCTTGAATAGAGGCAGAGGGCGCTCGCTGCGCACAGATCCTGAAGGAGCACTTGGTGAAGTTCATCTCGACGCGCGGGGGCATGGATCCCGCGCCGTTCAGCGAAACTCTGATCGAAGGGCTGGCCCCAGACGGGGGACTTACGGTTCCCGAGCACTTGCCGACCGTGAGTCTCGCTGAGATCGAATCGTGGCGCGACCTTCGCTACTCTGAGCTGGCCACCGAGGTCATCAGCCGTTTTGCGACCGATATTCCTCGCGCGGAACTCGCGCGTATGTGCGCGGCTGCCTACGACTCCGAGAAGTTCGTGTCGCCAGAAATCGTGCCGCTGACACCGATCGGCGAGACCATCACGTTGGTTGGTCTCTCGGAGGGGCCGACACTCGCCTTCAAAGACATGGCGATGCAGTTTCTCGGAGAAGCGCTTGAGTACGTGTTGACGCAGCACGAGCGCACGCTCAATATCCTGGGGGCCACCTCGGGTGATACCGGATCCGCCGCCGAGTACGCGCTCCGCGGGAAAGACGGTGTCTCTGTGTTCATGCTGTCCCCACAGGGTCGCATGAGCGCCTTTCAGCGAGCACAGATGTACTCGCTCACAGAACCCAACATTCACAACATCTCGATCGACGGAGTCTTCGACGATTGCCAGAATCTGGTGAAAGAACTCTCTGGTGATCTTGAGTTCAAGCGTGCCCATCATCTCGGCACGGTGAATTCAATCAACCTGGGTCGCATCACCGCACAGGTCGTCTACTACTTCTGGGCGTGGCTGCGTGCGACCGATGCGCAGGGCGCAGAGGCGCGATCCACCCAACAAATCTCAGTCACCGTGCCCTCAGGAAACTTCGGGAACATACTGTCAGGTCACTTTGCGCGGCGCATGGGCGTGCCGATCCGCCGGCTCGTGCTCGCTGCCAACGAGAACAACGTGCTCGACGACTTCTTTCGGACCGGCATCTACCGGCCGCGAAGCGCGGCACAGACGCACGCCACCTCGAGCCCATCGATGGACATTTCGAAGGCGTCGAACCTGGAGCGGTTCATTTTTGACTTGGTCGGTGGTGACGGGACGGCACTGGCCGGCCTGTGGCAGCTACTCGACACCGAAGGCTCTTTCGACCTTACCGCCGAGCGTGATCGTTTCGCTGACGAGTTCGGTATCGTCAGTGGGACGAGTACACACGAGGACCGCGTATCGACCATCCGATCGGTTCACGCCGAGACGGGAATCATCATCGATCCCCACACAGCAGACGGCGTGAGGGTTGCGCGAGAGTACCTTGAACCCGGAGTGCCGATGCTCGTGCTCGAAACCGCAAAGCCGACGAAGTTCCCTGACATCGTTGAGGAGGCAATTGGCGAACGGCCAGCGCTGCCTCCGCACCTGGGCGGTTTACTTGATTTGCCACAGTACGTGACAGAGATGCCCGACAGTGCAGCCGAGTTGCGGAACTTCATCTCGGAGCGCGCGCTGCTCTAGAGACCCGCGTTAACGGAGGGAAGAAGTATGTTCGGGAGTCGGAAACGACGGCCGGGTCCAGAAGTGGGCGCCAGTCAGCCTCACCGTTACCCGCCGGTCGCTTCGACAAGCGTTGACGGTGGTAGCGTGTCCGCGCGCGGTCCGTGGCGCGACGGATTGGGGCTCCTGGCCACCCGTTCATTGCAGATCATCATCGTGGTGCTGCTTGTGGCTGGCCTCATCTGGGGGCTTCGGATTCTCAGCACCGTGGTGATCCCGATTCTTCTGGCGCTGATCCTCGCAAGCACATTCTGGCCCGCGACACGTTGGCTCCGCGCGCGGGGTGTTCCGGGAGCCTTGATTGCGGTGATCGAGCTCTTTGCCATCGTTCTGATCCTCTCGGGCGTCGCCTGGCTGATCACGTGGGCGGTGCGCGATCAGTGGGACGAGCTTTCGGCTCAGGCGCAGAGCGGTCTTCAGGAGTTACTGAGCTGGATCAATACCTTGCCGTTTGCGCCCAGCAGCGAGCAACTCGATGAGTGGCAGGGTCAGCTCGTGGATTTCATCACGACTGCCGACTTTGGCTCTGGTGCGGTGGCCGGCGTTGGCGCAGTCGCGAGCTTTGTCACTGGCCTCATTCTCATGGTCGTCGTGCTGTTCTTCTTCTTGAAGGACGGGCCAGCAATCTGGCATTTCGTCGTGCGACCCTTCGAGGGCCGATCACTTGCTCGTGCGGAACGTATTGGAGCAAAGACGGTAGACACGCTCGGATCGTACATTCGAGGCACTGCAAGCGTTGCACTGATTGACGCGGTGGGCATCGGCATTGGCCTAGTGATCTTGCAGGTGCCACTCGCGCTTCCGCTCGCGGTCTTGGTATTTCTGCTGTCGTTCATTCCGCTTGTCGGGGCGACCGTCGCCGGAATTCTCGCGGCTCTCGTCGCTCTCGTCGCAAATGGGCCGCTGAGCGCCGTTCTCGTGGTTGGGGTGGTCATTCTCGTGAATCAACTGGAGGGCAACTTCCTACAGCCCGTTCTCATGGGCCGCGCACTTCGCCTGTACCCTCTGGTCATTCTGCTCGCACTCACCGTGGGCACGGTGCTCGCAGGCATACTCGGAGCGGTGCTTGCGGTCCCTCTGGCCGCAGTGGCCTGGGGCATCATCCAGGTCTGGGACGGACCGGATCTCCCGGCGAAGTGGTTCAGAAATAACTCACCGCAGACAGAAAGGAGCGTCTCATGATTCGCTTCCTGCTCGGAGTCGCCACGAACCTCGTGTTGGCCGCGTTCGCTCTGTTGATTGCCGACTGGCTGCTCGCCGATGTCACGCTGCAGCTCGGCGGGTTTCTTGTTGCGGTGGCCATCTTCACCCTTGCCCAGTCGATTCTCGGTCCGTTCGTCTTCAACATGGCACGTAAGTACGCCTCGGCCCTGCTGGGTGGCGTGGGATTGGTTTCGACCTTTCTCGCACTCTGGGTCGCCACGCTGTTTTCCGGCGGAATTCAGATCAGCGGCACTGGCTGGGTCCTGGCCCCGCTAATCGTGTGGATCATCACCGCGCTCGGAGGGTGGATCATTCTGGGGATTTTTGTCGAGCGCTACCTGAAGAAGCGAGAGAAAATGAAGCTCGTTCGGCAGGCGACGAAACACAGGTAGCCTTGAGCACCCGTTCCCCCACTCGGCCCGAACTGTCGTGTATGGAGGTACGGGGGTGAGATCCTTGTGTTGACGGGAAACCTGAAGGCGGACGAAGTTCATTCACCGCCACGAACACGACGCGTGAGAAGGAGGTGGCGGTGCACCTGAAGAGCCTGACCCTCAAAGGGTTCAAGTCGTTCGCTCAGCCCACCACCTTCCAGTTCGAGCCCGGGGTCACGGCGATCGTCGGCCCCAATGGTTCGGGCAAATCGAATGTGGTTGACGCGCTCGCCTGGGTGATGGGCGAACAGGGGGCGAAAACCCTGCGCGGCGGAAAGATGGAAGACGTCATCTTCGCGGGAACCTCTACGCGGGGCCCGCTCGGCCGCGCAGAGGTGAAGCTCACTATCGACAATTCAGACGGCGCCCTTCCGATTGAGTATTCCGAGGTGACGATCAGTCGAACCCTGTTTCGAAACGGGGCGAGCGAGTACGCCATTAACGGCGAGGGGTGTCGACTCCTCGACGTGCAGGAACTCCTGAGCGATTCTGGATTGGGTCGCGAGATGCACGTGATCGTTGGGCAGGGCCAGCTCGATGCAGTGCTCCGTGCGACTCCGGATGATCGTCGGGGATTCATTGAGGAAGCCGCCGGTATCTTGAAGCATCGTAGGCGCAAGGAGCGTACCCTGCGCAAACTTGACGCGATGGAGGCGAACCTCACGCGTCTCAACGATCTCGCGGGTGAGATTCGCCGTCAGCTGAAGCCCCTGGGCCGCCAGGCCGAGGTGGCACGGGCGGCCCAGGGGATTGCGTCGGAGCTGCGTGACGCGAAGGCGAGGCTTCTCGCCGACGATGTCGCCAGGCTGCGCGTGGAACTCGATGCACTCGCTCAAAGCGAGGCGGAGCAGCATTCTGAGCGCATTGTGCTGCAGGAGCAGGTGGAACAGAAGCAGCTGCGGATCCAGCGACTCGAGCAGGATCAGCACAGCGACGAGCTCGATGCCGCCCGCAGGATCACGCTGGGTCTTGAATCTGCGCAATCCCGTCTCCGCGGCGTCTTCGCGCAGGCCCAGCAGCGACTGACCTTCCTCGCCACCCAGGCCGAGCCGCCCGAGCAGCAGGGCCGGCTGACCCGTGCCGCGCTCGACGAGGCGAACGAGGAGGCGAAGCAACTGGGCGAGGCATTGCCAGCGGTTGAAGCTGCGTGGCAACAGGCGGGCGATGCCACCTTGCGAGCCCAACGCGCCCTCGACGCGGTCGATGAGCACCTCGCTGCACAGAGCGCGCTGGTCTCCAAACACGACCTCGAGTTGTCGAAGCTCCGTGGCCACAGGGAAACGGCAGAGCAGAAGCTGGCCACGGTCGCTCAGGAGGTCGCGAGGCGCGAACTCGCCCTCACGCAAGCCGATGAGCGCGCACATTTAGCCCGGGAAGAACTGTCTGCCTTCGTATCGGAATTGAGCGAGGTCGAAGCCCCAGAGACCGGTCTCGACGATGCCTACCGCGGCGCACAAGACGCGCAGAGAGAGGCGGAGCGCGAGCGCGACGAGGTTCGCGAACGTCTCCATGAACTCGAACGAGAGCGTGCGGGGCTTGATGCTCGCATCAGCGCACTGGCGCGCTCGCTCGATCAGCGGGATGCCTCCGGTGCGTTGCTTTCACAAGTCCCTCGCGGACTGTCTGGCCGGGTAAGTGACCAAGTCCGCGTCGACGAGGGGTATAGTACCGCTGTCGCGGCCGCACTCGGTAAATTTGCCGACGCGTTGCTCGCAGACGATGCTGTAGCTGCCGATTCTGCGGTGGAGGCGGCCCACCGCCAGGATCTTGGTCGCGTGAGAATCGTAATCGCGCGTTCCGAGAGCGGTTTTGACCGTGAATCCGCCGGACCGAAGGTGCCGGGAGCTATTCGCGCGATCGACGTGACGCGCGCCCACGACGGCGTAATTGGCATGTTGGCGCGAAGCTATATCGTCGATGACCTGGCATCGGCTCGCGCGGCGGCGAAGCTCCTCCGCGAATCGTTGCCGTCGGGCGGCTTCACACTGGTCACCCTGGCCGGCGATGTCCTGACCGAGCACACGCTTACCGGGGGGTCTGGACTCGCCCCATCTCGCATAGAGCTCACCGCCGACCGCGAACAGGCCGAGCAGCGTCGCACCGCTCTGGCCGGTGAAATCGAGGAATTGAGCGCACAGCTCACCGACCTTCGAGACGCGGCTGGGCGTGCCAAGATCGAGGCAGACCGAGCCTTCGCCGACCTGCGGGCCGCAGATGCCCGGCTCGCAACCGTGGCCGAGCAGCGAAATCGCTTGACCGTGCGCGCCGAGGCAGGCCATGCCGAGGCGGATCGGGCGCGTCAGGCGCTGGCATCTGTTGCTGAAAGCGTCATCGATGCTCAGGCAGCGGTGGATCACGCCGTGCGTGAATGGGAGGAGGCCGAGGCTCGACCTCGCCCGATCTTCGACGCGAGCGAGCGTGATGCTCTCGCTGAGGAGGTTGAGCGTGCACGACAGGCCGAGGTCGAGCTGCGGCTTGAGCTGGAGACCGCCCGGGAACGCGCGAGAGCTGCCCGGGCGCGACATCTGCAGCTCGCCGATCAGTTCGATGCCGAGCGACATGCGGCCGAGGATGCCGCGCGTCGCGCCGTGCTTCGCGCCCGACAGGTCGCCCGAGCGGAGCGGGTGGCCAGTTTGTTGCCCGACATCCAAGCATCCTGCGACCGCTCCCTAGCCGAGGCGCGGGTGGCGCAACAGGCGGCCGAGCAAGAGCGTGCGAGGCATAGTCAAGAACTCACGCTCCTTCGCTCGGAGGAAGCCGAGCTGAGAAGGCGGCTGGTGGCTCTCACCGAGCGCGTGCACGGCGCGGAACTCAAGAGCTATGAGCGGAAATTGCAGATTTCCTCGCTTCTCGAGCGCTCGGGGAGTGAGCTTGGCCTGGTCGAGGAAGTCCTCATCGCTGAGTACGGGCCCGATCAGCTCATTCCCGTGCTGGGTGACGAGGAATGGGACGGCATCGCGCCAGAGCACGAGACCCCGACGGTTCCGTTCGTGCGAGCCGAACAGCAGAAGCGTCTCGCACGGGCCGAGAAGCGTCTCGCAGAGCTCGGTCGGATTAATCCGCTTGCGCTTGAGGAGTATTCGGCGCTTGAGCAGAGGCATGCCTTCCTGGCGGAACAACTGAAAGATCTATCGAAGACCCGAGCCGATCTACTGAAGATCATCGCCGATCTCGACGGGAAGATGCAGGGCATCTTCGCTGAGGCATTCGTGGACACGCAGGCGGCCTTCGCCGAGGTCTTCCCGGTGCTGTTCCCGGGCGGGTCGGGAGAAATCTTCCTCACCGATCCTGACGATCTGCTCGGTACTGGTATCGAGATGAACGTGCGGCCAGCAGGAAAGAAGGTCGAGCGGTTGTCGCTGCTCTCGGGTGGCGAGCGCTCGCTCGCGGCCGTCGCCTGGCTGATCGCGATCTTCCACGCTCGGCCTAGCCCGTTCTACATCATGGACGAGGTGGAGGCCGCCCTCGACGATGCCAACTTGGGTCGGCTCCTGCAGACCTTCGAGGGCCTCCGCAAGAACTCGCAGCTCATCGTCATTACCCATCAGAAACGGACAATGGAGATCGCGGACGCTCTGTATGGGGTGTCGATGCGGCAGGACGGGATCTCGGCGGTGGTTGGTCAGCGACTCGCGCGCGACGAAGAGCCCGCGGTCGCATAGCCGGTTGGGTCACGACTCGCTAACATCTGGGTCACAACCGGGCCACGCCGGCCGTTCCCAGGTGTCAATTCGCTAGGCTCAAGCACAGTGTCGCAATGTTGCGACCATGGCCATTCGGTATGAAAGGTGTCATTAATGAAAATGATTTCCCAGAGATCGGCGGGCGCGCTTGCGCTGGTCGCAAGCGCTGCGCTGGTACTGACCGCCTGCTCCGGAAGTGAGCCAGCCGAAACCGCGCCCGCGGAGGAAAGCAGCACCGGTGCGCTGAAGATCGCAACGCTCCTCCCACAGACCGGGTCCCTCGGCTTCCTCATGCCACCAGTTCAGGCTGGCATCGCTCAGGCGCTGGTCGACATCAATGCCGCAGGCGGTGTGCTCGGTGAAGATGTCGAGATTGTTGCCGAGGCCAATGAGGGCGACGGCGCCGACATCACCATCGTGGAGAAAGGCGCAGACGATGTTATCGCCAGCGGAGCGTCCTTCGTTCTCGGAGCGATGAGTTCCTCGCGTACCCTGCACGTGGTCGAAAAGATCACCGGCGAGGGGCTCCTCATGGGCTCCCCATCGAACACCGCATCAGGTTTGAGCGGGATCAGCCCGAACTACTTCCGCACCGCTCCGCCGGACTCGGTACAGGGCAACGCACTCGCAAACCAGATTCTTGCCGACGGTAAGAGCAGCGTGGCCTTTATGACCTTCAACGATGACTACGGTCTCGGTCTGCGCGACACTATTCAGGAAGTGCTGGAAGCCGGCGGCGCCGAGATTGCGTACGGCGCGAAGGGCGAAGGCAACGAGTTCCCGGTTGATCAGACTTCGTTCTCGGCTGAGGTGACGGCAGCGAAGGCTTCCGGTGCCGATGCGCTCGTGATCGTGACCTTCGACCAGATCAAGGCGATCATTCCTGAACTCGTGGCGCAGGGTGTCGATCTTTCGACCGTCTACCTCGTCGATGGCAACATCAACGGTTTCGAAGCTGACTTCGATCCGGGCACCCTCACGGGTGCTCAGGGCTCGATCCCAGGTGCACAGGCCGACGAGGAGTTCCAGACTCAGCTGAAGGAGATCTATTCCGCTGAGTTCGGTGGAGAGCTTGTCAGCTTCACCTACGCTCCCGAAGCCTACGACTTGGTGACGATCGTTGCTCTGGCCGCAACCAAGGCAGGTGCGACGGATTCGGCATCGATCCAGGCTGAGCTCGCCGCGGTTACCGGTGCGAACGGCGGCGAGGAGTGCAACACCTTCGCCGATTGTGCAGCGCTCTTGGAATCCGGTGAAGAAATTGCCTACGTCGGGAAGTCGGGCACGGGCCCGTTGAATGCTGACAACGATCCGTCGTCAGCGTCGATCGGCATCTACAAGTACGATGAGTCGAACAACCCCGTGTTCCAGCGCGCGGTTGAAGGTGCGATCTAGGCCTCGACCCGGGTACGCAGAAATGGCCGGTTCCTGGGAACCGGCCCTTTCTCGTGCCCTACTCGCGCGACCCATCCGCCTGTGATTTGCTCGCCTCAGACTCGACATCTGCGGCCAACGTGCCTAAGTAAAGCGCAATGACCTTGGGATCGTTTGCGAGTTCGCGACCGGGCCCTTCGTAGGCGTTCTTGCCCTGATCGAGTACGTAGGCGCGATCGCAAATCTGGAGGCAGCGGCGTGCATTCTGCTCGACCATGATGATGGTGACTCCCGTGCGGTTGATCTGCCTGGTGCGGATGAAGGTTTCATCTTGTCGCACGGGAGAAAGGCCCGCACTGGGCTCGTCCAGCAGCAGCACCTTCGGATCCATCATCAGTGCGCGCGCCATGGCGACGGACTGCCGTTCTCCGCCGGATAGGGATCCAGCGCGCTGCCGTCGACGCTCGGCCAACATCGGAAACAGATCCCACATTTCGGCGACGCGAGACTGAAACTCCTTTGGCTTCAGGAAGAGTCCCATCTGTAGGTTTTCTTCAATCGTCAAGGAGGGGAACACGTTGTTCGTCTGCGGAACGAACCCGACTCCCTTGCGCACGAGCTGATTCGTTGCCTGATTCGTCACGTCTTCTCCGTCGAGGGTGACTGTTCCCTCGCGAATATCTACGAGCCCAAAGAGGGCCTTCAGGAGCGTCGATTTTCCGGCACCGTTGGGTCCAATAATTCCGATGAGTTCTCCCTGGTAGGCCTCAAGCGAGCATCCGTTCAGAATGTTGACTCCGGGCAGATACCCTGCGGTGACGTTGTCGGCTTTCACCACGAGCTGCTGATCTGTCATCGCGATTCCTCCTTGGCTTCCTGGGTAATCGCCCGGATCACACCGGTCGTGAGCACGTCATCGTCTCCGAGATCTCGGTCATGATGTGCCCCGAGGTACGCGTCGACGACAGCGGAGCTCGTCATGATTTCTTCGGGCAGCCCCTCGGCGATGAGCTCGCCCTGTGCCATGACCACCACCCAGTCGCTGATGTGCCGCACCATGTGCATGTCGTGCTCGACGAACAGCACGGTGGTGCCCTCGTCGCGCAGTGCCTGAATGTGATCGAGCAGACTCTGCGTGAGGGCTGGGTTTACGCCAGCCATTGGCTCGTCGAGCATGATCATGGCGGGGTTTGACATCAACGCGCGTGCCATTTCAAGAAGTTTCTTCTGGCCGCCCGACAGGTCTCCCGCCATGTCCTGCTTCTTGGTGTCGAGTTTGAAGCGAGCGAGAAGTTCTTCGGCCCGCTCGATGTTTTCCTTTTCTCGCTTCACCCAGAGCGGCTTGAACAACCCCACGAGGAGGTTCTCGCCCGGCTGATTGTTCGCGCCAATCAGCATGTTTTCAAGCACAGTCATTCGACCCAGCGCTTTGGTGAGTTGAAAGGTTCGTACCATCCCCGCACGGGCCGCCTGAGACGCGGCTGTGCGAGTCATTGTCTTCCCGTTGAATGACCAGCTTGCGTCGCCGCCACCGATCAGTCGCTTCGCGTTCGAGGGTTGGTCAAACCCAGTGATGAGGTTGAAGAAGGTTGTTTTCCCCGCCCCATTGGGTCCGATGAGTGCGGTAATCGCTCCTCGTTCAACCTCAAGGTGATCCACATGTACAGCGGTCATTCCGCCGAAGCGACGTTCAATATGATCGACTGTGAGAATCGGGTCGAATTTTGCGACACCGGGAACCTGATCAAGGGTGCGCAGCCGTGCGCGGAGCGCCTGGCGATCATAGGGGTAGCTCTGCTCACTAGACATTGAACGACAGCTCCTTCTTGTTCCCGAGTATTCCTTGCGGTCTGAATATCACCAGCAGCATGAGCGAAATGCCGATGAGGATCCAGGCGAGTTGCTCAGTCTGCTGCGCATTCAAGAGGCTCGAGGGTACAAACTCACCAGCCAGTGAAGTCAGCAGCAAACGGACGATGAAGAAGATCAGCGTGCCGAGGAGGGGACCAAAGATGGTGGCTGCGCCACCGAGCAACATGATCATCCACAGATTGAAGGTAGCTGGGCGCCCCATTGAATCGGGCTGCATGGCGCTTGGCAGGGCCATGACGATGCCGCCCAGCGCACCGAGCACACCGCCGAGAATGAGCGCCTGCATCTTGTATGCGTAAGAGCTCTTGCCCAGGCTTCGCACCGCGTCTTCATCCTCGCGGATACCCTTCAGCACGCGACCCCAGGGGCTACGCATGAGAGACCATGTGATCAGGATGAAGAGTGCAACCAGGCCCCACGCGACGATCCTCGTCCACCAATCGTCAATGCCCGTGTTGTTGTAGGTCAGGCCGAGGAAGGTTGTCTTTCCCTCTGGGAGTGGCGACAAAGCGGTAAAGACGTGCCGATATTGCGATCCGGCGAGTCCTGTAGGACCTCCTGTCACGTCTTGCAGTGACGCGAGCCGAACGATCATTCGCAGGATCTCGGCCGCCGAGATGGTCACGATCGCGAGGTAATCTCCCCGAAGTTTGAGCGTGGGGATACCGAGGATCAGTGCGAAAATGATCGCCGCGACCATCGAGACCAGGATCGCGGTCCAAAACCCCGCCCCGAGCACGACGGAGACACCGAAGCCATAGGCGCCGACCAACATGAATCCGGCTTGTCCCATGTTCATCAGGCCGGTAAACCCGAAGTGAATATTGAGACCTATTGCTGCGAGCACAAAGGCCGCGGTGGTCGGCGAGAAGGCCGTCTGCAGCAGGCTTGTGAGAAGTCCAGTCCAGAAATCCATGAGATGCTCCTAGCCGATCCGCTCTTTGCGACCGAAAATGCCCTGTGGCCGAACCAACAGGATCAGGATGAGAAGTAAGAGTGCAGTCGCGAATTTGAGGTCTCCAGGCAGCCAGAGGTTGGTGAGTTCGACCATCATGCCGATGATCATCGAACCGACGAACGCCCCGAATGCGGTTCCCAGCCCACCCAGAGTGACCGCGGCAAAGAACAGCAGCAGCATCTGACCGCCAGTGAACCACGTCAGGCCGTTGAAGACGAGCCCGAAGAAGACCCCGGCGAGGCCAGCCAGGCCACCTCCAACGATCCAAACAACGTTGATGACGCGGTCAACATCGATGCCTGAAGCGCGAGCTAGCGCAGGATTGTCTGAAATTGCTCGAGTGGCGCGACCGAATCGGGTGAATGTGAGACCGAGGCCGACGGCAATGATCGCGATGAGAGAGACGCCCATTGCCAGATATGACTGCACGGTGAGGGTGACCCCGAAGAGAGTGAATGTAGACGGGGTTGCGGTGTCGATGCGCACCACGCTGGAACCGAAGAAGAACTGGAACAGATACTGCATGGTGATCGAGAGGCCGATCGACACGATCATGAGTTGCATCAGGCTCAGTCTGCGTTTACGGAGTGGTTTCCACAGCACCTTGTCTTGGGCCCATCCGAACGCGGCCGATGCCGCCACCGCAAGGATTGCCGCGAGCCAGAGATTTCCGGTAAAGGTCATGAAGAGTGCGGCGAGGAGGCCACCGAGCGTCACCATCTCGCCCTGGGCAAAGTTGCTGAGCCCGGTCGTGCCAAACACGAGTGAGAGGCCCAACGAAGCGAGTGCGATGAGGAGTCCCATCCGAATGCCGGAAACAAACTGCTGCCAGAACCTGGGCCACGAGAAATCGGATGAGGATCCGGCAGACGACCCTGAACTCTCGGCCGCTGCGCTCGCCGCAGAGGCCTCGGGATCGTCACTCAGCGGGAAGAGTGCACTCGCGAGGTTGTTCAGCTCAACCGTCACCTCGCGGCTATCGACCGATTTGAAGTATTGCCCATCGGGAAGTGTGTCTCCATCGACCGTCACGGTGTAGGTGCCAGCCGCAGTGACAGCGAAGACCCACTTACCCTCGGCATCGGTCTCAACTGACTGCTTTTCAGAGCCGCCGCTCAGCGACACCTTCACTCCCGCAGCTGGCGATCCATCGGTGCCTTTGATGATGCCTTGCACGCACCCGGTGCTCGCGTCGGGTACGCATTCCAACGCGAGAGCCGGTGTGGCGACGAAGAGACCGCTGAGGAGTGCGAGGACTATCCCAAGCAGCAGGGCCATGCTCAGCGGGCGTCTTGTGCGGACGGATAGGGCCGTTGTTCCGGTCACGGTACCTCCGTTGGCTTACGCGCCCGGCCACATTACGCAGGCGCATCGAATAGTGAGAAGCGTAGCGGAGTATCGACGCGGCGAGAGGTGAAAACCGCACTCCTAGCAGGGCTTCGTAACCAAACGGGAATATACCCTCAGATATGACAACCAAATTTGTGGGTGAGCGCTGACAGATACACTCGACTTATGGCTGAGCGATCCTGGTCAATTGCACACGTGTTCCGCGGCCTCAAAGGCGGCACCGAGAAGATCACCGACGATACCTGGGATGACTTGGAGACGGCACTCATCTCCGCCGACTTCGGGCCTGACATTGCCGAGTCGGTTCTCGATGACTTGCGCGCGGAGGTCGAACGGCACCGGGTGACCGAGGTGAAAGAGTTGCGCCGGATGCTGCGCGAGGCGATCGAGGCTCGCCTCGCAAGCTTTGATCCGACCCTGCGCTTGTCTGAGCGCCCGGCTGTGGTGCTTGTCGTCGGAGTCAACGGGGTGGGAAAGACAACCACCATTGGCAAACTCGCCAAGTACCTGACAACGTTCGACAAACGCGTCGTCGTGGGTGCCGCAGACACATTTCGTGCGGCCGCGGTTGAGCAGCTCGCAACGTGGGCTGAGCGCGCGGGCGTCGACATTGTGCGGCCGCAGCAGCACGGTCAGGATCCGGCCTCCGTGGCGTTCCAGACGGTCGAGCGTGCCATCCGTGAGGGGTACGACGTTGCGATCATCGACACCGCCGGACGCCTGCAGACAAAAGGTGGCCTGATGGATGAGCTCTCGAAAGTGCGACGAGTGATTGAAAAGCAGGCACCCATTGCCGAGGTGCTGCTCGTGCTTGATGCGACGACCGGCCAAAACGGGCTTGCCCAAGCGGAGGCATTCATCGAGCACGCCGGAGTCACGGGTCTCGTTCTCACGAAGCTCGATGGGTCTGCAAAGGGTGGATTTGTGCTTGCGGTTCAGCATAAGACGGGCCTTCCCATCAAATTGATTGGCCAGGGCGAAGGGATCGGCGACCTCACCGGCTTCACCCCGCACGTCTTTGCACAGCAGCTCATCGGGTGACCGTGGAGACACCCCGCTAGAATTGAGCCACCATGGCAACTTTCGGAAACCTCTCGGCCCGTCTGACCGACACCTTCAAGAACCTTCGTACCAAGGGCAAGCTCTCTGCGGCAGATATTGACGGCACGGTGCGGGAGATCCGCCGCGCGCTGCTTGAGGCCGACGTCGCGCTCGAAGTGGTGAAAGCCTTCACCGCGAAGGTGCGCGAGCGAGCGCTCGGAGACGAGGTGAACAAGGCGCTGAATCCGGCGCAGCAAGTGGTGCAGATCGTGAACGAGGAGCTGATCGGCATCCTCGGTGGCGAGCAGCGCCGATTGCAGTTCGCTAAGAATCCCCCCACGGTCATCATGCTGGCGGGCCTGCAGGGCGCGGGTAAGACGACGCTGGCGGGCAAGTTAGCCAAGTGGCTGAAGGATCAGGGGCACACCCCGATGCTGGTGGCTTGCGATCTGCAGCGACCGAACGCGGTGACCCAGCTCGGGGTGGTTGCCGAGCAGGCGGGTGTCGCGATCTTTGCTCCAGAGCCAGGCAACGGAGTGGGCGACCCGGTGCGGGTCGCGAAACAGGGTGTTGCCGCGGCGAAGACAAAGTTGCACGACTTTGTCATTATCGACACGGCTGGCCGACTCGGCGTTGATGCCGAACTGATGCGCCAAGCAGCAGACATACGGAAGGCGACGAACCCTGACGAGGTTCTCTTCGTGATTGACGCAATGATCGGCCAAGATGCGGTTGCCACCGCACAGGCGTTTCAGGAAGGCGTTGACTTCACGGGCGTGGTGCTCACGAAACTCGATGGAGATGCCCGCGGCGGTGCGGCCCTGTCGATCCGGAGCCTCACCGGGCGCCCGATCCTCTTTGCCTCGACGGGCGAGGGGCTTGCGGATTTTGAACCCTTCCACCCCGACCGGATGGCCAGTCGAATTCTCGATTTGGGAGACGTGCTCACCCTCATCGAACAGGCGCAACAGGCCTTCGACGAGGATGCGGCACGTCAGGTAGCGGATAAGATCGCGAACGATCAGTTCACGCTCGACGACTTCTTGAAGCAGATGCAGCAGCTGCGTGGTGCCGGGTCCCTGAAGAAGATGATGGGCATGCTGCCGGGCATGGGCAAGATGAAGGAACAGCTCGAGAACTTCGATGAGCGTGAGATCATCCACACCGAGGCAATCATCCAGTCGATGACGCCAGCGGAGCGACAGAATCCGAAGGTACTCAACGGATCGCGTAGGCTCCGCATCGCCAAGGGATCAGGGATGACCGTAACTGAGGTGAACTCGCTGGTGCAGCGCTTCGAGCAGGCTGCGAAGATGATGAAGACGGTCGCGCGCGGGGGTGTGCCACAGATTCCCGGTATGGGTCCCATGCCGGGAATGGGACACGGTGGAAAGAAGAAGCCTCAGGCAAAGAAGAAGGGATCGTCCCGATCCGGCAACCCGGCCAAGCGTGCTCAGCAGGCAGAACTGGGTTCTGTGAGCTCGGGATCCGCTCCCGCGGGGTCAGGGTTTGGGCTCGGCGGCACCTCCGCTGCGCCCTCGGAGCAAGACCTGGCGCAACTGCAGCAGATGCTGGGCAAGGGGCTGCGCTAGCTACAGCGCCAGGCCATGTTCGAACTCTCCGATGAGTGAGTCAACGACCGCCCGAAGGGCCTCGGGTCCACGTCCGTGCGCCTCAAATACAGACAGTTGACGTTCGGCGCTACTGCCGGAGCGCAGCACGCGAGTGACGTCCGCGAGTTCGGCGGCGCAGCCCAAGCGATGAGCGATGGGGGTGAGCGCGGCGACCAGTTCGCTCAGGTGTTCTCGCAGCGGCATCTCCGAACCGTGCCTATCGACGATGATGTGTGCATCGAGACCGTAGCGCGCTGCGCGCCATTTGTTCTCGCGCACGAACCAGGGCTGGAGGCGGGGGAGGCCCTCTCCGCGGTCGAGGAGGGTTTGGAAATGCTCCGTCATGCACTGGACAAGCGCAGCCAGGGCGCCGATCTCCGCGAGCGTCGATGCGCCATCGCACGCGCGAACCTCGATAGTGCCCCAGCGTGGCGCCGGTCGAATGTCCCAGCGGGCTTCCGTTGGCTCCGCGATGATGCTCGTCTTTGCGAGGTCAGCGAGCACCCGTTCGACATCGCCCCACTCGTCGAAATCCCAGGGGAGTCCGGCCGTCGAAAGCTGCTGGAACATAAGGGTGCGATTGGACGCGTACCCGGTGGCTTCGCCGGCCCACAGGGGGCTGGAAGCGGAGAGAGCAAGCAGGTGGGGGAGATGGGCAAGGAGTGCGTGCATGAGCGGCACTACGCGATCCCTCCGATCTACTCCAATGTGCACGTGCACGCCCCAAATGAGCATGTTCCTGCCCCACCAGCGGTAGCGTTCGATGAAGCGGTCGTATCGTTCACTCGGGGTGACGGTCTGTTCCTCCCAACGGCTAAACGGATGGCTTCCCGAGCCGATCAGCGTCGCGCCGTGATCCGCCGCAACCGTTTGTACTGCGCCAGCCAGGGTGCGCAGATCCGCGGTCGCGTCGCACACCCGTGCGTGGGGTGCCGTGACCAGTTCGACGGTGTTCTCGAGCAGCTCACTTGCCAAGTGCGGAAACGCGTTGGTCGGATATTGGCTCTGCAGGTTGCTGAGGATCCGGGGAGCCACACACGAGAGGGCGCGGGTGTTGCGGTCGACCAGGGCCAACTCCCACTCGATCCCGAGCGTGGATCGAGGGGACGGTGCGAACGCAATCGACATCGGTGCCTCCCGGGTGTTCCGTGGGGCTCCAGACTACTTTGATGTGCGGAATGGTCATAAAAGCCCAGGTCGCGACATAAATTGCATTTCCACCAAGTTCATGGGAGGATTGATCGGTTCGCGCACACTGCGCGTCAGGCTTCCGCGTTACTTTGGCGCGGCGTCGTTTACACATGTTGAAGGAGCCCTCATGGCAGTCAAGATTCGCCTCAAGCGTCTCGGTAAGATCCGCGCACCCTACTACCGCATCGTCGTTGCCGACTCGCGCACCAAGCGTGACGGTCGCGTGATCGAGGAGATCGGCAAGTACCACCCCACCGAGCAGCCCTCGTTCATTGAGGTGAACAGCGAGCGCGCGCAGTACTGGTTGAGCGTTGGCGCGCAGCCGACCGAGCAGGTTGCCGCGATCCTGAAGCTGACTGGCGATTGGGGCAAGTTCACCGGCAAGGGTGACACCGAGTCGAAGGTGCTGCCAGTCGAGCCCAAGCCTGTCTTTGAGGTCAACGCCTCGAAGAAGCCTGTGCTTCGCCCCAAGACTGAAAAGGTAGTCGAGGCTCCCGCAGAGGCCCCCGTCGAGGCTCCTGCTGACGAGGCCGTAGAGGCCGAGACGACCGAGGCGTAAGACTGTGGCGGTATCGCTGGCTGCGGCACTGACGCACCTTGTGAAGGGGATCGTTGAACATCCCGACGAGGTGCGCGTCGAAAGTAGTGACACTGCGCGTGGCGAGCTGCTTGAGGTGCGCGTGCATCCGAGCGATCTCGGTCGTGTGATCGGTCGCGGCGGTCGCACCGCACAATCGCTGCGCACTGTGATCGGCGCGATGAGCGAAGGTCGTCGCGTTCGCATAGACGTGGTCGATACCGACGCGAACGAAAGTGCGTAATGTCTGACGCACCCAAACGCGCGCAAGCTCCCCGCCCCTCAGAGGGGCCGGGGAGCTTGCGCGTTGGCCGCTTGACCAAGCCGCATGGGCTCAAGGGTGGAATTAAGCTCGAGCTCTACACGGACAATCCCGAAATGCGGTTCGTTCCCGGGGCAGTGTTTCACCTCCAGGTTCCCGACGATTCTGAGTGGTTTGGCCGCACCATCGTGCTGCGCGAGCTGCGTTGGTTCAACGGGGTTCCCGTCGGCTTCTTCGCAGAAGTTACCGATCGTTCCGCTGCGGAGAGCATCGTGCGGGCCATTCTCTGGATTGATGAGGCTGCGGTCGAAGCAGGCGAAGAAGAAAATGCCTGGTATGACCATCAACTCAAGGGTCTCGACGTGCGTCGCGACGGTGTCTCGGTGGGCACCGTGGCTGAGGTGCAGCATTTTCCGGCGCAAGATCTGCTCGCAGTGAAGACGGCGAATGGTATCGTGCTGGTGCCGTTCGTCGAAGCAATCGTGCCCAGCGTTGATCTAGAAACGGGGGTCGTGACCGTCACCCCACCTGAGGGTCTCTTCGAAGATCTGCCCGAAGACAGCGCACAACCGGAGGGGGCCGGCACGTCGAGCGAGTCTTCGACCGAAGGGGCCGACGCGGTATGAAGATCGACATCGTGACGATCTTCCCGGGGTATTTCGACACGCTTGAACTCTCGCTGCTCGGTAGGGCGAAGGATCGTGGCCTCCTCAATGTGCAGGTGCACGACCTGCGTGGTTTCGCACTTGACCGGCATCGCACCGTCGACGATACCCCGACGGGTGGTGGTGCCGGCATGGTGATGAAGCCCGAGCCCTGGGGTGCAGCACTTGACACGATCCTTGCCGCATCTCATACCGAAGCTGCGTCTGAACCAGACTCGGTTGCAGATACGGCTGGCCGATCCGCCGAGCCGCTCATCATCTTTCCCTCACCGGCGGGCGACGTATTCACCCAGGCGATGGCCCGCGAACTCGCCACAGAACGTCACCTGGTATTTGGCTGCGGGCGCTACGAGGGCATCGACCAGCGGGTCGTTGACGAATACGCTGAACGCGGTCGCGTGCGGCTCGTGAGTCTGGGCGACTATGTGCTTAACGGCGGCGAGGTCGCGACCCTTGCGATGATCGAGGCGATCGGGCGCCTCTTGCCCGGCGTCGTCGGAAACCCCGAGAGTCTTGTTGAGGAGTCCCACGAAGACGGGCTTCTCGAATATCCGAGCTTCACGAAGCCGCCGTCGTGGCGAGGCCGCGACGTGCCGCAAGTGCTCCTCAGTGGCAATCACGCCGCAATCGCTGCGTGGCGTCACGAGCAGCGGATCGAGCGCACGCGCCAGGTGCGCCCCGAGCTGCTTCCGCCCGAAGCCTAAGAGTCGGTCCACACCCAAAATTTGTGGCATAATAGACACTTGTGCCACGGTGCGGCACTGCCGCGAGGGTCCGCACACACCGTGAATCACACCTAGCTTTCACCACTATTCATTTGCGTGCCGACTTGCGGCGGGCGCAGAGAGAGACAATCATGCAGAAGCTCGACCTGGTCGATGCCCCGTCGCTGAAGAGCGACATTCCCGATTTCCGCGCCGGCGACACCGTGAAGGTACACGTCAACATCGTTGAGGGTAACCGCTCGCGTGTCCAGGTGTTCCAGGGCATCGTGATCTCCCGCCACGGCGAAGGCGTGCGCGAGACGTTCACAGTGCGCAAGATCAGCTTCCAGGTGGGTGTCGAGCGTAAGTTCCCCGTCCACACACCGGCGATCGAGAAGATCGAGGTCGTCAGCCGCGGCGATGTGCGCCGTGCGAAGCTGTACTACCTGCGTAGCCTTACCGGCAAGAAGGCCAAGGTCAAGGAGAAGCGCGACTTCTAGTCGACCTTTGAGACGCACTCAGGCTCCCCCCGTTTTCGGGTGGGAGCCTGTTGCGTGTTGAGACCTCCCAGTGGGAGTCATCCACTTATCGATACAGTGGATCACAGCGTCTCGCGGCCTCGCATCCCGCTCGTCGACCGAACTCCCGGAGCCTCATGACCGATGTACCAGCCAGCGCCGAACGCACCTTCGGCGGCGGCATTCTGCGGTTCCTCCGAGATCTGCTCATCATTTTGCTCGTCGCGTTCGTGGTGTCGTTTCTCTTGAAGACCTTCCTCGTCCGAAGCTTCTATATTCCCTCAGGTTCCATGGAACGAACGCTCGAGGTGAACGATCGCATCCTGGTGAATCAACTCGTTCCTGAACTCGTCGATGTGCAGCGTGGTGACGTCGTCGTGTTTCGAGACCCGGGTGGGTGGCTGAACCTCCCGATTAGCGTGACGGGTGCCACTCCCGGCCCAATCGAACAGCTTCTGCAGACCGTCGGACTTGCCGCAGACACGAGCGCCGACTACGTCATTAAACGGGTAATCGGTATCGGGGGCGACCATGTGGTGTGCTGCGACGCGGACGGTCGGGTGACGGTGAATGGGGTGCCGCTCACCGAACCGTATGTCGTTGTTCCTGAGGGCATCTCTCGCGTCTCCGAAATGGACTTCGACGTGGTGGTGCCAGCCGGCTCGGTGTGGGTGATGGGCGACAACCGCTATAGCAGTCGAGACTCCCGGTATAACCAGGATCAACCGGGCAAGGGTTTCGTCTCTGAGGAAGAGATCGTTGGTCGTGCTTTCGTGCTGAATTGGCCACTTGATCGTTTGAGTGTGCTGGGGAATTATCCCGACACCTTCCTAGGAGTATCTGAGGCTGCCAAATCAGAGTCTTCAGGAACGAATGAGTCGCCCACGGGCGAGGCAGATGCCCCCGAGTGACGCCTCGAAAGATCCCACGCTGGAGTTCGAGTCTGCCTGCTTCGAAGACGGAGTGCCGCTCGTCATCGGGGTCGACGAGGTCGGGCGTGGAGCGGTGGCGGGGCCCGTTGCGGTGGGGGTGCACGCCGTCATAGCTGGCACGCCGAGCTTCCCCCAGGGGCTTCGCGACTCGAAGCTCTTGAGCGAGAAACGCAGGGAGACGCTGGCACCACTTGTGGCAGCATGGGGCGCGGGCGCCGTGGGGTACGCCTCGGCTGCCGAGATCGACGAGCGGGGAATCATCTGGGCGTTAGGCGAGGCGGCCCGCCGCGCGCTGCTGACACTGCACGGCTCGGGGGTTGCGGTACAACAGGCGCTGATCCTGGTCGACGGTTCCCATGACTGGCTGACCCCCGCTCTGCGCACGCCGCTCACCGTGCGCACGCGGGTGGGTGCCGATCGAGGCTGTGCGAGTGTGGCCGCGGCATCGGTGCGGGCAAAAGTGGATCGCGACGCCGTCATGCGGGAGGCGCACCTTGCGCATCCCCACTACGGCTGGGACTCCAACAAGGGCTATGGGGCACAGGCGCACTACTTGGGTATCAATGAGCACGGGCTCACCGAGTTTCACCGTAAGTCTTGGATTCACTGATGCCCGAACGTCCGAGGGCCCAAGCGATAGGCTGATGTGGTGAGCACGCACGGAACTGCGAACGACGCACCGATCGGAGTTTTTGACTCGGGAGTCGGTGGGCTCACCGTCGCCCGGGCCATTCGCGATCTCCTGCCTGGTGAATCGATGATTTACGTGGGCGACACCGCCCACACCCCCTACGGACCGCGTCCGATCGCCGAGGTGCGACGCTTTTCTCTGGAGATTCTCGATGGGCTCGTCGACCAGGGCGTGAAGATGCTGGTCATTGCCTGCAACACGGCGAGCGCCGCAATGCTGCGCGACGCGCACGAACGCTATGACGTACCGGTCGTTGAGGTGATCGGCCCAACGGTGCGAAGCGCGATGTCGATCACCCGCAACGGGCGCGTGGGCCTCATCGGCACGCAGACCACGATCCAGTCGCGCGTGTATGACGACCTGTTCAGCATGCGCCCCGAGATCTCGCTCTCGACCCAGGCCTGTCCTCGTTTTGTCGAACTCGTGGAGTCTGGGCAGACCAGTGGATCCGAGGTGCTCGAGATCGCCCGCCAGTACCTCTCAGGGCTTGTCGAACACGACATCGACACCCTGGTACTCGGGTGCACCCACTACCCGTTCTTGCGAGGGGCGATCGGACAGGTCGTGGGTGCCGACGTTGCGCTGGTTTCGAGTGACATCGAGACCGCGCGAGAGGTCTACCGGGTGCTCACCGAGCGAGACCTCCTGCGTGACCCCGCGGCTGGGGAGCCGAGCCTGAGGTACGAGGCCACCGGCGCAGACACGGCGAAGTTTGTTGAACTTGCCCGGCGCATGCTTGGCATTGGCATCGAATCGGTCGATCTGCTCCACACGGGTGCCATTCAACTGCCACAATAGGGCCGAATCCTGCCTGTTGTTCTCTGTCTGGATCGGGTATTGATCCTCCAGCTGTCGACTGATCCACTTGTTGCGAAAGACAAACCGAAAGAGTGTTATGAGTGAGCCAAACCGCGCCGACGGGCGCACCGCATCGCAGTTGCGCCCAGTGACCATTGAGCGCGGTTGGAGCAAGCAGGCCGAGGGGAGCGCGCTCATTTCCTTCGGCGATACGCGGGTGCTGTGCACCGCCTCGTTCACCCCGGGCGTTCCGCCGTGGCTTCGTGGCAAAGGCACGGGGTGGGTGACGGCCGAATACTCGATGATCCCGCGATCCACCAATGAACGCATGCAGCGTGAATCGGTGAAGGGTAAACTCGGCGGACGCACCCACGAGATCTCACGTCTGATCGGCCGCAGCTTGCGGGCAGTGGTCGACATGAAGGCCCTGGGAGAGAACACCCTGGTCATCGACTGCGATGTGCTGCAGGCCGATGGAGGCACACGCACGGCGGCGATCACGGGAGCCTATGTCGCACTCGCCGATTCGATCGAGTGGGCGCGTGCCGCTGGCCACATCGCGAGAAAGGCAGTGCCCCTCACCGACAGCGTTGCGGCGGTCTCCGTCGGCATCATTGACGGTGTGCCGATGAGCGACCTGGCATATGTCGAGGACGTGCGTGCCGAGACCGATATGAATGTGGTCGTCACCGGATCGGGCGACTTCATCGAGGTGCAGGGCACCGCGGAGGGTGCGCCATTCAACCGCGCTGAACTCGACGCGCTGCTTGACCTGGCGCTGGTATCCACTGCCGAACTCCGACAGATGCAGCGGGCGGCGCTCGAAGGCTCACTGTGACCACGCGAATCGTGCTCGCCTCGCACAACGCTCACAAGCTCGAGGAACTGCGGAGAATCCTTGCGCCGTTGGTGCCCGGCATCGAGCTCATCGGGTACGACGGGCCAGAGCCAATCGAGCCCGGGGTGACGTTCGAGGAGAACGCCCTGATTAAGGCACGCGCGGCAGCATCACACACGGGTCTGCTGGCGCTCGCCGACGACTCAGGAATTTCTGTCGGCGTGCTCGGCGGCAGCCCCGGCATCTTCTCTGCCAGGTGGGCGGGTCCCGCCCGAAGCGATGAGGCGAACGTGCAACTCCTGCTGTGGCAACTGAGCGACATCGCCGATGTGTATCGTGGCGCTGCCTTCGTGTGCGCGGCGGCGCTCGTGACACCCGACGGGAGTGAGCGGGTGGTGCGTGGTGAATGGGCCGGGTCGATCCTTCGCGAGACAGCGGGTGCGGGAGGATTTGGCTACGACCCCATCTTTCTCCCCGAGGGCGAGACGCGCTCGGCTGCCGAGCTGAGCCCTGCGGAGAAGGACGCGGCATCGCACCGGCGACGCGCGTTTACCTCGCTCGCGCCAGAAATCCAGAAGCTCACCGCGTAGTCATGAAGCACTGACGAGAGACCGAGAAGGAACACGCAATGTCCGAGCAGTTCACGGGCGGGTTGATCCGCCCAACCGTTTCCGAGGCCGATGCCGAACGCATTGCCCGCGAACGCTACGGCCTCACTGTGGTGGCGACTGAGCTCGGGAGCAATCAGGATCGCAACTTCCTCCTCGAGGAGCCGGACGGCACCCGCAGTGTGCTGCGGGTCGACAACCCGGTCTTCGGTGATGAGGCACGAGACGGTCAGCACGCGGCACTCGAGGCCTATCGTGCGGCTGGTGTGGCGGTCGCCTCGGTGCTGCCGGGTCTGAATGGCGAGCTGACGCAGCGCTTTGGCGACTTCGCCGTGCGGCGCAGCGAGTTTGCGGCGGGTGAGGCCATGGTCGATCATGGATACCTCGCCCCGGGGGTGCTCGCGGAGTTCGGTGCGCTCGCCGCCGCATCGGTGCAGGCGCTCGAAGGCCTCAGCCACCCCGGGCTCGACCGCGCCCACATGTGGGACATGCGGGTGGCGCATGCCGAGACCCTGAAACTGGCTGCGTCGATAGCGGATCACGCGCTGCGCGCTCGCGTGCTCGACGCAGCGGAGGATGCCCAACGGGAACTTGCGAAGGTCGCCGAAGCGCTTGCCGTGCAGGCGATCCACGGCGATCTCACCGACGACAACGTCATGGGTCGGCGCGGTGACGACTCGCGACTGCACCCGCATACCGTGCTCGACCTCGGTGACCTCGCCTACGGGTGGCGTGTGGCAGAGCTCGCGGTCACGGTGGCTTCGATGCTGCACCACGAACCCGCACGGCCGCTGCGGGCGCTCGAGACGATCGCGGCGTTCCATGAGTCGGCCCCGCTGTCGGATGCCGAAGCCCGTGCGCTCTGGCCGCTGGTCGTGCTCCGCGCGACCGTGCTCGTAGCGAGCGGATGGCGGCAGTTGGAGATCGACGGCGACAACGCGTACGCGCGTGACCGGGTCGCGGGGGAGCAGGCGATCTTCGATGCCGCCACCACGGTGCCGCTTGCCGAGGTCACCGAACTTGTGCTCGCACGGCTGGGGTTTCCCGGCCGCGCGGCGGGTGCGGGCCTCGCAGCGGTGAGTACTCCCACGGGAGCGGGAGGCCGCCCGCTGAAGGCGATGCTTCCCGGTCTCACGGGGGAAGTGCGCATTCTCGACCCGGGGGTCGAATCCGAGACCCTTGACGCGGGGAAGTGGATGGCGGGAAACGCCGAGTCATGCCTCGTGGCAGACGCACTTGCGGGTGGCGCAGACGCCGCGGTATTCCCTTACGGCGTCTACCGGCTCACTCGCACGGTGGTCGACGCAACCGACACAGCCGCCACCTGGCCATCCTTCACGGAGATCTGGGTGGCCGGGGGAGCCGCCCTCGAGGTGACCGCGCCGGTCGATGCGCGAGTGAGATCGGTCAGTGCAGACGCGATCACGCTTGAGGTTGATGTCGATTGGCTCTTGCAGATCGCGGGGGTGCTGCCTGACGTGCGCCCGGGTACGGTACTTCGCGCTGGGGCGGGCATCGGATCGCTCGCACGATCCGCGAAAGCTCGTCCCATCACGGTGAGTCTCCTCCGGGCAGATGCGCCGCTTCGGGTGACGACCGCCGAACCTGCCCCACCGACGTTCGCTCTGCCCGATCGGGTGCCAGCCTGGCGTCGATTTACTCACGACCCGGCATCGTTTCTCGGGCTTCCCACGCTTGCGCAGCGCGACGAGGCGGCCGATGAGCAGCTCCGCCGCGAGCACATCTTTGCCTCGGCGCAGGAGCGGTATTACGAGCGCCCCATGCAGATCGAGCGGGGCTGGCGGCATCACCTGATCGACACGACCGGCCGCGCATACATCGACATGGTCAACAACGTCACCGGCATCGGTCACGGGCATCCGGGAGTGGCCGATGCGGTTAATCGCCAGATCCGCATCCTGAACACGAACTCCCGTTTCCTCTACCGCGAGCTCGCCGAGTACAGTGAGCGGCTGCTCGCGCTGCTGCCGCAGAACTCAGGCCTCGATACGGTGCTGCTGGTCAATAGCGGATCAGAGGCCGTCGATCTCGCTCTGCGGCTGGCGCAGGCGGCGACTGGTCGTAAGACCGTTGTGGCGCTGCGCGAGGCGTATCACGGCTGGACCATGGCATCTGACGCGGTAACCACCTCCGCCTACGACAACCCCTACGCACTGCAGAACCGTCCGGATTGGGTGCACGTTTCCGACGTGCCAAACCGATTCCGGGGCACCTATCGCGGCGAGGACACAGGGCCGCGGTACGCGGCGGATCTCGGCGACGACCTGCGGGCGCTCGCCGAAGGCGGGCGCGATGTCGCTGCCTTCATCTGCGAGTCGGTGCTCGGGAATGCCGGCGGCGTGCTGCTGCCGGAGGGGTACCTCGCCGATGTCTACGAGCGCGTGCGGGCGGCGGGCGGTCTGTGTATCGCTGACGAGGTGCAGGTGGGCTTTGGACGCATGGGGTCGAGCTTCTGGGGATTCGAGCAGTCGGGTGTCATTCCCGACATCGTCACCATCGCGAAGCCGATGGGCAATGGCTTCCCGATCGGCGGTGTCATCACCTCCAAGCGGATCGCCGATGCCCTTGCCACTCAGGGCCAGTTCTTTTCCTCCGCCGGCGGAAACCCACTGAGCTGCCGCGTGGGCATCGCGGTGCTCGATGCGATGCGCGACGAGGGACTGCAGGAGAACGCACGCATCGTCGGGGGTCGCCTCGCGGACGGCTTCCGTGCGCTCGCCGAAAAGCACCAGATCGTCGGGCCGATCCACGGTGAAGGGCTCTACCTGGGTGTCGAACTGGTGCGGAATCGCGAGACGCTGGATCCCGCGACGCAGGAGGCCTCGGCGATCTGCGAGCGGTTGCGTGAGCTCGGGGTCATCGTGCTCACCACGTCCGAGCGTTCGAACGTGCTGAAGGTCAAGCCGCCGCTCACGCTGAGTGCAGAGAGCGCAGACTTCGTGGTCGCGGCGCTCGACCGGGTGCTCACCGAGGGCTGGTGACGAACCAAGCCAGACAAGCGAGCCCCCTGTTCAAATACGGGGGGCTCGCTTGCGCTCCACCACGTTGACCTAGAGAGCTTCCGATTCGGAGACTACCTGCACTGCCCCGGTCCGCTGGCGCAGCTTCGTTCGAGAGGTATTCGTGTAGATCGCCTCGACGATGGTGTCTGGGGTGATGTCCTCGCGGATCTCCTTACGGATCTCCCCGTCAGAGACGATGATGACGCGATCACACAACAGCGCAAGCTCGTTTTCATCCGACCCGGCAACGAGCACGGCAGCGCCGTCTCGAGCGGCACCACGCACGGCAGCGACGATCGTGTGTCTCGCACCGACATCTACGGCCTGAGTGGGCTCATGCAAGAGGAACAACTGGGGAGTCATCGACAGCCACTTGGCAAGCACAACCTTCTGGGCGTTGCCACCACTCAGCGTGTTGACCGGAACATCTGGCAGTGGTGGGCGCACGTCAAGGCGCACGATCCAGTCCTGTACCAGTGCGCGTTCGCGCTTCGAGTCGAAGGGGAGGAGTTGCCGCTTAGAACGGCAACTCTGCGGGAAGGATGCGTTCTCCGCGACGGTCATCCCCATCGCGAGACCGCCGCGCTCACGGCCCTCAGGCACGAGCATGATGCCCGAGTCGATCGCGTCGGCCGGTGTGAGCTTGGTCACGTCGATCGTGCGGCCAGGGAGTTCAAGGGTGCCAGATCTGGCGGGAGATACCCCAGAGAGGAGGTAGGGGATGTCCTCAAAGCCACCTCCGGCAAGCCCGGTGATGCCCACGACCTCACCGGGGAAAATATCGAGCGAAAGGCCCCGGATCCCGCCACCAGATAGACCCCCTACGTGAACCGGAGTGGCGCTGCGGTCGATGCTCATAACACTGTCGTGTTCGAGATCCGCGAGGTTTCGTCCCAACATGAGCTTCGTGAGTTCTGCTTCGCTCATTCCCTCGACGACCTTGCCGCTTTCCACGACGCGTCCATCGCGAAGCACGGTGACTCGGTCAGCCGCGTCGACAACTTCCTCGAGACGATGCGTAATCATGAGCACGGCGGTTCCGGTGGACACGATGTCGTCGAGGATCTCGAAGAAGTGCTCGAGCGACTTGCGCCCGAGAGCGCGAGTGGACTCGTCGAAGATGATGAGGCCAGTACCGGGCTTGGCGTCCTGCACCGCACGAGCGATTGCGACTGTCGCGCGGTCCTCTTCCCTCAGGGAACCGACCGGAACATCGAGAGGAATCGATCGACCAAGCCGTTCAAACACCTCCAGCGCGGCAGCACGCTCCTCTTTCCAGTTGATTTTACGCCAGAGCCCGTGCCCCCGCAGACGGCCCACCCGAACGTTCTCAAGCACGCTCTGGCTGTCGACCAGGCCGAGGCTCTGGTGAACGACAGCGACGCCGCGCTGCTTCGACTCAGTGGGGTGCACGGGAAGGCTCAGGTCGTGGCCGTCGACAGCGACGCGGGTGCCGGCATCCGGCGTGTACAGGCCTGTCAGGACCTTGGCGACGGTGGACTTACCCGAGCCGTTCTGGCCGATGAGCGCGTGAATTTCTCCGGGTCGCACGTCAATTGCGACATCCCGCAATACGCGGGTGCTTCCGAATGTCATCCACAGGTTTTCGACCTGCAGACGGGGGGTGCCCTCAGGGGCGGGTGCAAGCACCCGCCCCTGAGAGGTCTCCGGTGAGAGCGGTTGGGTCACTTGACACTCCAGAGCGACTTGAAGTCGTCCTTGAAGGAGTCGGGGCCAAACCACTCGCCCGAGGCCTCGGCGCCTTCGCTGACATCTACGTCACCGATGTTTTCAGCGGTGAAGAGACGGGTCGGCATCACGTACGGGTAGATGTCCTGCCCGTTTGCCAAACGAAGGGCGCTGTCGATAAAGGCCCAGGCACCGAATGGAGCCGACTGGCCGGAAGCTGCGGCAACGTCGCCGTTGGCAACAGCTTGCAACGCGCCGAGGGTGGCAGCAGTGGTGCCGATCTGAGCCTGTGAACCCGAAGCGCGGGTCGCCGGGATGACGATCGGCAGGTATTGCGCGAACTGCGGTGCCACGTACTGGATGTTGGGATCCTGCAGGAGCTTGGTGTTCAGTTCACCCTCCAGTTGATTCTGGGTCGCCGTGGTGATGTCGATGGTCGTGACCGTGCAGTCGGGACAATCGGTGGCGAGCTGCGCGAGACCTTCATCAGCGAACTTCTGTGTGCCGGGACCATCCGCACTGCGCACGAAGAGCAAATTGCCCGCACCCTCTGAATCGACTGCGACCCAGGTGGCCAACTCGGTGACCATCTCAGTGCCGGGTGAATTCACGTTCGCCTGTGTCTCGCTCTCGGGGAACGCATCCTCGGAGAACTGGTTGCCATAGATGACCCTAACGCCGGCTTCTTGTGCGGCGTTCAGGGCGTTTGCCGCCATGCCGTAGTAGAAGCCGTCAGTAATGATGGCACCCACGTTCGCATCATTGCGCGCGGTGTCCACGCAGCTGCCGATGGTGGTGGGGTTGCCGCCACCGTCGCACACAGTCAGAGAAGCACCCACGGCGGAGACCGCCTCTTCGAGCACGGCTGCAGTCAGTGCGAACTGGGGTGCATAGTTGGTGATCGGCACGTAATGGATCGTCTTGCCCTCGAGCACCGTGCCATCCTTGATGGCCTCGGTCGGCATATCGTATTCGTCCTGCAGTGCCATGAACTCGGCGAGCTGTGCCTCAAGCCCTGACCCGCCCTCGGTCGTGGTGGTCTCCTCGGTGGTTTCCTCCGGGGCGGCCTCCCCGCTCGAACATCCGACGAGTACGAGTGCCGCGGCGACGGTGCCGGCGGCAGCGAGCGAGCGGAGGCGGCCGCCCCTGGTGCTGGTGATCTTCATGTGTCTCTCCTTTGTGACAACGGTGGGTTTTGAGGAAATGAAAGTTTGCGTGGCTAGCGGGATCGCCGACCGAGGATGGTGGAAATGGTCACGGCGATGACGAGCACCCCTCCGTAAAAGACCTGTTGCACCCATCCCTGCGCGCCGAGTATTTGGAGGCCTAGGACGCCGGTCGAGAGGAAGAAAATGGCGATCAGGGTGCCGAGGGGGTTGAAACGACCTGGCTGGAGCACCGCGGAACCGAGAAACGTCGCCGCGAAGATCGGAAGCAGGTACATCTGCGAGACACCCGCGTCGAAGCCGCCGGTTCCAGCCGCTGCCAGCACGCAGCCGATACCAGCGATGAGGCCGGCCATGACGAAGGCGCCAAGGCGGATTCTCGTCACGCGAACCCCAGCGAGCCGACTCACCTCGCGATTCTCGCCCACAAAGCGCATGTTGCGTCCGAGGGGGGTGAACCTCAAGATGTAGGCAAAGATCAGCATCAAGATCAGGCCATAAAAGAAGCCAACAGGAAGGCCAAACACAGTGAAGAGGGTGATCTGCGAAAAGTCCTTCGGGAGACCAAACACGGTGGTCATGTTGGTGGCCCAGAGCCCTACACCGAGAAGGAAGGTTCCCATACCGAGAGTAACCACAATCGTGTTTACGCCCAGCCTGACGATGAGATAGGCGTTGACCACTCCGACCACGGTCGCGACGACGATCGCGACGGCCGATGCAATCCAGACGTTCCAGTCGTGATTGACGTTGAGCACCGACACGGTGACGGCGGCGAGACCGAAGTTCGAGGCGACCGACATGTCGACGAATTCGCCCACGATGATGGTGCAGAGCAGGGCTGCAGTCAGGAAGATAAGCGCCTGGTTCTGCTGGCTGCCGAAGATTGTTCGGAACGTGCCCTGGGTGAGAAAGGTCTGCGGTATCAGTGCGGCGTAAAGCCCCGCGAGTGCGATCCAGACGCCGACCACGGCGTATCGGGAGCTGAACTGGCCGAGTCGATTACGGAAGGAGGCCTCCGCTGAATCGACGCTGATCACACCCGTGTATTCGTCGGTGGTGGTCGAGGTGTCGGCCATGTGGTCGTGCTCCCGTCTGCCGCTACTCTGCGGCGGTAACTCCGTCCTCGCCCTTCGCGAATCACGGTTGACAGGTCGGAACTGATGACAATGTCGAACTAATAATATTATTATGCCAAATTGAGTATAGGCAGAAAATCGGGCACGACTAACGCCATGACGATAACGATTTGGATCATGGTGCAAGCTCCCTTGATTGCGGTGCCTGACTTAAAATTGACAATCTCGAAACCTGTTCGCACGATCGCACCAAACATCACGCATAAAGATATACACGAAATCGTGTGCGATCTGAATTTGAAATAGAGACCCTTCAAGTGGGGCCGCCGGCGATGGGATGCAAGCGTCGAGATCCCTGGAGCGTGTGTATAAATCGCCGAGTTTTCGGGGGGACGGACACGACTATTCGCATGAGCGAGATAGGGGACACACACAGTCCCAGCGCTGATAGATGTCAGTCAATTTGGTGCGCGAGGGGGGACTTGAACCCCCACACCCGAGAGTACTGGAACCTAAATCCAGCGCGTCTGCCAATTCCGCCACTCGCGCGAGCGAGTATTAGCCTACCGCCCTCTGACGCGAGAGTAGGCTAGGTCATGCTTCAGCGCGCCGCTTTGCGCTGAGAATAGTGAGCGATAAGGAGCCCCAGTGACCCGCAGCATTCGGCTTGCAGTGATTCCCGGCGACGGTATCGGGCCGGAGGTGATCGATCAGGCGAATCGAGTGCTTGACGCGGTTGTAGCTGGCACAGGGGTGTCGTTCAATCGCACGTTCTTCGAACTCGGGGCGGAAAGATACCTTCGCACGGGCGACACGCTTCCCGAAGGCGAGCAGGCCAGGCTCGCGGAGCACGAGGCCATTTTGTTCGGTGCAGTCGGAGGGGTGCCCGGCGACCCTCGCCTGAAAGACGCAAATATTGAACGTGGCCTTCTCCTGAAGCTACGTTTCGACTTTGACCACTACGCAAATGTGCGCCCGTGCAAGCTGTTCCCCGGAGTCGTTTCCACACTCGCGAACCCGGGGGAGGTCGATTTTGTCGTCGTTCGTGAGGGGACCGAGGGGCCGTATGCCGGTAACGGCGGTCGGCTGCGCCCGAACACGCCCGCCGAGGTTGCGACGGAGGTCTCGGTCAACACCGCCTTTGGTGTGGAGCGCGTCGTTCGCTACGCCTTCGAGACCGCATCCCGTCGCCCTCGGAGAAGGCTCACGTGGGTGCACAAGACCAATGTCCTTGTCCATGCTGGATCGACCTGGCAACGCATTGTGCGGGCGGTGGCCGCGGATTTCCCAGAAATCGCCGTCGATTACATGCACGTCGATGCCGCGACGATTCACATGGTGCAAGACCCGGCACGTTTTGACGTCATCGTGACAGACAACCTTTTTGGTGACATCTTGACCGATCTCGCTGGCGCGATCGGTGGAGGTATTGGCCTTGCCGCATCGGGAAACATCAACCCCACGGGATCATTTCCCAGCATGTTCGAACCGGTGCACGGTTCCGCCCCTGACATCGCTGGACAGCAGATCGCTGATCCGACCGCGGCGATCCTTTCCGCGGCCCTCATGCTTGACCACTTGCAGCTCTCAGAGCTCGGCAATCGTGTGCGCGACGCGGTGCGGGAGGATCTCGCGACGCGGGGGAGCGTTCCGCGATCCACCCGTGACATTGGCGATGCCATCATCGCGAAAATCACTTCCCGCTGACGCTTAAACCCCTACGCATCACTAGCATCGCCGCTTTGCTCGGCAGAAAGCACTCGTCATGACCGATCTCACGTTTACACATACCGAGGCCAGTCGGCTGCCCGCGGCCGAGCGACTCGCGATCCTCGAAGATCCGGGATTCGGGAAGCGGTTCACCGATCATATGGTCTCCATCATCTGGGATCGCGAAATTGGCTGGCATGACGCAGAGGTAGTGCCCTACGGGCCCATTCCCATGGACCCGGCATCGTCTGTGCTGCACTACGGGCAAGAGATTTTCGAAGGGATGAAGGCGTACCGACACCCGAACGGCGACATCGTCACGTTCCGGCCGGAGGCAAACGCAAAGCGGTTGAACGAGAGCGCGCGGCGACTTGCCTTGCCCGAATTACCAGTGGATCTCTTCGTCCGCGCGGTCAACGAACTGATTGCGATTGATGCCGAATGGGTACCGAAGGGCTCGGACCAGAGTCTGTATCTTCGCCCATTCATGATCTCCGATGAGAGTTTCCTCGGGGTGCGCGCTGCGGAACGCGCTCGATTCATGGTAATCGCGAGCCCGGCTGGTCCGTACTTCACCGGCGGTGTGAAGCCGGTGTCGATCTGGCTCTCTGAGAGCCATTCCCGAGCCGGGCACGGAGGCACTGGAGCTGCGAAGTGCGGAGGCAACTACGCAGCCTCGCTCCTCCCCACCCGTGTCGCACAAGAACATGGGTGTGCGCAGGTACTCTTCACCGACTCGAATACTCCTGACACGATCGATGAACTGGGCGGGATGAATCTGTTCCTTGTGCGCGCAGATGGCACCCTGATCACACCCCGACTGAACGGAAATATTCTGGCGGGAATCACACGCGACAGTCTCATCCGGCTCGCGAAGGATCGTGGGCTGGACGTTGAGGAACGTGAGGTGACGGTGAGCGAGTGGCAGGCGGGCGTCGCTGACGGATCGATCGTTGAAGCGTTCGCGTGTGGCACTGCGGCAGTGATCACCCCCATTTCGCGCCTGGAAAGCGAGCGAGGGGTGCTCGTTGATTTCGGCGACCAAGCACCGGGCGAACTCACGATGTCGCTGCGTGAGCAACTCACCGGCATTCAATTCGGTACTGTCGAGGATCGATTCGGCTGGATATCTCGGGTAGTGGCCGGGGGCGACGGGAAATGAAAGTCGCGCGCTTTCGCACCCACGACGCAATCACCTTTGGTGTACTTGACCAGGCTGAGAACGGTGAGGGCGTTGAACTCGTCGAACTGGTCGCAGACCCGATGGTCGCCGGGTATGAGACGACCGGGCGCCGCTTTCGCCTTGAAGATGTCAAGCTCCTCGCCCCCGTGATTCCACGATCGAAGATCATCGGCATCGGGAAGAACTATCTGGCCCATGTTGAGGAAATGAGAGACGTGACCGGCGGTGAGGCTCCCGAAGAGCCGCTTCTGTTCCTCAAGCCCAACACCTCGGTGATCGGTCCCGATGACACGGTTATTCGCCCGAGCATCTCTCAGCGGGTTGAGCATGAGGGTGAGCTTGCGGTAATCATCGGAGCCGTCGCGAAGGAAGTTCCGGAGGAGCGTGCACTCGAGGTGGTCTACGGATTCACGTGCGCAAACGATGTGAGCGCCCGGGACCTGCAGGTGAAGGATGGTCAGTGGGCCAGGGCCAAAGGCTTCGACACCTTCTGCCCGCTGGGGCCGGTAATCGAAACCGATCTCGATCTCTCCGACGCGCATATCGAGACCCGAGTGAACGGTGAGGTCCGCCAGAGCGGCTCAACCGCTCAGTTGATTCACTCCATTGCGAAGATCGTTGCACACGCGTCACAGGCGTTCACGCTCCTGCCGGGCGATGTGATTCTGACTGGCACCCCTGCAGGAGTTGGTCCACTTGAGTCGGGAGATGTGGTCGAGGTTGAAATTGAGGGAATCGGAATCCTGCGCAATTCAGTAGTGTGAATCTCAGTTCACTCGGCAAACGAGTGAACTGAGAGAGGACGGTCTTCAGTGACAACTTCCGATGGGGCAGACCTCGCAACTCGGGTGCGACTCCTTGAGGAAGAGAACGGGAGATTGCGCGCAACTGTTGCGGCTTCCGGAACAGGTACGGGCTGGAAGACGCGGGTCCGCACGATCGTCGCGGTGCTCTGTATCTCCCTCGCCGCGATCCTGATTCCTTTTGGTGTTCTCGCTACTTGGGCTGAGAGCCAACTCCTTGACGAAGGACGGTTCATTGAGACCTTTGCGCCACTGGCTGAGCACCCCGTAATACAGGCGGAGATCACCGCTCAGGTCTCCAACGTTATCGATGCTGAGCTCGATATCGATGGATTGACGGATGCCGTCTTTGATGGCGTGATTGGGCTCGGGCTTCCAGATACCGCCAGCGCTGCGCTCAATCTTCTGCGTCAGCCAGCGGCGGATGGCGTGCGCGGCGCCGTAGCGAACGGGGTATCGCAGGTCGTGGCCTCCGATGCCTTCGCTGCGGCGTGGGAGCAAGCGCTCCGAGTGAGTCATCGTGCATTTATCGCGGCAGCGAGCCAAGATGCGAACACAGACAACACATTGACGATCGACAGCGACGGAACGGTCGCGATTCAACTCGCCCCGATTATCGAGGCGGTGAAGATCTCGCTCAGTGATCGGGGCTTTGCGTTCGCCGCTGCCATTCCTGTCATCCAGGCCGAGCTCCCCATCGCGCAGAGCGACGCTCTGCCAGCGCTGGCACTCGCGGTCACACTGACCACACTGCTCGGTTGGTGGCTACCGGTGATCTCCGCGGTGCTGTTGATCGCCGGCGTATTGACTGAGCCCCGCCGTTCACGAGCCGTATTCGGGGCAGGCCTCGGCCTGATGATTGGGTCCGTCATTCTGCTGGTGCTGTTCGAAGCCGTCGCCGCAGTGCTGAGATCGCAGGCACCCTCCATCGGGATCGGGGCCGAAGCGCTTGCCGTGCTGTTTTCGCAGGTCGTGAGCGGATTGCGGTCTGTGGCATCCGTGATCCTCATCGTCGGATTGGTGATTGCCACTCTTGGACTCAGTTTCGGCGGATCCCGCAGGTCTGTCGCACTCCGGGCGTGGATTGCAGTGACGACAGTGCGGGTGCAACGCCGGTTCACTGAGTGGGGTCTGCGTTCTGAGATAGTGGGTCGCTGGCTCGTGAAACTCAGGGTCCTCACACGAGTACTGCTGGTGGCACTCGTGTGGCTGTTGCTCGCGCTGCTTCCGTTAACTGTTGGATGGGTGCTGGTGATCGCAATATTCTCGCTCTTCCTATGGTGGTTGCTCATCGTTTTTGAGCTTCCAGGTGACCTTCGTGGTGAAGCTGCGACAATAGAGAGTAATGGATCCTTCGAAACTCACTCATGATGCGCAGCCCGGCCAAGGTCGACTCATTCCCACGGTCTCGGCTGCCGAGCGAACGCGCCCGCAGGCCAGGCCTCGCGCCGAGGGTTGGAAGCAACTCACCGGCCCCGACGGTCGACCAACCCTGCAATTCGCCTCGCCTCGGGTAAAGCAACCACCCACGCACCTCGCCGACCTCACGTTGACGGAGCGAGAGGCGAAGATGCGAGAGCTCGGACTTCCTGCGTTTCGTGCAAAGCAGGTGTCCCAGCATTACTTCGTGCACCACACCACCGATCCCGAACTCATGACCGATCTCCCGCGCGATCGTCGCGATGAGATCGTGCAGGAGTTTTTCCCGCCGCTTCTGACCGAAGTGAAGCGTTTGACCACCGACGACGGTGCGACGGTCAAGTTCCTCTGGCGACTCTTTGATGGAGCCTTAGTGGAATCGGTACTCATGCGCTATCCCGGCCGCATCACTCTATGCGTCTCGAGCCAGTGCGGGTGCGGCATGAACTGCCCTTTCTGCGCCACGGGACAAGCCGGCCTGACCCGCAACATGTCAACCGCTGAGATCCTGGATCAAATCGTGCAGGCGAACCGCGTCATTTCCGAGGGAGGCCTAGGCCGCGGCCGCGAGGTCGGCAACGGAGCTGAGCCTGAGCGCGTCAACAACATTGTCTTTATGGGCATGGGGGAGCCGCTCGCCAACTACAAGCGTGTGATGAACGCCGTCCGTCGGATGGTTGCACCGGGTCCGGAAGGCCTGAGCATGAGCGCACGGGGCATCACGGTTTCTACGGTCGGGCTGGCTCCCGCGATCCGAAAGCTTGCAGATGAAGACATTCCAGTCACCTTTGCGCTGTCTCTCCACGCCCCAGACGATGAGCTTCGTGACGAACTCATTCCGGTGAACAGTCGCTGGAAGGTCGATGAGGTGCTGGATGCGGCGCGAGGCTACTTTGAAAAGACTGGCCGACGAGTCTCAATCGAGTACGCGCTGATTAAAGATATGAACGACCACGCCTGGCGCGCAGATCTGCTCGCCGACAAGCTCAACGCACGGGGTCGAGGCTGGGTGCATGTGAATCCCATCCCGCTCAACCCGACTCCGGGTTCTGTGTGGACAAGGTCTGAGTCCGGGGTTACCCGGGAATTCGTCAATCGTCTGAACGACGCGGGAATCCCCACGACTTTGCGAGATACGCGTGGCAAAGAGATCGATGGGGCATGCGGGCAGCTGGTGGCGACTGAGTCGGATCGACGTGATGCGGACCTCATGGGAAGCGCAAACGCATAACCTCACCGAATATGTATCGCGTTTGCGTATCGCCGCGATTATCATAGGGGGATGAGTACGCCCCGCACGCCCGATCCGCTTGGCTCAATTGACTCGACGGAATTGAGAATTCTGCATGCGCTTGCGACGACCGGTTCACTGACCGCCGCTGCAGCAAGCCTCGGCCTAAGCCAACCCGCGGTGAGTCAGCGAATCAAGCGGGTTGAGACACGACTTGCGGTGCCCCTGATCGAGCGACAAGGGCGGGGTATCCGGCTGACCACCGCGGGCAAGATCTTGGCGGATCATGCCCGCACCGTCGTGGCTGAAATCGATGCCGCACTTGCCGCTATCGACGACCTGCGCGGCGAACGCGGTGGGGTACTCAGGCTTGTTGGCTTCCCCTCGGCCTCTGCCACCATCGTTCCGGCAATAATGCGGCGCCTCGCAGAAGAAGCGCCGGAGGTCTCGCTGCAGTACCGAGAAGCCGAACCTCCGGGTGCGGTGAGTCTGCTGCGCGACGGCGAGGTCGACTGTGCGTTGATTTTTGATTATGCAGGTGCGGCGGAACTTCCGGCAGGGAGCGTGTTCACCCCGCTTTGGCGCGAGACCGTGAGCCTTGTGCTTGCGCGCGATCGTGCGACGGGGGTCAGTGAGGCGCACCTCGGCGACTACGCGGAAGAGCACTGGATCGCGGGCTGTGAGAAGTGCCGGGGTCACCTCCTTGCGGCCGCCGCAGAAAACGGCTTTGAACCCGACATCATTCAGGAGACTGACAATGTGCCGGCGATGCTGGCGATGGCCGCCGCTGGGGGTGCTGTTGCACTGGTTCCAGGGCTCGCGCTCGCCGCCGCGCGCACCCTGCCCGATGATGCCGCGGCGCTGCCGCTCGATCCGCCTCGGTATCGCACCATTGGACTCGTATCCATGGATACCGCGAACGAGAGTCCGCAGGTTCGCCTATGTAAGCGACTGCTCTCCCACGTCGATGGGTCTGCCTGGCACCTCGAGCCTGCAGCATGAGCCCGGCGCCCGAAATCCGACAGAACGCGACGAACGCGACGGCACTTCTGACACCGGATGAGCAAGTCCGCGTGCAGCGTCGCACGGTACTGATGCTCGCGACGACCACCATTCTGGGTGGGCTCGGAATCGGTGCAGGGTTCTCCGCGGGTGCTCTCCTCATCACCGAGGTGACCGGCAACGCCGCAATTTCTGGACTCTCCGCCACCATGAATGCGGTGGGAGCTGCCATCGCGGGCATCCCACTGGCCCGACTTGCCGCACGGCGCGGCCGCCGCCTCGCACTGTCGCTCGGCAACCTGATCGCTGTCGTCGGCGCGATGATGGTGATTATCGCGGCCGTGTTGAACGCCGGACTGTTTCTCTTCGCGGGGCTCGCCGTGCTTGGTATTGCCACCGCGGTGCAACTACAGGCGCGCTTCAGCGCGGCCGACCTGGCGGCTCCCGACCGGCGAGCGCGCGATCTGTCGTTGGTGGTCTGGTCGATCACGATCGGCGCTGTGGTGGGACCAAACCTCATCGGTCCGGGTGCAATTGTCGGCACGTCGCTCGGCCTCCCAGAACTCTCGGGGGTCTTTGTATTCACCCTGCTTGCGCAAGCGGCCGCGGGCGCGGTCACGTGGTTCGGACTCCGGCCCGATCCGCTACTGGCGGCCCGGGCGTTGGTTGGCCGGCAGGAAACTGGTCCGGCTCCGGCAAAATCTGTTGGCACTTCGATGGCACACTCCGGATCGAACCGCGTAGAACTCTCTCAGGTTTCGGGGGCAGCCAGAACCTCGACCCAGGTGATGATCATCGCGCTTATTGCGACCGCGCATGCGGTGATGGTTGCGATCATGGCGATGACCCCGCTCCACATCACCGAGCACGGTGGAAGCATCACGCTGGTCGGGCTCACCATCAGTTTGCATATCGCAGGAATGTACGCACTGTCTCCGGTATTTGGCATGCTCGCAGGTCGATTCGGATCTCCTCCGGTGATGCTTGGTGGCTTTGGGATCCTCGCGGCGGCGCTTGCGTGCACGGCTTTCGGAGGGGACTCACACGTTGTAATTCAGATTGGGCTTGTGCTTCTCGGGCTGGGTTGGGGCGCAGTGACGGTCGCGGGTGCGGCGCTTCTCACGGAGGTGACCCCGGCAGGAATCCGTCCGAAACGACAGGGGCAATCAGACACGGTCATGAATGCCTCCGGGGCGCTTGCCGGCGCTACTTCGGGTGTGCTGTTCGCAATCGGTGGTTTCCCGCTCCTCTCGCTCCTCGGGGCTATCCTGGTTGCCTCGGGAGTGGTGCTCGTGCTGCGCCTCTTCTCACTCGTGCGTCGCTAGACTGGGGGCAATGTCTACTTCCGTTGAACCCCAGTTTTCCACCGCCACCGGTAGCGACGTGCGAGTGCGCTTCTGCCCGTCCCCAACGGGTACCCCGCACGTCGGCATGGTGCGCACTGCGCTCTTCAACTGGGCCTATGCGCGGCACACGGGCGGCACATTTGTCTTCCGCATCGAAGATACGGATGCGGCTCGTGACAGCGAGGAGAGCTATCAGCAGATCATCGACTCTTTGCGTTGGCTCGGTCTTGACTGGGACGAAGGAATTGATGTCGGCGGCCCCCACGCGCCCTACCGGCAGTCTGAGCGCAGTGAGATATATCGTGAGATCGCGGATCGCCTCCTGGCGGCCGGATACCTCTACGAGAGTTTCTCCACGGCGGAAGAGATTGATGCTCGGAATGCAGCGAGTGGTCGACCGAAGCAGTTGGGCTACGACAATTATGACCGCGATCTGACCGACGAACAGCGTGCCGCCTTTCGTGCGGAAGGACGCGAGCCAGCATTGCGTTTTCGCGTTCCTGAGATAGACCTTTCATTTCCCGATCTCGTTCGCGGAGAGATTTCCTTCCCGGCGGGTTCCACGATTGACTTTGTGGTCGTCCGACCCAATGGTGCCCCGCTGTATACGCTGACGAACCCTGTTGATGATGCACTCATGGGCATCACGCACGTCCTCAGGGGAGAAGACCTGCTGTCGTCGACCCCACGCCAGATTGCACTGCACCGCGCACTGGTCGACCTGGGAATTGAAGAGGCGATCCCCCAGTTCGGGCATCTTCCCTACGTTATGGGGGAGGGCAATAAGAAATTGTCGAAGCGCGACCCCGAGTCAAACCTGCTGCATCATCGCGAACGGGGTTTCATTCCGGAGGGTCTCCTGAACTACTTGTCGCTGCTCGGGTGGTCACTCTCTGCTGACCGCGATATCTTCACTCGGGAAGAAATGGTCGCGGCATTTGACGTGGTGAATGTGAATCCGAACCCGGCACGCTTCGATCAGAAGAAGGCCGACGCGATTAACGCCGACCACATTAGGCTGCTCTCGGCGACCGACTTCGGCGAGCGGATCATGCCCTATCTCGTTGCGGGTGGCGTCCTCCCCATTGAAGCCAGTAGTCAGCAACTCGCCACGGTGCAAGCTGCGGTGCCGCTGGTGCAGAGCCGTGTCACCGTGTTGAGCGAAGTCGTAGGGATGCTGGGCTTCCTCTTCACGACTGCGGATGCGCTCGAGTACGACGAAGCCGCGCTCGCATCGCTGCAGGCTGATGCTGCGCAGGTGCTTGCAGCAGGGCAGCGCGCACTCGAATCGATCCCCGCTGAAGAGTGGAATACCGAGCGCATTCAAGCGGCGCTGCAGGAGGCCCTGATCGACGGGCTAGGACTGAAACCACGCGTCGCCTTTGGCGCGCTGAGGGTCGCCGCTTCAGGGCGCCGTGTCTCGCCACCGCTCTTCGAATCGTTTGAGTTGCTTGGCCGTGAAGATTCCCTTGCCCGGCTTGCCCGCCTTGCCCGGCGAGTGGAGGAGGGGTTGAAGTGACCACCCCTGTCTCGGCGAGCGGTCACCTACCCGTCGGTGTCGCCATTATTGGCGGCGGTCCGGCTGGCCTTTCCGCAGGTGTCAATCTGGTTCGCGCGAATCGCCGCATTGCGATCATCGATTCGAATCGACCTCGGCATTCGGCGACACTGCAATCTCACGGCTTCCTCACGCGCGATGGGTCTTCCCCGCTTGAGCTGCGGCGCTTGGGTCGAGAGGAGTTCGAGCGGTATCCAACCGCAACGTTCGCCCAGGCGATCGTGAACGAGGTCTCTCCGCTGTCGGTCGACGAGGCCCATGCCACCGGGTTTCCTGACGGCATCGGGTTTCGGGTGCGCGGAAGCGGTGTACGCGGTGCGGCAGATGTTGAGTTCCTCGCCCGCCGGGTGCTGATCACGGCTGGCCTCACCGAGGAATTGCCGCCATTTCCCATGATTCGCGCCTTCTATGGCACCGCACTGCACAGCTGCGTGGAGTGCGACGGTTTTGAGAAGACAGATAAGCCGCTGGTGCTCATTGGTGAGACCTCAGATGTCTTCGGACGGGCATTGCTCATCAGTCGCTTTAGTAGCGACCTCATTGTCTTCACCAATGGTGCCGACACGGTTCGCCCGGATCAGGAACGGCAGCTGGAGAGCATTGGCATTCGAGTCGAGCGCCGTGCCATCGACGATATCGTCGGAGAGAAGGCCGAAATGACCGGCGTCCGGCTCACGGATGGCACCGTGATCGCACGGGTCGGCGGTTTCGTGAGGCCACGATGGCACGCACCGGTCGAGTTCATTGGCGATCAGCCGTTGAACCGAGACGATTGGGGTCTCGTTGTGGTGAGCAGTCGGGGCGAGACTTCGATCCGCGGCGTTTACGCGGCCGGCGACATTGTGCCGCCCGGTCCGCAACAACTCATCATCGCGGCGGGCGGCGGGGCACAGGTCGCCGCAAAACTAAACATGGATTTGATTCACGGGGCGCTTGGGGTGGGTCAAATTGACGACTGAGACGAAGGCTCCCGCGTTGTCCGTTCCAGGGGAGAGGGTGGCGGCTCTCGGCCAGCGATACGCGATCATCCTGTCGACCTTTATCGGCTTGCTGTTGATCAGCAATATCGTTGCAGTGAAGCTCATCGCCGCCGGGCCTCTGATCGTCGACGGTGGGGTGTTTCTGTTCCCCCTCGTGTACATCGTGGGGGATGTGCTCGCAGAGGTATACGGCTGGAAGGCATCCCGCCGGGCGATCATTACCGGGTTTCTTCTGTCTGCACTTGCCTCACTCACGATCTGGGTGGTTCAGCTCAGCCCGGCAGCGCCGGGATGGGAAAATCAGGATGCATTCGAGGCGGTTCTCGGATTCGTTCCTCGAATCGTACTCGCGAGCCTCACTGCGTTTTTTGTTGGACAACTCGTGAACGCCTGGGTCCTGGTGCGCCTGCGCGAACGAAGCTCCGGCAGGTTTCTCCGCACACGCCTGATCGGATCCACACTTATCGGTCAGCTCGTCGACACGGTTGTGTTTTGCACGATCGCATTTTATGGCGAGATTTCAGGCTGGGACTTCATCGGGTATGTCGCACTCGGATATGCAATTAAGTGTCTTGCTGAAGTTGTGCTTCTTCCCGTGACGACGCGTGTGATCGCTAGGGTGCGTGCCGCGGAAGCCGCAGCTATTTTGTAGTTCCGTAGATTCGTCCGAGGGTCTCTTCACGAAGTTCGACGAACGTGTCGTCGATGATGCTCTGGCGAATCTTATCGACGAGTCGCACGATGAAACGCACATTGTGGATCGTCGCCAGGGTCGATGCCATCATCTCATTTGCCTTGTACAGGTGATGGAGGTACGCGGCGGTATAGTTCTCACACGTGTGGCAATCGCATTCCGGGTCGAGTGGCTCAAAGTGGCGTCGCTGTTTCGCAGATTTCGCGTTGATCCGCCCGGTGGATGAGTACATGGTTCCGCCGCGAGCCTGCCTCGATGGTGCGACGCAGTCAAAGGTGTCAGCACCTGCAGCGACACCCGCGAACAGATCATCAGGCTCGGCGATACCGAGGAGATGTCGGGGTTTGTTCTCGGGGAGTTCATCACTGACCCATCCGACGATCTTGCCCAGCTCGGTCTTCTCGAGCGCACCGCCAATCCCAAAGCCATCGAAAACCTGATCCTCGTGAAGGTCTCCGGTCAGGCTGGCCAGACCGCGTGCCGCTTGTCGCCGCAAATCCTCGTACTGAGCACCCTGCACGACACCGAATAGGGCCTGGTATGGCCGATGGCTCCGTTCAAGGGTGAGTTTCGCGTGCTCGTCGAGGCACCGCACGGCCCATCGCTCAGTCCGAGCAACCGAATCCTCTTGGTACGGGCGGGTGTTTAAGAGGGTGGTGCACTCATCAAATGCAAACGTGATGTCTGCGCCCAGCTGGTGTTGGATCTGCATCGACACCTCGGGAGTGAACCTGTGCTTGTCACCGTTGATGAATGATTTGAACGTCACACCGTCTTCGTCGACGTGCGCGAGCCGATCCTTGGTTTTCGCGATCACCTCGGCGTCGACGTATGCCTGCTCGGACATAGAGATGACCTTCTTGAAGCCAACGCCAAGCGACATCACCTGGAAGCCACCGGAATCCGTGAAGGTTGGTCCGCTCCAGTTCATGAAGCGACCAATGCCGCCAGCTTCATCAATCAAATCCGCGCCGGGCTGTAAAAACAGGTGATAGGCATTCGCCAAAATCGCCTGGCCTCCAAGTTGCCCGACCGTTTCCGGGTGCAGCGACTTCACCGTGGCTTTCGTGCCAACAGGCACGAAGGCCGGAGTCTGGATGTTTCCATTCGGAGTGTGGATCACGCCGGCCCTGCCGAGTGGCTTGCCATTGGTACCGCGAAGCCCCCCTCGTTCCAGTCGGTGCTCGATTTCGAAACTGAAATCGCGAGAAGAGGGAAGGCCTGAGGGGGGAGCTGTTTCTTGCACCCGTCTATCTAAGCAGGTCGAAATTGAGGCCTCACTCGGTGAACATCCGCCAAATATATGGCGACACGCCCGGACACTTGGGCCGGTTTGCGGGGGTGGTGGAATCCGGCCTATAGTTAACACTCGTTGGCAGGGAGCGAAAAGCTCCTGAGTCAGACAAGATCTCCACCAAGATCAGCGGGTTGTAAGCATCAATTCGTTCTGATAAAGTTGGAAGTCGCCTCTCTCACCACCTTGTGTGGTCTCGGGTCTTCGGGCGTGGGAAATCATTGTTGATCGTTACTGGTTCGCTGGTTCATCGATTTGCAGGGATGATTTGGGTGTGGTAAGTTAGGAAAGTTGCTCTTCGGAGGGCCTGCGGGTCGTTACGGGGGGTGTCTGGTCCTTGAGAACTCAATAGTGTGCACTTAATTGTCAAATGCCAAATTTTATATCCCGTCATCGGGGCCTGTATGGGTTTCGGTGGTGTGATTCTTTTGGATGAATAATTCGGATTGTCAGTACTGGCCTCCTTTGGGGGTTGGTTGATGGTTTGTTTTTGTTTGTCAGGTCAAACTCGTTGCTTGCTGGCTTATTCCGCTGGTTTGTGACATCAGTATTTTACGGAGAGTTTGATCCTGGCTCAGGACGAACGCTGGCGGCGTGCTTAACACATGCAAGTCGAACGATGAAGCCCAGCTTGCTGGGTGGAAGAGTGGCGAACGGGTGAGTAACACGTGAGTAACCTGCCCATCACTCTGGGATAAGCGCTGGAAACGGCGTCTAATACTGGATATGAACAGCGGCCGCATGGTCAGTTGTTGGAAAGATTTATTGGTGATGGATGGACTCGCGGCCTATCAGCTAGTTGGTGAGGTAATGGCTCACCAAGGCGACGACGGGTAGCCGGCCTGAGAGGGTGACCGGCCACACTGGGACTGAGACACGGCCCAGACTCCTACGGGAGGCAGCAGTGGGGAATATTGCACAATGGGCGCAAGCCTGATGCAGCAACGCCGCGTGAGGGATGACGGCCTTCGGGTTGTAAACCTCTTTTAGTAGGGAAGAAGCGCAAGTGACGGTACCTGCAGAAAAAGCACCGGCTAACTACGTGCCAGCAGCCGCGGTAATACGTAGGGTGCAAGCGTTGTCCGGAATTATTGGGCGTAAAGAGCTCGTAGGCGGCTTGTCGCGTCTGCTGTGAAAACCCGAGGCTCAACCTCGGGCTTGCAGTGGGTACGGGCAGGCTAGAGTGCGGTAGGGGAGATTGGAATTCCTGGTGTAGCGGTGGAATGCGCAGATATCAGGAGGAACACCAATGGCGAAGGCAGATCTCTGGGCCGTAACTGACGCTGAGGAGCGAAAGCATGGGGAGCGAACAGGATTAGATACCCTGGTAGTCCATGCCGTAAACGTTGGGAACTAGATGTAGGGCCTGTTCCACGGGTTCTGTGTCGTAGCTAACGCATTAAGTTCCCCGCCTGGGGAGTACGGCCGCAAGGCTAAAACTCAAAGGAATTGACGGGGGCCCGCACAAGCGGCGGAGCATGCGGATTAATTCGATGCAACGCGAAGAACCTTACCAAGGCTTGACATATTCGAGAACGGGCCAGAAATGGTCAACTCTTTGGACACTCGTTTACAGGTGGTGCATGGTTGTCGTCAGCTCGTGTCGTGAGATGTTCGGTTAAGTCCGGCAACGAGCGCAACCCTCGTCCTATGTTGCCAGCACGTTATGGTGGGAACTCATGGGATACTGCCGTGGTCAACACGGAGGAAGGTGGGGATGACGTCAAATCATCATGCCCCTTATGTCTTGGGCTTCACGCATGCTACAATGGCCGGTACAAAGGGCTGCGATACCGCGAGGTGGAGCGAATCCCAAAAAGCCGGTCTCAGTTCGGATTGGGGTCTGCAACTCGACCCCATGAAGTCGGAGTCGCTAGTAATCGCAGATCAGCAACGCTGCGGTGAATACGTTCCCGGGCCTTGTACACACCGCCCGTCAAGTCATGAAAGTCGGTAACACCCGAAGCCGGTGGCCTAACCCTTGTGGAGGGAGCCGTCGAAGGTGGGACTGGTGATTAGGACTAAGTCGTAACAAGGTAGCCGTACCGGAAGGTGCGGCTGGATCACCTCCTTTCTAAGGAGCACTCGGAACCTTTGGTTTCGTAGATTGCCCAGATCATCACCGAGTGTGTGGTGCTGGGTGCTCATGGGTGGAACATTTGACAACAGGGTGTCTGCTGGTGTGGTGGGGGTAGTACGCAAGTCTTCGGGTTTGTTGGAACTCTCTGTCATGGTGGTGGGTGTCCGTTTTGTGCACATTATTGGGTCCTGGAGGCCTAGACCGTTCGTGCTCTTTTGGGGGTGTGGGTGGGCTTGGTTTCTGACCCTTCGCTGTGAGACGTGTTGCTTATGGTGGGGGGATCGACCGTACGTTGAGAACTACACAGTGGACGCGAGCATCTTTGAAACACAATGTGTTTCATGAAATAAGGTCTGAGCGCGTGGATTGCCTTTCGGGGTGGTGTGCGTGTTTATTCTCTTTACTTATGTGATTTCAAGTTTTAAAGAGCAAACGGTGGATGCCTTGGCATCTGGAGCCGAAGAAGGACGTAGTAATCTGCGATAAGCCTCGGGGAGTTGATAAACAAGCTGTGATCCGAGGATTTCCGAATGGGGAAACCCCGCCAGGGCGCGTGCGTGCCTGGTGACTCCCGCCTGAATATATAGGGCGGGTAGAGGGAACGTGGGGAAGTGAAACATCTCAGTACCCACAGGAAGAGAAAACAATAGTGATTCCGGGAGTAGTGGCGAGCGAAACTGGATCAGGCTAAACCGGTCATGTGTGATACCCGGCAGGGGTTGCATGGTCGGGGTTGTGGGACATGCCTGGAGATTCTGCCGAGTCTTCGACGTGAGCGTCAAGTTATAGAGGAACAGCTTGGAATGGCTGATCGGAGAGGGTGAGAATCCCGTACTCGAAATGGCTTGGCCGCGTGGTGTGTATCCCAAGTAGCACGGGGCCCGAGAAATCCCGTGTGAATCTGTCAGGACCACCTGATAAGCCTAAATACTTCCAGATGACCGATAGCGGACTAGTACCGTGAGGGAAAGGTGAAAAGTACCCCGGGAGGGGAGTGAAATAGTACCTGAAACCGTTTGCTTACAATCCGTTGGAGCAGCCTTGTTGCTGTGACAGCGTGCCTTTTGAAGAATGAGCCTGCGAGTTAGCGGCATGTGGCGAGGTTAACCCGTGTGGGGAAGCCGTAGCGAAAGCGAGTCTGAATAGGGCGATTCAGTCGCGTGTCCTAGACCCGAAGCGAAGTGATCTATCCATGGCCAGGTTGAAGCGACGGTAAGACGTCGTGGAGGACCGAACCCACTTAGGTTGAAAACTGAGGGGATGAGCTGTGGATAGGGGTGAAAGGCCAATCAAACTTCGTGATAGCTGGTTCTCTCCGAAATGCATTTAGGTGCAGCGTTGCGTGTTTCTTACCGGAGGTAGAGCTACTGGATGGCCGATGGGCCCTACAAGGTTACTGACGTCAGCTAAACTCCGAATGCCGGTAAGTGAGAGCGCAGCAGTGAGACTGTGGGGGATAAGCTTCATAGTCGAGAGGGAAACAACCCAGATCGCCAACTAAGGTCCCAAAGCGCGTGCTAAGTGGAAAAGGATGTGGAGTTGCTGTGACAACCAGGAGGTTGGCTTAGAAGCAGCCACCCTTGAAAGAGTGCGTAATAGCTCACTGGTCAAGTGATTCCGCGCCGACAATGTAACGGGGCTCAAGCACGCCACCGAAGTTGCGGCATTCAGCGTATAGACAAGCCTTCGTGGTTCAGTCCGTTGGATGGGTAGGAGAGCGTCGTGTGGGCAGTGAAGCGGCGGAGTGATCCAGCCGTGGAGCCCACACGAGTGAGAATGCAGGCATGAGTAGCGAAAGACGGGCGAGAAACCCGTCCTCCGGAAGACCAAGGGTTCCAGGGTCAAGCTAATCTGCCCTGGGTAAGTCGGGACCTAAGGCGAGGCCGACAGGCGTAGTCGATGGACAACGGGTTGATATTCCCGTACCGGCGAAAAACCGTCAAACGCTGATCCATGAGTGCTAAGTATGTGAAGTTGGGTTTGATCCTTCGGGTGATTTCCTTTCGGAGTGTACGAACCCGAATTGGTGAGGTGAGCGTATTAACAGGTGTGACGCAGGAAGGTAGCTGGTCCCGGGCGATGGTTGTCCCGGGCTAAGCATGTAGCCCGAACCGTAGGCAAATCCGCGGTTCATTTGAGGGTGAGATGTGATGGGGACCCGTAAGGGGAAGTCAGTGATCCTATGCTGCCAAGAAAAGCATCGGCGCGAGGTTTTAGCCGCCCGTACCCCAAACCGACACAGGTGGTCAGGTAGAGAATACTAAGGAGATCGAGAGAATCATGGTGAAGGAACTCGGCAAAATGCCCCCGTAACTTCGGGAGAAGGGGGGCCATCCACTTATACGGATTTACTCCGGAAAGGGTGTGGTGGCCGCAGAGACCAGTGGGAAGCGACTGTTTACTAAAAACACAGGTCCGTGCGAACAAGCAATTGGATGTATACGGACTGACGCCTGCCCGGTGCTGGAAGGTTAAGAGGAGAGGTCAACCCTTCGGGGTGAAGCTTTGAATTTAAGCCCCAGTAAACGGCGGTGGTAACTATAACCATCCTAAGGTAGCGAAATTCCTTGTCGGGTAAGTTCCGACCTGCACGAATGGCGTAACGACTTCCCAGCTGTCTCCACCATGAACTCGGCGAAATTGCATTACGAGTAAAGATGCTCGTTACGCGCAGAAGGACGGAAAGACCCCGTGACCTTTACTACAGCTTGGTATTGGTGTTCGGTGTGGCTTGTGTAGGATAGGTGGGAGACTGTGAAGCAGGGACGCTAGTTCTTGTGGAGTCATTGTTGAAATACCACTCTGGTCATATTGGATATCTAACTACGGACCCTGATCGGGTTCTGGGACAGTGCCTGGTGGGTAGTTTAACTGGGGCGGTTGCCTCCTAAAGAGTAACGGAGGCGCCCAAAGGTTCCCTCAACCTGGTTGGCAATCAGGTGGCGAGTGTAAGTGCACAAGGGAGCTTGACTGTGAGACTGACAGGTCGAGCAGGGACGAAAGTCGGGACTAGTGATCCGGCAGTGGCTTGTGGAAGCGCTGTCGCTCAACGGATAAAAGGTACCTCGGGGATAACAGGCTGATCTTGCCCAAGAGTCCATATCGACGGCATGGTTTGGCACCTCGATGTCGGCTCGTCGCATCCTGGGGCTGGAGTAGGTCCCAAGGGTTGGGCTGTTCGCCCATTAAAGCGGTACGCGAGCTGGGTTTAGAACGTCGTGAGACAGTTCGGTCCCTATCCTCTGCGCGCGTTGGAAATTTGAGAGGATCTGACCCTAGTACGAGAGGACCGGGTTGGACGGACCTCTGGTGTGCCAGTTGTTCTGCCAAGGGCATGGCTGGTTGGCTACGTTCGGGATGGATAACCGCTGAAAGCATCTAAGCGGGAAGCCGGCCTCGAGATGAGATTTCCGTCACCCTTGTGGTGGTGAGGCTCCCAGGAGATTACTGGGTTGATAGGCCAGATGTGGAAGCACTGTAAGGTGTGGAGCTGACTGGTACTAATAAGCCGATGGCTTGATAATCATTTATGCATGAGTAAGTGTGAGTTTGGTCCTTCTAACGATGTTTCGCGTCCGCTTTGTGGTTCTTGACGTACGGCCACGACCTGGTGCTTGAACTCTTGTTGGGGTTTGGGTGGGTGGGTTTTGGTATGTCAATAGTGTTACGGTGGTTATAGCGTCAGGGAAACGCCCGGTTACATTCCGAACCCGGAAGCTAAGGCTGACTGCGCCGATGGTACTGCACTCGGGAGGGTGTGGGAGAGTAGGACACCGCCGGACCTCTT